>CAZRUM010000018.1:0-16922 GCA_964603435.1 uncultured Gammaproteobacteria bacterium | reverse complement strand
TTTAACAATTAAATTAATAGCTATTTTTAACAAAAAAAGTTCGGAAGCTGTCCCTATATGCGAGCAAACAAAATTTCCGCTTATTTTAGCGGATTTTTTGCTTCTAATTTTTGTATATAAATAAAATACGAGTAGATCAATAAAAAAATGGAATCGTCAATTTTACTGGTAGTAATTTAATTTGACATTTCTCCTTACCGTGTGATAAAGTTGTTATACAACTTGCTTGGGTACTCTCTGATTTTTTCAGAGCCCTCGTGGGTATTACTGTTCTTTTTTTGGAGGATAACATGTCCAAAAGCGGTTCGGGTAATAGTGGTCGACGCAACAACTCTGGTGGTAAAACGGGCTCGAGGTCCAAATCCTCTGGTCCAGGCAAGAACGCCCAACACAGCTCGGGTGGACACCACTCGCAGAACGCGAAAGGCAACCCCAACAGCGGCGGCCCCAGAAGCGGCAAGCGCTAATAGCGCCAGCCATCTCCATTCACAACGGGGCGACGTCTAAACGTCACCCCGTTCTTCTCACTTTTATGTTACATCATCAAAAAACTACATGGAAAAATACAATTGCCTTTTGTATTTTATTTGATTTGCACGATATAAATATTGATAAATCTCATAATGGTCTTCTACATTTTGCAGAACACCTCATGTTTGTAGAAACAAAAAATATTAAAGCTAATGATTTACGAATAAAATTTGATTTATTATTTGATACGTTATATGCACACACATCTATTGATTTTTTAGAAATTAATATAGTATGTTCCAAAATAGATTTAAAAGAAGTTTGTAAAATTTTAAAAGAAATGATATATCACTGGAAATGCGATGAGGACCAGTTTATTTCAGAACAAAGAAATATTGTTGAAGAAATTAAAACTTTAGAAAATCAGATCCAAAATAAAGCGACACGGTCATTAGATGCTCGAATATATGATCCAAAAATAAATATAATTGGAGATGTTGAATTAATTAATTCGTTTTCATACAAAGATCTATATAAAATTGATAATGTTTGGAAAAAAATGTTAAATTTAAGTTCACAGCACATTATTATTGCCGGAGCAACACTTACACCTGATGAATCCAAAAATTTTAATAATTTGTGTAATAAAAAAAAGTATTTAAAACCAATTAAATTTAATCAAACAAAGATTATTTCATCTAAATATGTATCGTTACCAACAGTAAAGGCAATCATAATTAAAACAAATAATAGTTCTCCTTTTTTTCTAATTCTTCAACGTATATTTTATTTTCGACATCTATCACTCAATCCAAAGTGGGATCAGGCATTTACAAGAGAAACGAATAATTTGGTATTTTTTATATATTCTGAAAATGAAAAAATTTTAGATGAAAAAAATTGTAAAAAATTCTTACTAAACAAACCGACAATAAAAGAATTTTTAAATGCAAAAAATATTGTCATAAACCATATTGAATCTTTACTCGATGGCACAAACCCTGAGGAGCTTATAGGGTGGTTAGATACATTTCATATTAGAAATATCCCTTTGTTAACTGGAAAATCTTTATTACAAATTAAAAATATTTTTGAATCTATAGATTATGAATCTTTTTCAAATGAATGGAAAATTATATTTAAAAATAAATATATCTAATTAATTTCCACCAAAATAGGTTCCAACCTCGTCCCATAGTCGGAGCAAACAAAATTTCCGCTTATTTTAGCGGATTTTTTGCTTCTAATTTTTGTATATAAATAAAATACGAGTAGATCAATAAAAAAATGGAATCGTCAATTTTACTGGTAGTAATTTAATTTGACATTTCTCCTTACCGTGTGATAAAGTTGTTATACAACTTGCTTGGGTACTCTCTGATTTTTTCAGAGCCCTCGTGGGTATTACTGTTCTTTTTTTGGAGGATAACATGTCCAAAAGCGGTTCGGGTAATAGTGGTCGACGCAACAACTCTGGTGGTAAAACGGGCTCGAGGTCCAAATCCTCTGGTCCAGGCAAGAACGCCCAACACAGCTCGGGTGGACACCACTCGCAGAACGCGAAAGGCAACCCCAACAGCGGCGGCCCCAGAAGCGGCAAGCGCTAATAGCGCCAGCCATCTCCATTCACAACGGGGCGACGTCTAAACGTCACCCCGTTCTTCTCACTTTTATGTTACATCATCAAAAAACTACATGGAAAAATACAATTGCCTTTTGTATTTTATTTGATTTGCACGATATAAATATTGATAAATCTCATAATGGTCTTCTACATTTTGCAGAACACCTCATGTTTGTAGAAACAAAAAATATTAAAGCTAATGATTTACGAATAAAATTTGATTTATTATTTGATACGTTATATGCACACACATCTATTGATTTTTTAGAAATTAATATAGTATGTTCCAAAATAGATTTAAAAGAAGTTTGTAAAATTTTAAAAGAAATGATATATCACTGGAAATGCGATGAGGACCAGTTTATTTCAGAACAAAGAAATATTGTTGAAGAAATTAAAACTTTAGAAAATCAGATCCAAAATAAAGCGACACGGTCATTAGATGCTCGAATATATGATCCAAAAATAAATATAATTGGAGATGTTGAATTAATTAATTCGTTTTCATACAAAGATCTATATAAAATTGATAATGTTTGGAAAAAAATGTTAAATTTAAGTTCACAGCACATTATTATTGCCGGAGCAACACTTACACCTGATGAATCCAAAAATTTTAATAATTTGTGTAATAAAAAAAAGTATTTAAAACCAATTAAATTTAATCAAACAAAGATTATTTCATCTAAATATGTATCGTTACCAACAGTAAAGGCAATCATAATTAAAACAAATAATAGTTCTCCTTTTTTTCTAATTCTTCAACGTATATTTTATTTTCGACATCTATCACTCAATCCAAAGTGGGATCAGGCATTTACAAGAGAAACGAATAATTTGGTATTTTTTATATATTCTGAAAATGAAAAAATTTTAGATGAAAAAAATTGTAAAAAATTCTTACTAAACAAACCGACAATAAAAGAATTTTTAAATGCAAAAAATATTGTCATAAACCATATTGAATCTTTACTCGATGGCACAAACCCTGAGGAGCTTATAGGGTGGTTAGATACATTTCATATTAGAAATATCCCTTTGTTAACTGGAAAATCTTTATTACAAATTAAAAATATTTTTGAATCTATAGATTATGAATCTTTTTCAAATGAATGGAAAATTATATTTAAAAATAAATATATCTAATTAATTTCCACCAAAATAGGTTCCAACCTCGTCCCATAGTCGGAGCAAACAAAATTTCCGCTTATTTTAGCGGATTTTTTGTTTTATAAGTTTGGACAAAATACATAGAAAAGAGTAAAATAAAAACAATTGTCTTGTTTTAAAAATATGGAAATTGAATTAAATACATATAACGAAAAGGAATTTCAAAAGATTTCTTTGCTTCAAGAAGACTTAGGTGATAAAGAATTTTCTAATTGTGCATTTAAAAAATGTGATTTTAGTGGTTGTGATTTTTCTAACTCAATTTTTATTGACTGCGATTTCCAAGATTGTAATTTATCAAATATAAAAGTTCATAATTGTAGTTTTCAGAATGTACTTTTTAAAAATTGTAAATTAGTTGGAGTAGTATTTACAAAAATTAATAATTTCCTTATAGATTGGAAATTTAAAAATTGTCGAATTGAACTTTGTGTTTTTAGCAATCTTGATATAAAAAAAAGTAATTTTATTGAAAGTATTGTTAGAGAAACTGATTTTATAAATTCAAATCTTTCTGGTTCTAATTTTACTGATTCTGATCTACAAGCTAGCAAATTTAGAAATACAAACTTAGAAAAGGTAGATTTTATTGGTGCAAGAAATTATTATATTGACCCAACTCAAAATAGATTAAAGAAAGCTGTGTTTTCACAACCAGAAGTTTTGTCTTTGTTAGCTGGGTTTGAAATTGAAATTGGATAAAAGTTATAAAATTATTTAGCTCAACACAGTAAAAAATTAGATAATTAGCTGGTTTTTTTATCCACAGATTGACTAAAAACTTATATAGGATAAAATTAGTATGTAATTCTTAAATAGAAATATATGAATATAATAGTTTATTCAACTCCAACCTGCCCATATTGTAATATGGCCAAAGATTTCTTAAAAGAAAAAGGTCAGGACTTTACAGAAGTAGATGTATCTATAGATCAAACAAAAGCCCAAGAAATGATCAAGAAATCTGGTCAAATGGGTGTGCCAGTGATTGACATAAACGGTGAAATTATGGTTGGTTTTGACAAAGGAAAGTTGGAAAGTTTATTGCAAAAATAAATAATTTTCTAAAAAAGAAGCTTCGGTTTGGAGCTTTCTTTTTTTTGTGCTAAAATACGTTTCATAAACTTAAAAAAATAAAACTATGCAAGATGTACAACAAATTTTTATTAGAATTCAAGAAGCCAAGAAGCAACAAAAAGATTTAAAATCAGCATATAGAGATGCTTTATCTACTTCTCAAGAATACCAAGAAATCTCTGAAAAAATGAAAACAATGCGTGCCAAGAAAAAGGAAATTGAATTGGCGACAAAAAGTCAATTTGCATCTGAGTTTACAAAACTTGACGATTTAAAAATTGATTTGGAATCTGATATAGAATTACTCAGTGATGCAGCTATGACAAAATTTATGAAGGGTGAAACTGTCGAAGTACATGATCAATATGAAAACGAATACGAACCAATTTTCTCTGTAAAATTTAAGAAAATATAACTATGTCAAGAGAAATTGTTCTAGACATTGAAACCATAGGTGACATTAGAAACTATGATAATCTGACTATTACTGTGGTCTCTATTTATGAATACGAAACAAATAAATATACTTCTTTTTTTGAAGACCAATTGGGTGAGTTGTGGCCAATTTTGGAAAAAGCCGAAAGATTGATTGGTTACAATAGTGAACACTTTGATCTGCCAATTTTGGATAGATATTATGCTGGTGACCTTATGAAGTTTCCTCACCTAGACTTATTAAAGGTAATAAGAGAATCAACTGGTTCTCGTTACAAACTAGATGACATTGCCAAGGCAAATCTCGAAAATATGAGCAAGAGTGCCAATGGTTTGGTGGCACAAGAATGGTGGGAAAACGGAGAAAAAGACAAAGTAGCAAAATATTGTGAACAAGATGTAAGAGTAACCAAAGAAGTTTATGAGTACGGTAAGAAAAATAAAATGCTTTACATAAAGACTCTGACAGGGGATCTGACCCCTTTTCCAGTCAATTTTGATATACCTGTTGCCCCTACAAATGCTAGTGGAGAAGGTAGTGGTAATATCAATTTGACCTTGCCACTCTAAGTCAGAAGTATTGACATATCATACCTGTATGGTATACTTTAGCTACTTTTAGCTTTCTACTATGCTTCAATTTACCAAAGAAGTTGACTACAGCATTCAACTATTGGAATCTCTAAACAATTTAAAAGGTGACCAATTGTTAAGTTTAAGAAAATTTTCCAAAGAAACGGGAATTTCTTTTTTGTTTTTGCAACGTATTGCCAAAAAACTCCGTGAAGCTGGTTTAGTAGAATCAACCAAGGGCTCTTGCGGAGGTTATCGTCTGTCAAAAAGTTTGAAAGGGGTTGATTTAAAAACTGTGGTAGAAATTATTGAAGGCGAGTACGCTGTAGCCAATTGTCTTAAAGAGGGTTGTACATGTAGCCGTAAAGGTAAATGTATCTCAGAAAAGGTTTTTAAAGTTGTTAATAAAAAATTGGTCAAAATTCTAGAATCTATAAAGCTTGGAGAAATTTTTAAATAATTATGTTTGGTAAATCAAAAGACAACTTGGAAGTCTATCTGGATCATGCTGCGACTACCTATGTAGCTGATGAAGTTATAAAAGCTATGGAACCATTTTTGGCTGATTCTTTTGGTAACCCTGGTGGTCTATATAAAATAGGACGTGAAGCCAATGGAGTACTCAATGATGCTCGTAAAAAAATTGCCGATATACTACACGCCATGTCTGATAATATTATTTTTACTAGTGGTGGCACAGAATCTGACAATCTAGCGATATTTGGTGTAGCCAGGAAACACATAAAACACGGCAAACACATTATCACCACAAAAATTGAACACCATGCAGTTTTGCATTGTATGAAAAAATTAGAGAGTGAAGGTTTTGAAATAACTTATCTGGAACCAGATTCACAGGGTTTTATTTCCCCCAAAAAAGTCAGAGAAGCTATTCGTCCAGATACTATTCTAATTTCTATTATGATGGCTAATAATGAAATTGGCACAGTAGAACCTATCGCCGATATTGGACGTGAAATTTTAAAATATCGCAAATCTAATAACACGGAGTATCCTTTTTTTCATACAGACGCTTGTCAAACAGCCGGAGTATTAGAACTAGATGTAGAAAAGCTTCATGTTGATTTATTGACTTTTAATGGTAGTAAAATATATGGACCTAAGGGTATTGGTTTGTTGTATAAAAGACGTGGAGTAAATATAGAGCCAATAATTTATGGTGGTCATCAAGAATTTGGTCTGCGAGCTGGTACAGAAAATATTCCAGGTATTGTTGGTCTAGCAAAAGCTCTGGAATTGGCCCAAGAAAAAAGACAGGATGAAAATATGCGTCTAGTTGATTTACGTAATTATTTTTGGCAAGAAATCCAAACTAAAATTAAAAAAGTGGAACTTAATGGCCCCGATCTACTAAGTAATGAATACACGCGTCTACCAAACAATCTAAATGTAACTTTTCTAGATATAGAAGGAGAGGCACTTTTACTCTATCTGGATGCCAAAGGAATTTATTGCTCCACTGGTTCAGCTTGTACTTCTCTCTCTCTTGATCCTTCTCATGTTTTAGCAGCCTGTGGGAAGCCACACGAGACGATTCACGGTAGTTTGCGCTTTAGTCTTGGTAAGAGGACCACCAAAGCTGATATTGACTATGTAATGGAGTATTTACCTGGAATTGTAGAAAAGTTGAGAGAGATTAGTCCTGTAAATACAAGACGATAGAACACAAATCTAACAAATTATTACAAATTTTCGCAAATTATTTATTTGTATAAATTTGTTCGATTTGTATAATTTGAGTTCTATTTAAAATAAGTATGGAAAATAATGTAGCAAAAATTCAAGACAAGGACGGAAATTCTTGGCTCTATAGTGAAAAAGTCAGAGAGCATTTTTTTCATCCCAAGAATATGCTTCTTAATAGCGAGAACTTTGATTTGTCAGATTATTTTGAAGGACGAGTTGGTTCACCAGCTTGTGGGGACGAGATGGTTATCTGGATAAAGATAGAAAATAATAAGATTGCAGATTGCAAATGGCAAACATTTGGTTGTGGCTCAGCCATTGCTTCTACTTCTGTACTTTCAGAAATGCTACTAGAAAATAACGGTATGACAGTGGAAGAAGCCTTAAAAATAACTCCGCAAGATATTACTGAGAGACTTGGTGGTTTACCAGCAAGAAAAATTCACTGTTCAGTTTTAGGTGATCAAGCACTCCAATTGGCTATTAAAAATTGGAAAAAACAAGCATTGATTTAAACAGATTCAAACAGAAAAATCTATCAATGCTTTATTAAAATCAGTATTAATCAGTTTAAATCAATGCTTTATGAAACTAAAAGTAGATCAAGACAAATGTATTGGGTGTGGAACATGTACTATTTTAGCCATGCAAAGTTTTGAGCTTGGTGAAGACGGGAAAGCTCATGCTATAATCCCTCACGGTGACGAGGAGGATTTATTACAACAAGCTCTAGATGCTTGTCCTGTAGGGGCCATAGAGGAAGATAAAAATTAAAAGTATGAACAGAGAATACAGGCACGAATCAGTAGAACAAAAATTTGTTTTGGATAATCAAAAAAGAGTTCAAGCTACCATAGATAACGATGCTAATCTAAAAGGTAATCCTTTTTCAGATGTAGTTGCTTTTTGTGATTATTTAACTAAAAGAAAAATCGTTGCTGGTCCTGATAGATTAAAAAAAAAGAGAGAGGATAAATTTGGACAAAGTGATATAGGTCTAAGAGAGGTAAAATTTGATATAGAAGTTCAATTTGCAGATGGTACAAAGACTGTTGAAATTGTAGCTTTGGCAAATCTTTTTGGAAAAGGGTATAAACAAAAAAAAGATTACAATGAAGATATTATCTATCCTATAATTTATTTAGAAAAAATCAGAATAAAAGAATAATAAAAATCCCGCTTAATGCGGGATTTCTTGTATTTTTAGCCTAATTTTGTTAGAATATTGCTATGGATACGACAGGAAAACTCTTTATTGTGGCTACCCCAATAGGAAATTTGGGTGATTTTACGTTTAGAGCACTAGAGACTTTGAAAGAAGTGAATTATATCCTATGTGAAGATACCAGAGTTACCAGAAAATTATTAGATAGATATAAAATTGATGCAAAAACAATCAGCTATCACCAACATAGTACAGATAAAAAAGTAAATGAAATTAAAAAACTGTTAGCAGGGGGAAATGACTTGGCTTTGGTAACTGATGCAGGGACACCCGGTATAAGTGACCCAGGAAACTTATTAATTTCAAAACTAACAGATGTGGAAATAGTTCCTGTTCCAGGGGTCTCCGCTGTGGTAACTGCTCTAAGTATTTCTGGATTCCCAACTGATAAATTTCTTTTTCTTGGTTTTCCTCCTCATAAAAAAGCTAGAAATAAATATTTTAGAGAATTGGCAGAAGTAAAATTTACAGTAGCTTTTTATGAATCTAATCATAGAATAAAAAAATGTTTGGGAGAATTGGCGGAAGTTTTGGATAAAAATAGACAGATTTGTATTTGTCGTGAACTCACAAAAAAGTTTGAAACAATTTATCGTGGAAATATTGAAGAAATTTTAGAACAAAAAATCTCCGAAAAAGGAGAGTTTGTAGTGGTTGTTAGTAAATAAAAAAACACCACACTATAGTGATGCTTAGAAAAAATGAGGGCGGTGCAAGCTAGCATCCGCACTCCTCTTCAAAAGCCTTCTTGGTCACTATTATCCGTGGCTCGAAGATAGGAGTGTGAAAACTAACTATACACCGACGCTTTCGATCTCATTAACCATCAAAACCTGACAGAGCGTATCGTGTCGAGGGGGTAGTACCCATTATACGACGTTGATGACCAAAGCGCATATGTACTAAACATCAAAAAGATAATTTTGTCAAGTGTTAATAACAAATTTATGTCAGAAAAATATTATATAACAACAACTCTTCCGTATGTGAATGCCAAACCTCATGTTGGTTTTGCTTTAGAAATTATCCAGGCTGATGCATTAGCACGTTATCATCGCTTACTTGGTGAAAATGTTATTTTTAATACTGGCACAGACGAACATGGTGTCAAAATTTATCGCAAAGCTGAAGAAGAGGGGAAGGATGTACAAAAATATTGTGATGAATACGCTTCCAAGTTTGATGGACTAAAAAAACTCCTCAACCTTAGTTATGACAGTTTTATTCGCACTACAGATGAGCATCATACTAAGGCTGCTCAAGAATTTTGGAAACTATGCGAAAAAAATGGGGATATATACAAAAAGAATTATCAAACAAAGTATTGTGCTGGCTGCGAATTAGAAAAGACAGATTCAGAACTAGTGGACGGAAAATGCCCCGATCACCCAAATTTAGAAATTGAATTAATTGATGAGGAAAATTATTTTTTCAAGTTTTCAAATTATACAGACAAATTATTAAAACTTTATAAGGATAATCCTAATTTTGTAGTTCCACCACATAGACAAAACGAGATTACAAAATTTGTAGAGAGAGGTCTGCAAGACTTTAGTATATCAAGATTAAAAGAAAAAATGCCTTGGGGTGTACCAGTATCAGGGGATGATAATCATGTTATGTATGTTTGGTTTGATGCACTAGTAAATTATATTTCAACTTTAGGTTGGCCCACCTCCGCCAAGGCTATGGTGGACAAGCCCGATGAAACAGAAAAATACAAAGAATTTTGGCCAGGCATACAAGTGGCTGGAAAAGACAATTTGCGTCAGCAGACTGCCATGTGGCAAGCTATGCTCATGTCTGCCGGGTTACCAAATTCAAAACAAGTCTTTATTCATGGTTTTATTACTTCTGGTGGAAAAAAGATGAGCAAGAGTCTTGGTAATGTGGTAGATCCTGTGGAAGTGGTAGAAAAATACGGTACCGACGCTATCCGCTATTTTTTACTCGGTGGAGTTCCTTCTCATGAAGATGGCGATTTTGCTATTGAAAGATTTGAAGAATTTTATACTGCTCACCTTGTAAACGGAGTGGGGAACTTAACTTCTCGAATTTTGGCAATGTTGGAAAAATATAATGATAGTAAAATTCCTGCCCAAAATGATATAAGTTTTGGAATTGATAAATTCTGGAAAGATTATGATACGAATTTTAAATCTTATGAATTCGATAAGATAGTAGAAGAAATTAATGGTTTAGTTGGAAGATTAGATAAAACAATCTCTGATGAAAAACCTTGGGAAAAAACAAAGGCTGGAGAAGACATTTCCGATTTACTTTATCAACTAGCAGAAAGCTTGCGTCATATCGCCGTTGCACTTCTACCGATCATTCCTGAGACTGCAGAAAAGATTCTAAAACAGTTAGGCACGGAAGATACTTCACATGATTGGGGTAAATTAGAAGAAAATGGTATAATAAAAAAAGGAGAAATACTTTTTCCTCGCTTAGAAAAATAATTTTAAATTTTAAATAAATTATATGGGTTTATTTGATGTCATCCTTTTTATAATCATAGGTGGTTTTGCCATTTTTGGTTTTTGGTTTGGTCTTATCCATACTCTAGGTTCACTTTTGGGTACAGTACTCGGTGCTTACTTAGCTTCTCGCTATTACGAACCAATGGCTGGTTGGCTAATGAGCATTACAGGTTGGGAAGGTAACATGCCAAAGGTACTTATGTTTATTATTGCTTTTGTGATAATAAATAGATTAGTTGGTTTTGGTTTCTGGATTGTAGACAAATCGCTCAGTTTTCTTACACGCATGCCATTTATAAAAGGTATTAATAGATTTTTGGGAGTTGTGATAGGCTTGTTTGAAGGTATGATTACTATTGGTCTTATTTTATATTTTATAGACAAATTTCCACTATCAGAAGCTATCATGATTCGCATTGCCGATTCCTTTTTGGCTCCGATTTGTATTTCCATGGCCAATGTATTACTGCCTCTTTTACCAGAGGCTCTTAGAATACTACAAAGCTCAGTTGATTTTGTTGAGGGAGTTCTCCTATAGTCAATCTAAGAAAATAAATAGAACACAGATTTAACAGATTAAAATAATTTTAACAGATCTGTTTTTATCTGTTTTATCAGTTAAATCTGTGTTCTATAAGGCTTTTTTAATGATTATGACTCGAATAATAGACACACATTGTCACATTCAATTTAACGCTTACAAAGATGACTTCGATGAAGTCATCTCTGTTTGTCGTGATAAAAACACAATATTAAATGCAGTGGGTACACAAAAAAACACTTCAAAAAAAGCTGTAGAATTTGCAGAGAAGTACGATGATATTTATGCAACTATAGGTCTTCACCCTGTGCATCTTTTCCCAACTCATATAGACGAGGAAGAAGATAGCTTTGTTTCACGAGAAGAAGATTTTGATGAAGAGTATTATGGAGAGCTGGCAAAATCAGAAAAAGTAATAGCAGTAGGGGAGACTGGATTAGATTTTTTTCATTTACCTAAAGATGTAGACAGGAAAGTTGTGGTAGAAAAACAAAAAGAAATCTTTACCAAACAATATCAATTTGCAAAAAAACATAATTTACCACTAGTTATTCATGTAAGAGATGCTTATGATGAGATGATAGAACTCCTAACCAATCTTGAGCGTAGCGAAAGATCCCGTTTATTGACTCATGTACAACGGGATTCTTCAGTCGTTCCACTCCATCAGAATTGGGGCGTTATACATTGTTATAGTTCAAACTGGACCAATGCAGAAAAGTTTTTAAAATTAGGTCTACATCTTGGTTTTACAGGTATTGTTACTTTCCCCCCAAAAAAAACTGATCCGAAACCACAAGAAGAATTACTCGAAGTACTAGAAAAATGTCCGCTAGACAGAATGCTGGTCGAAACAGATTCACCATATCTTGCTCCACAAAAATATAGGGGAGAGCGTTGTGAGCCATGGATGGTAGAGGAAGTGACAAAGAAAATCGCTGAAGTAAAAAAGATACCAGAAGACGAAGTGAGAGAACAAACATTAAAAAATGCTTTGGGGTTGTTTGTTAAAATAAAAAAATAAAACAACCTGATTACCTCCCTAGTCTATTATTAAATATATTAATAGCAGGCTAGTGATATCAGGTTGTTTTATTTCCAGCCTTCCCCCTGCACAGATCACCCATGTCTGTGTGGGGGGGGGTGACTGTCGCTCTCAACCATCTTCTCTGAAGAAGCCTCCATTCCCCCAACGAGAAGCGTTGAGCCGTTTCGCAGTGTAATTCCCTGTATCAGGGCCCGCTCCAAATGAGTCCCTCAGGGAATACCCACCTTGATCATTTCGCACCACATGTTTGCGGCCAGCAACTCCCGACTCGCTCTTGACCGGCACAGAGCGTGGGGGAGGAGTTTTTTCTCGACCTCTTTTCTCGACAGGCATCTTGCCCCTCTCTTTTTTCTGTGTGTTACAGCCAAAATCGCATAGTTTGCGACAGCCATAATTACTTGGATACTACAATAAAAGATAGATTTTGTCAATAGGGCTAAGCTATATTTATTTCAAAATCTCTCTGGGTGGTAAAACTTATTAACATTCTCAACTTAAAATAGATATTGACTAGTATTGAAAAACAAGGTAAAATAATGGCGTTTCCTATACAACTTAATTTTTTGGCTAATTTATGCCTATTTTGCCCGAAGACCCTAAAGACAGAGAATATCTGATGATGGGTCTAAAGATTACAGGAGATTTTGGATTGTCTATCGCTGCTCCAGTGGTAATCTTTGTTTTAATCGGACAATGGCTAGATGCTAGATACGAAAGTGGTGCTCTATTCACCATATTTGCTTTCTTATCAGCCGCTTTGCTTTCTGGTAAAATGATTTACAACAAAGCCAAGCGATATGGCAAAGAATATGACAGAATAGAAAATGAAGAAGAAAAAAAATAACATTCAAATTACGAAATCCACTTCGTGGTTCGAATTTACGAATTTCGAATATACTACATAAATATATTTTCGTAATTCGAAAATTCGTATAGATTCGAAATTAGAATGTAAGCCAAAACAAAATATTTCTAAAATAATATGACTGATATTCACATTCCACCATTAGCCCCAGAGATAATTTTTCATATTGGTAATATCAATATTACTAACACAATGATAAATGCCTGGATCGCAATTGCTATTTTTTTAGTGTTGGGAATTTTGATAAAAAGAAGTACACGTCTTAGACCAAACAAACTTCAAAATACCTGTGAATTTTTTGTAGAAGCTGTACTCGGTTATTTTGACCAGGTGACTGGAGATCGTAAAAAAACTCTGCGCTTTTTGCCAGTAGTTGGTTCGATCTTCTTTTTTATTTTACTTTCAAACTGGCTAGGACTACTTCCTGGTACTGGTAGTATTACCATGGGACATAACATGCTCTTGCGTCCCGCCAACACTGATTTGAATTTGACCTTGTCTATGGCACTAGTGGCTATTGTTGCTTCTCATGTGTATGCTTTTGCTACCATTGGTATTTTTACGCACTTAGGAAAATTTGTTCAGATTGTCAACGTGGTAAAAAGTTTTAAAAAATTTAAAGAAGGTATTGGAGCTGGTCTTATCTCTGTCTTTACAGCATTGATCGAATTTGTAGTTGGTCTAATTGAAATAATTTCTGAAATTGCCAAGGTAGTTTCCTTGTCCCTTCGTTTATTTGGTAATGTATTTGCTGGTGAAGTTTTGATTACAGTTATTTCTGCTCTAGTAGCTGCTTTTGTACCAACACCTTTCATGTTATTAGAATTATTAGTTGGTCTTATCCAAGCAGCCGTATTTGCTATGCTTACAATTGTATATCTTACAGTTGCAACAGCCGAACCACACGGAGCAGATCACTAATATAGGGAATAAAGAATAAGAAGTAAAAAGTTTTTTTCTTATTCTGTACTCCTTAATTTACAGATGGTTTCTAACGAGGCTAAACAACCCAACCTCCTCGTCGTAGTCACTATCTAATAACCATAAATTTTATGGACCACGCATCAATTGTAGTGATGGCAAAAGCTTTCACTATGGGAATCGGTGGTATGTTTCCAGCCCTAGCTATTGGTAAACTTGTTGCCAAAGCTATGGAAGCTATCGGACGTAACCCAGAAGCTGCTGGTAAATTGTTTGTACCCATGCTATTGGGCGCTGCATTTGCCGAAGCTATCGCTATCTATGCACTTGTAGTTGTTTTCACTTTAAAATAAAGCGATCAAAACAGGATCAATTTGGTCCTGTCTGACTGAATTATTTTAAATAAATTTTATGCCAGAACATAATGAGCCTGCAGTGGAAACCACACATGCAGAAATAGAAGTGGTAAATACTCACACAGAAGTAGCTGACACACATGGTACAACTGCTGTCGATGAAAGTTTAGCAACCTCACTTGGTCTAAACGGTCAATTGTTTGCGTTTCAACTTTTAAACTTTGCTGTTGTGGCCGTCATTATTTGGTTTTTAATATTAAAACCATTAACTACAAAATTGGAAGAACGTAAGAAAATGATTGACGACAGTCTTGATAATGCAAAAAAAGTAGAAACAAATCTACAAATGAGCGAACAAAAATATCAAGAAAAACTTGATGAAGCAAAGGTGGAGGCTAATAAATTGATAGAACTTGCTCATACAGAGGCTGACGGTCTAGCAGGGACTATGAAAGAGAAAGCTAAAACAGAAATTGAAACTCTAATTGTACATGCCAAACAAAATATCCAAGCTGAAAAAGAAGAGGTAATGGATGATATTAAAAAAGAAACTATAAACCTAGTTGTAGCTGCTGTAGAAAAAATTATGAGTGAAAAGATGACAGATGAGAAGGATAAAACACTCATTGAAAAGACGATTGAGGATATGAAATAACATTCTAATTACGAAAACCACTTCGTGGTACGAATTTACGAATTTCGAATATACTACATAAATATATTTTCGTAATTCGAAAATTCGTATAGATTCGAAATTAGAATGTAATCACTATAATATTATGCCAAAGAAAATTTCCAATAAACAATACGCCGAAGCCTTGTACGAAATTGCAGGAGATCTTTCGGGTGATAAATTGACAGAAGCTCTAAAAAAGTTTGTTGCTGTTTTGTCTGCGAATCAAAAACTAAAACAAGCCGGCAATATTATAAAAGAATTTGAAAGTATAACGAAAAAAGAAGCTGGTGTAGTAGAGATAGAAATAATGTCTGCTAGAAAACTTGATGAAACTACATTGGAAAATATTAAGAAATCGTTCGGTCAGCAAGTGGAAGCAATTGAGACAATAGACCAAAGTCTACTTGGTGGTGTGGCTGTTAGAACTGAAGATAAGATATTAGACGGAAGTCTAAAAACACAGTTAAATAGTTTAAAACAAAGTTTAGTTTAGAAAATATGACAGGTGAAACTCCACACAGAGAAAGAGCTGTAAACCCAGAAGAAAAAAAGACTATCCTGGAAAGAATGCTTTTGCAAGTAAAATATTTAAAAGATAATTGGAGTGACGAAATTCCTGAAGAAATGATAGATGATGAATTTAAAGGTACTTTTTTAGGAGAAGATAAGGTCCGTAAAAATTGGTTTCAACACATTGTATCCATGTCAGGATCAATACAGCATAAATTTAAAGATTTACCACCAGATGTAATAAAATTGGAAAAAGAATTAATGGAAGCGGTCAGAGGAAAGGAAAGAGTCGAAAAAGAAGATATAAAATTAGGTAATACTTTGTTGGATGGAATATATGATTATTTAATTACAGAAAAGAAAAAATTAGAAAAGATATAACTTAAAAAATTATTATTTATAAAATATAAAATTATACATATGTCTACAAATGCAATCGTTGAAGAACTAAAAAAGCACATTGCTGACTTTGAAAAGACTGTGCAAACCGAAGAGGTTGGTACTGTTATCGAAGTGGGTGACGGTATTGCCCGTATGAATGGCCTTACCAAATGTCAATCACAAGAGATGCTTGAATTCCCAGGTGGAGTCATGGGTGTGGCTCTAAATCTAGAAGAAGAGACTGTTGGTGCTATGATTTTGGGAGAAGACAAAGGTATTAAACAAGACGACACTGTGAAACGTACTGGTCGTATTTTGTCAGTACCTGTAGGAGAGGCTATGATTGGCCGTGTAGTAAATGCTCTTGGGCAAGAAATTGACGGCAAAGGAGAAATTAAAACTAAAGAATTTTATCCAGTAGAAAAGATTGCTCCTGGTGTTATGAAACGTCACCCAGTTCACCAAGCTGTTCAGACTGGTATTAAGTCAGTTGACTCTATGGTACCTATCGGACGTGGTCAACGTGAGCTTATCATCGGCGACAGACAAACTGGTAAAACTGCGATTGCCATTGATGCTATCATCAACCAAAAAGGTCAGGACATGAAATGTGTTTATGTGGCTGTTGGACAAAAAGAGTCTAAAGTAGCTCGTATTGTAGCAAAATTGGAAGAGACTGGTGCTATGGAATACACAACAGTTGTTGTAGCTGGTGCATCTGACGCAGCTTCTATGTCGTTTATTGCTCCATATGCTGGTGTTGCCATTGCTGAGTACTTTGCCGACAAAGGCGAAGATGTTTTGATAGTTTATGATGATCTTACAAAACAAGCTTGGGCTTATCGTGAAATTTCACTAT
>CAZRUM010000017.1:0-17541 GCA_964603435.1 uncultured Gammaproteobacteria bacterium | reverse complement strand
TTTTTATGAAAAGATCAGAAGTAATACTCATGGTTTTGCAGGTGCCAATTGATTTTGTGTTACTTGTTTTGGCTGGAATATCAGCTTATTATCTCCGTTTTACTGACTGGGCTATCGAGTTGCGTCCAGTAGTTTTTGAATTGAGCTTGGTAGAGTTTAGTGAGATTATTTTTGTGGTAGGTATTTTGTGGGTATTAATTTTTGCAATATTTGGTCTTTATTCTGCCAATCAAAATAGGAAGCTGGCTCGTGATCTAATGCGTGTATTTTTAGCTTGTAGTGTGGGTTTGGGAATTATTGCTTTGTATGTCATGTTTGCTTTACAACAATTTGACTCACGCTTTCTAGTAGCTGCTGGATTTGTATTCGCGATTGTTTATGTGAGTATTGGCAGGATTCTAATGCGTGGTCTGAAAGGTTTGCTTTATCGTTTTGGAATTGGACTGCGTCGTGTAGTCGTGATTGGCTCAGAAGAAGTTACTACTAGTATTGCCGAGACTCTTCATAAAAGAAAAGAACTTGGCTATAGTGTGGTGGCGACTTATGAAAAATTTAACAATTCTTTAGCAAAAGAATTAAAAGGTTTAAAATTAAATGAAATCATTCTTACCAATCCGGGAGCCGACAGAAGAGAGACTTTAGGGCTTTTACACTTTTGCAATCAACATCATATTGTTTTTAAATATTCAGCTGATTTGTTTGCAACTTACAGTGCTAATATGGTGGTAACTGCTCTGGCTGGTGTACCAGTAGTAGAATTAAAACGTACAACCTTGGATGGTTGGGGTAGAGTCTTAAAACGTATTTTTGATATTGTGATGAGTCTGGTGGTAATTATTATCACTAGTCCTATCATGCTGTTGTCAGCTTTGATAATTCTAATTGAAACTGGTAGACCAATTATTTACAAAAATGAAAGGGTTGGTCTGCGTGGTAGAAAGTTTTTTACTTTAAAATTTAGATCAATGTTCCAGAAAGATTCGACAGGTTCACAGTTTGGTAAAGAAGGGCAAAAAGCTGAGATTCAAGAAAAGGAATTAATTAAAAAACAAGGTTCCAAAAAAGGACCAATTTACAAAATTAAAGACGATCCTCGAGTGACAAAGTTTGGTAGATTTATTCGTGCTACTAGTATTGATGAGTTACCTCAGTTTTTTAATGTTCTGGCTGGTTCTATGAGTATTGTGGGTCCACGTCCTCACCAGCCACGCGAGGTAGAGATTTACGAGGAGGAGTATCGCCATGTTTTCACTCTAAAACCTGGTATTACTGGTTTGGCGCAGATTTCTGGTAGAAGTGATTTGGAATTTGAAGATGAAATGAAACTTGATGTGTTTTATATAGAAAAATGGAATTTATTTTTGGATATTATTATCTTTGTTAAAACCCCTTTTATTTTATTTAAGAAAAGAAAAGTTTTGTAAGTATGAAGATAGCATTAGTACATGATTATCTAGCTCAAGATGGGGGAGCAGAAAGAGTCCTAAAGGCGTTTCATGAAATTTGGCCAGAGGCTCCAATTTTTGTTTTGTTTCATGATAAAGACAAGATCACAGATTTTGCTGAGGCTGATATTCGTGAGTCTTTTATTGCCAAAATGCCGTGGGGTAGAAAAAAATTCAAATGGTATTTTCCTTGGATGCCAAGAGCAACCGAGCGTCATAATTTGCATGGTTTTGATGTGGTGTTGTCTTCCACCTCTGCTTTTGCCAAAGGTGTTTTGACACGTCCTGAGACTTTGCATGTGTCATATTGCCATACTCCGACTAGATATCTCTGGACTGATACACACGAGTACATTGAAGATTTGAAATATAATAAATTAATCAAATTAGCTTTGCCAAGAATAATTCACCACATGCGCTTGTGGGATAAGATGAGTGTGGACAGGGTGGATCATTTTATTGCAAACTCGGGGACTGTCAGAAATCGTATCCAAAAATATTATCGTCGTGATAGTGACATTATTTTTCCTCCAGTTGATACTGATAAATTTAAAATTACTGATAAAGTGGGGGATTACTTTATTTCTGGTGGGCGTTTGGTTCCTTACAAGAGATTTGATTTGCTTATTCAAGCTTTCAATCGCTTGAAAATACCTTTGAAAATTTTTGGAGACGGCCCAGAATTAGAAAATCTGAAGAATATGGCTAAACCAAATATAGAATTTCTTGGTCGTGTGTCAGAAGAAGAGAAAGCAGAATTATTAAGTAAGGCTAGAGCATTCCTTCATCCGCAAGTAGAAGATTGTGGTATTACCCCAATTGAATCTATGGCTGCAGGCAGACCTGTGATTGCTTATGGTGTAGGTGGGGTGACCGAGACTGTCA
The DNA here is from genome assembly GCA_964603435.1 of uncultured Gammaproteobacteria bacterium. GTDB lineage: Bacteria > Patescibacteriota > Patescibacteriia > Magasanikbacterales > UBA922 > CAZRUM01. The sequence goes on along the minus strand of CAZRUM010000017.1, from coordinate 15,211 downwards.
TTCCAGGCAAGACCGGAATATTTTTCAACGAACAATCCTGGGAGTCAATTTTGGATGCGGTGATTAATTTTGATCATGAACTTTGGTATCCAGATTATATTCGCAATTGGGCTCTAAAGTTTGATGAAAAGAATTTTAAAAGTAGAGTGGAGCGTCATATCCAAGATAGATATGATGAATTCAAACAAGGTTTAGAACAATGTAAGTTAGATATTAGATAGTATGAATATTGGAATAGACATTAGATGTCTAATGGAAAAAAATAGAACCGGCGTTGCTGAATATACGTTCGGTTTTTTAAACTCACTTTTTGAAAAAGACAGTAAAAATCAGTATTATTTATTTTACAATTCTAATAAAGATGTTTCAAAAAACATTCCCAAGTGGGGTCAGGAGAATGTTCATTTTATTCAGAAGAAATATCCAAATAAGTTGTTGAATTTTTTTGTTTGGTTGAGAATGATTAAGTTGGACAAATTAACTGAGAAGAAATTGGATTATTGGTTTTCACCAAATCTGAATTTTACAAATTTATCAAAAAAAGTAAAACATATTCAGACTGTGCACGATTTATCTTTTGAAATAATGCCTGAGTGTTTTACAAACAAACAAAGATTGTGGCATTGGTTTTTGAAACCAAAAAGTCAGTGTAAACGAGCAAATATAATTCTGACACCGTCGGAGAATACAAAACGTGATATTATTAGTAAGTATAAAATGGAAAGTAAAAAGGTGGAAGTACTTTATCCGGCTGTTTCATCACATATTAAACAAAATACAGTATCTAACAATTTAGATTTACCAGAGAAATATTTATTATATTTAGGCACACTCGAACCAAGGAAAAATGTTTTAAGTATTATAGAGGCTTATAAAAATTTTGAACTACGAACTCTGAACTTTGAATTAATTTTGGCTGGGAGTAGAGGTTGGAAAAATAAAAAAGTTTTAGAACAAATTGAAAATACCCCTGGAGTGAGGTATATTGGATATGTGGTAGAAGAAGATAAGCTTGGGCTTTATCAAAACGCTAGTTTGTTTGTTTATCCTAGTCTTTACGAAGGCTTTGGTTTGCCGGTTTTAGAGGCCATGGTTTCCGGTGTGCCAGTTATTACTTCCAATCGTTCGTCTTTACCAGAAGTAGTGGGGACAAGTGCGTATTTGGTAAATCCATATAATGTAGATGAGATTGAGAAAGGTATGAAATTGTTATTACCGGACCAAGATTTAAGAACTAAAATTATCGAGAAACAAAAAAACCAAGCAGAAAAGTTTACTTGGGATAAAACTACAGAAGAATTTTTAAATTTATTATGACCCCAGCACCACAAGGGTGCGGGGTAAAAAAATAGTAACATATTTATGAAAATAGGTATTGATTGTAGGATGTTTGGTCCTGGGTTTGGGCTAGCACGCTACACACAACAATTAGTTTTGCATTTACAAGAAATTGATCAGAAAAATCAGTATGTCTTGTTTTTAAAAAGTGACAATTGGGATGAGGTGGGGGAGAGTGATAACTTTAAAAAAGTATTAGCTGATATTCCGTGGTATTCTTGGGCTGAGCAAGTTAATTTTAAAAGTATTATCAAAAAAGAGAAAGTAGATTTGATGCATTTCCCGCATTGGAATGTACCGTTGTTTTATAACGCTCCATTTGTGGTAACAATTCATGATCTTATCATGTACAAATTTCCCCGACCAGAAGCTACTACACTTGGTCCAGTAAAATTTTGGTTGAAAGATAAAATACATCGTTTATTAATTAAACATGCTGTTAAAAAAGCCAAACATGTCATTGTGACCAGCGAGTTTACCAGGCAAGATGTACATGAGACTTTGGGGGTAGATTTAGAAAAGATGAGTGTAACATACCAAGCTCCTTTCAAAAGTGGTACAAACTCTGAAATACAGAATTTGGAAGATAAAAAATATGTTTTATACGTAGGGGCAGCTTATCCTCATAAGAATTTGGATAGATTGTTGCAGGCTTGGAATTTATTGCAAGAAAAGACTGGTGAATATCGATTGCTATTAGCAGGCAAAGAGAATTATTTCTATAAAAGACTAGAAGAAAAAATTGAGAATGCGCAGAATGTTAGGTATTTGGGTTTTGTCTCAGATGAGAAGTTGGTTGAGCTATACAAAAATGCTTCGCTGTATTCTTTCCCTAGTATGTACGAAGGTTTTGGTATTCCACCACTAGAAGCACAACAAAATGGTGTTCCTGTAGTATCCTCCAATGCGTCTTGTCTTCCAGAAGTATTAGGAGAATCAGCCTTATACTTTGACCCAGAAAATATAGAACAAATGGCCGAAATAATTGAAAAGGGTTTGTTAGACGAAGATGTGCGTCGTGAACTAAAACAAAATGCCAGAGAGAATTTGAAGCGATTTTCAAGTAAAAGATTAGCAGAGAAAACATTAAGTATTTATAAAAAATAATTTATTATTATATGATTGAAGGAAATAGACAAAATTTTTTGGAATCTGTACCTGAGGAAGCTTTAGCTGTTGTTGAAAATAAATTGGGAGGGGAGGCAGAGCAACTAAGTACTGAAACACAAGAACAAAAAGAAGCTGAGCAAGAACGTCAGCTAATTTTGGCTGAACGAATTGCTGAATTTGAAAAGGAAGTTCAGAATCGGGAAATAAAACAAGAAGAAGCTCTTGTCCAATTAGAATTTTTACAAGGAGAACTTGATGGTAAACAAAGTAAAACGCTTGGTAAAGTCCTTGAGTTTGTCAGTATCCAAAGATTAAAAAAACAAATTGATATACAGACTCAAGATGTAGAACAGATGAAACAAGATTGGCAAAAAGTTCATGAATTACTTAGAGACCTTGAAGATGAAGCGAACGATCAGTCGACATTGGAAGGTATAGAAGCTTCTATCAAAAGTTTTGAAGACAAAGTTTCAGAAGCCGTACAAGAATATTTTGAAGACAAAGAAACGAGAGACATTGGAAATGTATGTGCTGAACATAACGCTGTTTTTGTTCACACTATAGAACCATCCTCAGATAGAATGGGTCAGACTACAGCTTTGCGCAATAAGGGCGAAGGTATCGATTTTGCTCAGAAATTGAAAATGGTTATGGGTTTGCAACCTGATATATCTACTTCTAGTCTACGTTTGGCACAAGATGAGGATGAATTTAAAGATAAAACTTATGCTAGTTTATTCGGAGTAGTTTTGAAGGAAGGTTCTGTAAAACAAGCTAGTTCTGGCGATTCTGGGAGTGTTACTGTTGGAAAGGAGAGAATCCAAAGAACTGGTAATGCAGGAGAGGGAATAGATATAAAAACTGATATTGATGAGGCTGTGACTTCCAATAAAAAATCTGGTGGTTACAACGAGATAATTGTAGCTAAACCAGAAGTAGCTGGCTTGTTTATTACAGACGATAGTAAAACGGGTACAGGTAAGGTGAGTAGTGGTTATCAATATAAGGATGAAGTATTTGGTGTGGCACGAGAATTGGGAATGCCTATTTATGTGAGAGATGCTTCTACTAATCGGTTTTATGTGGCCGAAGAAGATGAACAGGGAGAATTGTCTTATGGAAAGGAAGTCACTCGTGAAGATATTATGAATACTGATTTTAGTTTTTCAGACGAACAGCGTGGTGAAGTTAGAGAAGAAATTTTTGAGGATTGTCCTTTTAATCTAAATATGGAAGAACAGAGAGCAGCTGATGAATATGAGACAGGAAAAGAAAAGTTTTCTGGTCTAATAAAAAATCCTCCAGAATATGGTGATTATCGGGCAGGTAGTCTTCCATCAGCAGAAGAAATTAAAAGTCCAGAAGATTTTATTAATGCTGTAAAGGTGTATTTTGAAGAGCAATTGCTTAAAGGAGTAAAAAATATTAAAGAGAGTGAAGATGAGTTGAGAGATGCTGAAGATTTGATAGCTAGAATAAATGCTCGTGTAGAAAAAGGAGAAACAGCAGATCCACATAGTGTAGAGATGGCAAATGACAAAAAAGCTAGTGCAATTAATAATCTCGATATTAGGAGAAAGTCTACTGAGATTAATTTTATGAAAACATCTTTCACTATAACTGGAGCAGTGGGGGGAGCATTGGAAGCGGGTAGGCCGGATTTGGCGGATCAATTTTTAGATATAATACAGAAAATTGATGAAGTTGCAAAAGAGCTTGATTTTAGTTCGTTAATTATTAGTGAAAACCACGATGAAATGCTTGATAGACGTGGAGTTAGAGATGGTAAATTCAGGATATCTCCAGAAGAGTTAGATCATATTGAGGCAAAGGATTAAAGTAAATTAAAAATAGTAAAAATCATCCACAGATAGGGTGGTTTTTTCTTACATAGAGCCAAAAAATATGGTATAATAAACCAGTAATAAGCAGAATATGCAGAGTAAGCAAATTAAGCTTTATTTTTTGTGATATAACTTAATTTGCTTACTCTGCTTATAACTTAATTTGCTGTAGAAATGGCTAAACAAAGCATAAAAAAAAGGAAGTGTTCACTCTGCAAAAAAGTGGGACATGACAGAAGAACGTGTCCCAGTCTAACAGAGAATACTTCTACAAAAAAAATAGTTGAAAAGATTACCAAAAAAAGTCCGGTAGTCTTGGTTCAGGTTGCCAAAGCTCACCGTCGTTCACCACATGTGGTTGATTTGAAACAAGAATTACCTAAAGATATTTGGAAAGATGTTAAGGCTTTTAAAGAAGAAGTTGTCGGAAAAGAAAGATGGGCGGAGTTGGATTTTGGGGGAATGGTTAAAAGAGCTAATCAGACTCCAGTAGTGAAACAAAAAAATAAAAAACAAAGAGTCGTTAGAAAAAATATAAGCAAAGAAATTGGACAGAAATTAAAAATAAATTTAACAAAAGTTAAACAGAATTTTTTTGATAATTACCAATCTGCAGTTTCTGGTTTGAAGTCTGCAATTCCGAGTTTAAATTATCAGAAACTTGCATATTCTAGCATTGCCTTGTTTTTGCTAGTGGCTATACCTTTTCCAGCCATAGGTTATTACAATGATATAAAAGACACAAGTGCACGGGTAGTAGAGTCTAGTACCAATGCTTTTTTGTCTTTGCAGTCTTCAACTGTGGCGGCTATTTCTGCCAATGTAGATCAAGCTCAGTACGATTTGAATTCTGCTCTCAATTCTTTTGGTGAGGCTAATGATATTGTAGAAAAAGAATATAAAGTTTTGCAATTTGTAGCAGGACTATTGCCAGTAGTGGGTAAACAAGTGACTAGCCGTCAGCATTTACTTCAAGCTGGTCATCACTTGGCGCTGGGCAATACCTATCTTGTAAAAGGTGTGCGAGAAGCTGAAAAAAATGATGAATTGGCTTTGACTGATAGATTTAATATCTTAGCAAATCATTTGCGTAGTTCATTGCCTCAGTACAGAGAAGCCCTAGAGGATATGTCAGCAGTTGATTCTTCAGTTGTGCCAGTAGAATATCAGCAGTCTTTTAATGATTTCAAATTTTTGTTTGCTACTATGATTGATGATATGCAGGATTTGGTAGATTTGTCGCAGTCAATAGAGTTGATTTTTGGAGGTGAACAATTCAAACGTTATTTATTGGTCTTCCAAAATAATCACGAGCTCAGGCCGACCGGTGGTTTTATGGGAAGCTTTGCGATCATGGATGTGCAAAAAGGTAAGATAATGAATCTGGATGTTCCAGGTGGGGGAACTTACGATTTGCAAGGTCAATTAAAAGAATTTGTGGAACCACCACTACCGCTTCAGCTTAGCAATGGCCGTTGGGAATTTCAAGATGCCAACTGGTTTCCTGATTTTCCAGCCAGTGCTCAAAAAATGGCTTGGTTTTATGAAAATGCTCGCGGAGTCACAGTTGACGGGGTAATAGCTATTAACGCCACTGTACTCGAACGTCTTTTAGCTGTGGTAGGTCCTTTGTCTAGTGAAGAACATGGTTTGGAAATTGCTGGCGAAGATGCTTTGTCTGATCTGCAATATGAAGTCGAGATGGATTATGATAAAGAGATAAATAAACCAAAAGAAGTTTTGGGAGATTTGGCAGGAGATTTCTTATCACAACTCGAGGGTCTAAGTGCTGTCAATGTAGTGCAACTTTTGGCAGGGCTTCACGAAGCACTTGAGCAAAAAGAAATCCAAGTTTATTTTAATGATGAATACGTGCAAAGTAAAATGAAAACATTTGCTTGGACTGGGGATATTTTAGAAGAGAGTGATAACCAAGATTATTTGCAAGTGGTGAACACAAATATTCAAGGACAAAAGAGCGATGCTAGAATAAAACAAACAATTGAACACCAAGCGATAGTAGGGGAAGATGGTTTCGTGGTGGATACGGTTATTATTACCCGTGAGCATGTAGGTTTTCCGGGAGAGATGTTTTATGGAGTTAATAATGTAGATTATCTGCGTGTTTATGTCCCAGAGGGAGCCGAGCTTGTTGACGCTGGTGGTTTTGTTTATCCTCCAGAAGATGCTTTTAGGGTACCAGAAACTTGGTACGCAGAAGATGAAGATTTAAAAAATAATGAAGTTGAGATTGGTGTTCATGCTGGGACGGGTACCAGAGTTACACAGGAATTTGGTAAGACTGCTTTTGGAAATTGGTCCATGGTGGCTCCTGGGGAAACTACTCAAATTTATTTTACTTACAAACTTCCTTTCCAAGTTTTGGGGGCCGAAGAGAATTATAAGGGCGTTGATAGGTGGAGAGAATTTTTAGACAATACTCAAAAACAAACTTCTCGTTATAGTCTATTAATTCAAAAACAATCTGGCATAAACAGTGAGTTTGTTTCCCAAGTTATTTACCCAGACAATTGGTCGCCTGTTTGGCAGGAAAATGATAGTCTGGAGCTTGCCACTAATGGAGCTGAATTTAAAACTTTGCTTGAGACAGATGAAATTTTTGGGGTGGTGATGGAAAAGAAGTAATTTTTTAGTAATAAAAAAAACCTTGTACCAGAACGGTATAGGGTTTTTAAATTTACAGAGCTTCGCTATATTTTTTAAGGCAAAAATACACTGAATCTCCGCGCGGTCAGTATGCTGACCGCGCTTCTCCTTGCCACCTGAGGGTGGCGGCTACTGGGTCGAGATGGGCCTGCCGAGTATGCATAGCCCTTGAGAGCAGAACTCGTTGTCGACCGTGTTGTCGGTGTTGCAGAAGGAGCCTACTTCTGCCCACTTGGCGTCGCAGACGCTACGGTGGTTGCAGAAGCCCTGCCAACAAAGGCAGTCGAGGTGGACGCAATCGTTGTCCTCCTCACACCAGTCGTAAGGGTCCTCGCCTATATCGGGCTCGCTCACGTCCTCCTCGCGGACGTCCTCGGCCGGCGACCAGTACCAGCCGGGCTCGACAACATCGGGTGTCGTCAGAGTGCTACCGCCGACGCCGACGTAGCCTGCGTCTATGCAGCCGGTAGCCAAGAGGGCGACGAGGATGGCCACGATGGCCGACGTATTTTTCTGCATCGTCTCGCTCCTTGTACGCGGGTTCTACCCGCTTCGTTATCGTTCAGGTTGTCAAAAGGGCGATAGAGTATTTAACCATGTTTTGGCTAGTTTGTCAAGCTTTTTGCTAGTAGATGGGTATAGATTGCCGTTTTGGGAAGTTATCCCCCTAAAATAGCCTATTTTAGCCCTGTAGAGGTAATAGAGCTTGACAGAAAAAAAGTCCTATGGTATTATGTAGCTATCAAAAACGGTGTCGTAAAACAAACAGAGTCGAGTTTGGGCCCACACTAGAATTTGATAACTTACTCACATTTGTTTTACAAAAATATGCAACAAGGTACTATTGCCAGACTTACCGATAAGGGGTTTGGTTTCATTGCTCGTGAAGGCGAAGAAAAAGATCTTTTTTTCCACGCTAACTCACTAGTTGACGTAGAATACAATGATCTTCGTGAAGGCGACAAAGTAGAATTTGAAGTCGAAGAAGGTCCAAAAGGCTTAAATGCCGTAAACGTTAAAAAAGCAGAATAAGCTTCTTTTAAAGTTAAAACACCTCGATTTTATCGAGGTGTTTTTTTTATTGTATTTCCTCACCGCTGTCTTTATGCTATAATATTTCATATTAATATTTAACATAAAAATTTATGGAAAAACAAACCTGCAAATGTGGTAAGATGAATTGCACTTGCAAAAAACTTATGATTTGGGTAGTTGTTATTTTAGCCATTGTTATTGGCTTTTTTTATTTTAATAAGGTCAGTGCTCCAACTGATGAAGTCTCAAATATTGAGGTGACAGAAAATGAAGATGGGACTAAGACTGTGAGGAATGTGGAGGAGGGGTTTGAGGTTGTTGTGGGCGAGGATAAATATGTAAACTCAGAGAATGGCTTAGCAATTCAAAATTTTAAAGAACCAGAGCCAGGTTACGGTGGTACACCAGGTTGTAAGGTTTCTGTGGAAAGCTCCTTAGGTTATTTAGATAATATTTATAGAGACGTTGAAGAGAGTTGTTCTTTAGATAGTGAGTGTACAGATCATAAGATTGAGGAAATAGAAAAGAATGGTACATGGTATGTGATCAAATATTTTGGAGAATATGTTGGGTCGGGCCTTCCAGAATATAAGACGCAGAATGGAAGTAATGTTTATACATTATATTTTAATTGTGATGATGAAGATTTCATAGATTCTATCTTGTCTAATTTTTTGATCTCTTAATATGATTTTTAAGGAGAGGATATTTTTGTTATCTGTTTTAGTAGGTATTTTGTTTTTACCTAGTTTAGTTTTTGGTAAAACTTTGGACATCCCTTTTAAGTCTCAAGTTCCACCTGGAATATGGACTGAAACAAGAAATTGTGGTCAAGCATCATTTTTAATGATAGAGGGTTACTACAATAATTTTGAACTGAATGAAGAAAGTATAAAGAAACTGGACGATTGGCTGTATGAAGAGTATGGTGATTCGCAGAGAGGCTACAGTGGGCAATATACAAATGTAACAAAAATAAAAAAAATCTCGGTTGATTATTCAGATTTTAATCTAGATGACGTAAGTATTAGAAATGATGGAGATTGGAATTATTTAAAAGAACAAATAGAAGCTAAAAATCCGGTTATCGTTGCTGTTTATACTAACATGTTGAGGAAAGGTACTTCTAGAGATGTTAAACATTTCATGGTTCTTACAGGATTTGAAGGTAATAAAATTTTTGTGAATGATCCTGGTAAAAAAGAAGGAAAAAATAATGAGTATAGTAAAGAAGAATTTATTAATGCTTGGTCTAAAAATGGTTTTGCGGCTATAATTTTTAATGTAAATAAACCAGAACCAGAATCAACCCAACCAACAGAAAAATCCTGGTGGCAGAAGTTTTTAAATCTGTTTGGAGAAAATGAGGAAGTTCAGACAGAAGGAGAACAGGAAGTTAGTGCTAGCGGTGATGAACAAAATAATCAAACAGAAGAAGAGCAATTTCAAAATGAAGAAGCAGAGACTGGTTCGTATTCTCTGCAGTTTTTAGAATCAAGACAAACTGCCAGTGTCAGTCCAGGTGAAGTTATTAATCTGGAAGTAAAGGTAAAAAACACAGGCACGGCAGATTGGCAGAAAAATAATATTTCGTTGAATGTAGTCGGCGGGTTGGCAAAAAATGCTGAGTATCACCACAGCTCATGGGTGACTAGTTTGCGACCAGCTTTATTGCAGGTAGACGTACCAGCCGGAGAGGTAGGTACGTTTTTGTTTTCTATAAATACACTGGCAGAGGTTGGTGAATACAATTTTAAAGTTCAGGCAGTCAGAATAGACGATAATTTTAAATATATTGAAGGAGGGTTTTGGGAAATAGATTTGCAGGTTGAAGAACCCACCGTCCAGCTAGAGGCAGAACAGGCGGGCGAGGAAGATCCTGTAGAGACGAGCCTTGGCACGTCTCAAAATGACGACGAAGAAAAACAAACCATTGTCGAAAAAATAGTAGAAAAAGTTGAAGAGGTTGTGGAGGGGGTAAAAGAAACCGTAAAACAAATATTTTACGGTGGAGGTGGGGGAGGGTCACTCACCCCAGCACCAGAACCCGAACCAGAGGTCGTGGTAGCGAGTCCAGAAATTCTAGTCACAAGCCACAGTACATCTACAGAATATACTGCGAGTAGTACTGCCATGATTGCCGGTACAAAAAATGAAGCTACAGAAACTGTTTATATAAATACCTCCACAGCAGAAATAGTTTCGTCCATCGCTTGGCAGTTGGAAGTAGAATTAGCAGAAGGTGAAAATATTTTTGCGGTTTATGGAGAAAATAGTGTGTCAGAAAAAACTGTCACTACTACACTAAGTTTATTTTTAGATATAACTGCGCCAGATTTACCAGTGGTCACTGCTATACAGAGCGAATACGCCACTCCGACTTTATATATTTCTTGGTCCAGCGTAGATGCTGGCTCGGGCGTGGAGTCATATGACATAGAATATTCATCTAGTACCGATTGGCAGGTCTTCGCTACCAGCACCAAAAGTACTGGGTACTCTATGACAGCCGTACGTTTAGGAGAATATGGTTTTAGAGTCAGAGCCTATGACACACTGGGCAATGTTTCAGAGTGGAGTACGAGCACATCAATAGTAGCGGACTGGCCAAAGGATGTGGTGATAAACGAAATTGGTTGGATGGGTTCAGGCCCTTCGACAAAACAAAAAAATGATGAATGGATAGAATTATACAATAATACAGAGACTGACATTGATATTGCTGGGTGGCAAGTTTTGATAAATGGCGTGTCTGTTTATCTGGATGAAATTAATAATACTATAATTCCTGCTCAAGGTTATTTACTTTTGGAAAAAGATGAAGATAATACAATAAATCTTATTCCAGCTGATATTATTTATACAGGAGCCATGGCTGACGAAGGAGAAGAGCTAGTCTTACAAGACGAAAATGGCAGTGTAGTTGATATGGTGGACTGTCAGACAGGTTGGTTTGCTGGTTCAATGGAAAATAATCAGCATAGAAGTATGGCAAGAGTTGATAGTAATGCTCCTGGTAGTTTTCCGAGCAACTGGCAGACTTATCGTGGTTTAGCTCCGGTAGCTAGGTCAATGAGTGGTAGTGATTTTTATGGTTCACCTGGTTATGTTAATACAGGTTATTGGCGTTTGGCAAAACCAAATCTTTATTATGCAGATGAATTTGATGAAAGTAATATTTGGATATTAACTGTAGAAAATAGTCCCTATGTGATTGATTATGAAACTGAGATTCCAGTTGGCTACAAGATAATAGTTGAGCCAGGTGTGGTTTTGTATGGGCGTTATAGATCATCGTATTTCAAAGTTTTGGGAGAGCTAGAGCTAAATGGTACAGCTGACAATCCTATTATTTTTACTTCGGCTCTAGATAATAATTATGTAGAAACCAATCGTTCCCTTATTGGGGGTGTTGTCTCTCCAGGTGATTGGTCTAGAATTCAAGTCGAACCAGGTGGAAGTTTACAAGCCAGTTACACAAAGTTTTTATACGGCGGGCAGACTTCATACTCTTCACCTGGGGCAATGTTTACGAAAAAATATTTTTCCAATGTGATAAGTAATTTTGGTGCAGTGGTTGATTTGGAAAATACTGAGTTTAGATATAATTATATTGATCCAGATGAAAAAAAGTATTTGAGAAATTCTGTAATTTGGACACAAGCCGACACAGGTAGTAATTCTACTACTACAGTCAGTAATTCTATTTTTGTTGATGGTTGGAAAGCTGTAGAAAATTATGGACAAAATAATGGCCAGAAAATTAATTCTTCAATTACTAATAATACTTTTCAAAATTTCTCTAATCCAGATGGAGCTATAAAATTTACTAGAGATTTTCCTATTTTAGCCAATAATATTTTTGACAATGCAGATGCATATTTTGATTTTGGTTCACAGGTTTTGGCAGGTGATCTCACATTATCTACCGGTATGAATTATTATTTTTCTTCTCTAAATATCCCAGTTGGTAAAACTCTAACTGTGGAACCTGGAGTAAATATTAAAATACTTACTAGTATCGTGGTCGATGGTAGTTTGCAGATTTTAGGTAGTTCTGATTCTTATGTTAATATTATTCCTCAAAATGAAAATTGGGGTCAGATGATATTTAATAATTCTAATTCAACAATTGATTACGCCAATATAATGGCCGGTAAGGCGGGTAGCTATATAGATGAAGGTATGATAATTGGAAATAATTCAATTTTGAATTTTAATAATGTCACTTTTTCAGATGCACGTAGGCCATACAATATGATATATCTGAATAATTCTATCACTACGATTTTTAATAGTGAGTTTTCTTGGTCTAGTGATTACACAGGTAGTAAAACTGTAAATGGAATAAAATTGGATGGTGGTAATTTATTATTAGATAATGTTAATTTTAATAATATGCATGTTGGTGTAGAGGTGCGTAATGAAGGAGTTCTAGATATGCAAAACATGACAGCAGATAATTTTCAAAATGTGACAAAATATAAGTGGTGGCCGGAGAGTGTCTGGGCTTTTTAGAAAAACACCTTCCTTAGTAGGGGGGGGTGCCTCGACGTGATGTTGGAGAGGAGAAGCTGATTATTTTTTGTAGAAATTGGTTAAATTTGTTAAAATAGTAAGGTAAAAAATATAATCTATAAAATATGTCAGATCAAAATGCAAATAAAGCAATTGTCCTATTTGAGGATGTCCCTGTACGTAGAAAATGGGTAGAAAAAGAAGAAAAATGGTTTTTTTCAGTTGTTGACATAATTAAAGTATTGACAGAGCAGAATGATTTTCAAAAGGCTAGAAAATATTGGAATAAGCTAAAAGAGCGCTTGGCAAAAGAGGGGAATCAGTCGGTGACAAATTGTCACCAACTGAAATTATTAGCTAAAGATGGTAAAAAATATCTAACAGATGTTGGTAATGTGGAAACAATCTTGCGTTTAATACAATCAATTCCATCAAAAAAGGCAGAACCATTTAAACAATGGTTGGCCAAAGTTGGCTATCAGAGACTACGAGAAACAGTTAACCCTGAAATAGCCATAAATAGAGCTAGAGAAAATTGGAAAGAAATGGGAGCACCTGAAAAATGGATTGAACATCGAATGCGTGGTCAAGAGGTAAGAAATAAGCTAACTGATTATTGGCAAGAAAGTGGTGTTGGGGTTGGGGTAGAATATGCTAGATTAACAAATATCATTCATCGAGAATGGAGTGGCTTGACTACTGACCAACACAAAGCTTTAAAAAAACTTGATAAAGAAAATTTACGTGATGCAATGACTGAGGCCGAGTTACTTTTTACTGCTTTGGCAGAATTATCAACTACACAGATTGCAAAAAAAGATAAGTCAGCTGGATTTGATGAAAATGCTATATCAGCAAAAAAAGGTGGTGGTATTGCCAAAGGTGCTAAACAACAACTCGAAGAAGCCACGGGTGAGAGTATGGTGAGTGATGAAAATTATTTGGCTTCAGGGATTGGAAGCAAGAGGTTGGAGTAAATTATATCTAATTATGAAACCACTTGATTTAGCGGTTTTTTATTTTTGTTTTTTTATTTTAGATAAACCATGGTTGTAGAGACGCGATTAATCGCGTCTTTACCTTTGTTAGACTCACAAAAAAGACATTGCATCGCAACGTCTTTTTTATTTGTTTTATATTACCTCCCCTAGCAGGGGAGGATTGGAGGGGTCTTTAGTAAATAAAACGTCCAACTCACAGAATGACCCCCTCCCCGCCTGCCATGACTGGCACTGGCGGGCAGGTAACTCCCCCTGATAGGGGGAGTAAAATTATTGACAAAACCACAAAAATATGTAAAACTGTGCTTAGGCTGGCTGGCCTATGAAGATCTGTGAAGTTAGGAGAGCTAAGTTGGCTAATAAGAAAGTAACCCGTCTGGGAGTGTTGGCAGATCACCAAGATTCAAAAGACACTCGCGCGAACATCGCATTTACCATCGAGTGGGGGGAGATCGACAAACTCCGCAGACTCTGTCACTTCTACGAGTTCAAGGAGCTGGTGTGGAAGGAGAAGGGGCGCTACTACCCCTCAGTGCATGTGAGTATCGAGATCGAACTGAGAGACGAGCAGGCAAGGCTCATTCACACTTATCATCTTCGTCCTTGCGTCAAGCTTGAGGGTATGAGACGTGCCCCGTATCTCCAGTATTGGTTCGACGCAGCTGTACGTGTCGGTGATTCCAGTGCCATGGAAGAAGTTCGTCTGAAGGTGGAGAAGGCACTGAGGTGTCTGAACCCGGCGAAGCTCGACCCAAAGCACAAGGACCATCTGGGACCTTTCCTGGACGAGGCGTTCCGCAAGGGGCTGAGTGAGGTGGTCTTGTCAGGAGATCTCGACGATCCCTTCTCGGCTTACGATTTTCCCGATAGCTTCACTCGCTTGCTCAAGGACTGTTACGTTGATCGGAGGGGGCGACCCACCTTCCCCAAGGAGAAAGGTGACAAGGAGTAGTCGGGGATTGTTAACCCCGGCCTACATGACAATACTAGCAGTGCAGTGACGCCGAGTCGGAAAGACCGACAAGGATAGCAGTAGTCCAGCCAGCCTACTGTTACCCCTACAACAAAACATCTGAGATTATCGGGGTGTTTTTTTTATTTAAAATTTTTACTGCGAGCAACCCCTCCGCCCTTCGGGCACCTCCCCTTAGAATGGGGAGGAAATAAGATTCCCTTCCCTTTTTAAGGGAAGGGTTAGGGATGGGTTGCCACGGTCAAAAGAAGACTAGAGGGGTTGCTCGCACTATGAAAAAACACCCTAATCCCAGATGTTTTTTAATATATCTGTGGTCAGGTGGTTAGGTGAAAAAGTGGTTAGGTGTTTCTAATCATACCTCACAACACCCTTCTCAAAATTCACTCTGTAATGCGCAATAGCTAGCTTGAGTTTGTGATAATCAAACTTCCCGTCAAATTTTTTATACAGAGTTTTTAGTTGGGCTGGCACACCGTTTTCTTTTATCTCTTCCATTATCTTTTTGAGATCGTGGGCGGTGATAAATTTTTTGAGATCAATACTGTAGCCTTCTTCATACAGCTCAGCTAGGTGAGAATATATTGTCTGGGGTTTCAGATCTCTTTCCCGAGCGATTTGGGCGACGGGCATTCCCTTTTGATAATAGACATAGGTAATTTGCTGGGTAGTGCCCTGCGTCTTCTTGCCTTCCTTGTCGCGGGTCTGGATATAGTCGGCAATAG
>CAZRUM010000016.1:0-18178 GCA_964603435.1 uncultured Gammaproteobacteria bacterium | reverse complement strand
ATAGAACTCAAATTATACAAATCAGACAAATTTTCGCAAATAATATTTAAGTAAATTTGTTATAATTTGTTAGATTTGTGTTCTATTTTTAAATATTATTAAAAAGATAAATTTAAATGTTGCCTTCCAAATTCTTTTTATTCTTTTTGGTTGCAGTATCAGTCTAAATAACCATTCTAAACCGATTTTGCGTAAAAACTTTGGGGCACGTTTTGCACCACCTGAAATAAAATCAAAACTTCCACCCACACCCATAGCAACTTTTACACTTGGGAGTTGTTTTAGATTTTCTTCTATCCATTTTTCTTGTTTACCATGTCCGAAGGCCACAAATAAAATATCCGGTGATGTCATTACTATATCTGCAACAAGTTCGTTGTTTTCTTCTCTGTCGTAACTGATCACTGATCCGTGATCACTGATCACAGGACCTTTGTCAATACCCACGACTTTCAAATTAGGAAAAGATTTCTTTAATGAACTCTTCACCTTCTCCAGAATTTCATCCGAACCAGAACCAAGTAGATAAACACTCCTCCAAGTTTCTTCTGCCAAAGCACAGATATCTACCATAAAATCTACACCTGATATTTTCTTCACACCACTCACCACTGACAAACCAAATCCATCACAAATATTTAAATCTCCTTTATTTAATACTTCTTTAAAGTATTCATCCTTCTGCGCATCTACCAGCATTTCTGGATTGGGAGTAAAGATTTTATACTGTCCATCACTATTCAAAAAATCCCCCACTTTTTCTAGTGCTTGTTTTCTGGTGACTTTGTCTATGCGAACTCCCAGAACTTTCATATTTTATGCTAAAATATAGCTATATTCTACAATATTTACTACTTTTTGGCAATAACAAAACCACCCGTTATTCTCCCTGCTAAATATCTAATACTTAGAAACTTAGCAGGCACCGGGTGGTTTTGAAAATGTGGTCCCTACCGTGACATCTGTCACGCAAAAAAGATCGATCAGTCTTCGCCCTTGACACGCAAAGGAAAGAGAAGAAAGAAGAACTGTCCGTAGGTCATGTCGACTCTCATGTTCGACAAGGACTCGAGGTACTTCTGGTTTCTCGAATTCCTCAGCCAGGCGAGGGCGCGATCCACTGGCATGAGCCCATCCTTCCTGTCACCACCCCAGCAGACCTCTCGCAGTTCTTCATCCGTAGCATGATTACGTATGGCTTCGTGACAGAGAGGGATGAGAACCCGAAGATTCTTGGGGATGGCAAACCACCTTCTGATGAGAAAGAGTAGCCACATGGGATACCTGAGGAACTTGAAGCGTGTCATCGGGCTCATCAGACACGTGTAGCCCCTCGCACCAAAAAACCGACTGACGACCTTCTCTACCTTCATTGGAAGACTCCTTTCCCAGAGTCCGTTTGTCTTCAATACTTAATTTAAGTTTACCACTATTTGACAAAAATATACAACCTTTGTATACTACTATCACTCTATACAGACGAGTGATAAGACTCAGTCTAAATCAGTTTATTTTCTGTTTAAATCAATGCTTTATGATCCCAAACAACTTCACCCACAAAACCCAGGAAGCTCTGCAGAGAGCCTCTGCAATTGCTAATGAAAATGGACAACCACAAGTTGAGCCCCCTCACCTATTTTTGAGCTTGCTCGAACAACAGGGTGGTGTGGTTATTTCTATTCTAAAAAAACTAAATGTAAACCTCCCAGAGATAGAGACTGATGTAAAAAAGATGATTGCTGACCTGCCAAAACAAAAAGGTACTGTGCCGAGTGGTGGTATGGGGCAGATTCTGATGGGACAAGCCATGATGTATGTTTTGCAAAATGCTCAAAATGAATCCAAAAAAATGGGAGATGAATTTATTTCAGTCGAACATTTACTCTTGTCATTTCTAACAAACAAAAATCCAATTTCAGATGCTCTGTCTCGTCAAAAGACTCAATATGATGAAGTTTTAAAAGTCTTAAAAGAAGTCCGTGGCAATCAACGCGTAGACTCCCCTGCTCCAGAAAGCAAATACCAAGCATTAGAAAAATATGGGAAAAATCTGACTGAATTTGCGCGCAAAGAAAAACTTGATCCAGTGATTGGTCGCGATGACGAAGTCAGACGTGTAATGCAAGTCTTGTCTAGAAGAACCAAAAACAACCCAGTCCTGATTGGTGAGCCTGGTGTTGGTAAGACGGCCATTGTAGAGGGTCTGGCTCAGCGTATTGTGGACGGTGATGTGCCAGAAAGTATAAAAGACAAAGAAATTATTTCACTTGATATTGGATCTCTGGTGGCAGGAACAAAGTTTCGTGGTGAATTTGAAGAACGTTTCAAAGCCGTTCTCAAAGAAGTGATTGATAGTGACGGACAAATGATTTTGTTTATTGATGAACTCCACACTATCATGGGCGCTGGCTCTAGTGAAGGGGCGGTGGATGCTAGCAACATGTTAAAACCTGCTCTAGCCCGTGGTGAGCTCCACACTATTGGTGCTACAACTATCAAAGAATACCAAAAACATATTGAAAAAGATGCCGCTTTTGAAAGACGTTTCCAACCTATTACAGTTTATGAACCAAGTATCGACGACACCATTGCCATTCTACGTGGTATCAAGGAAAAATATGAAGTACATCATGGTGTGAGAATTACTGACCCGGCTATTGTGTCCGCCGTGGAGCTGTCCACTCGCTATATTACCGACAGATTTTTACCAGACAAAGCTATTGATCTGATTGACGAAGCTACTTCTGCTCTACGTATGGAGATAGACTCAATGCCAGATGACCTAGATAAAATGAAACGCCAGGCCATGAAAATTGATATCGAACTGCGCGCCCTTAAAAAAGAAAAAGATAAAGAATCACAAGACCGCGCCAGCAAACTAAAAAAAGATCTAGCAAACCTGCAAGAAAAAAGTAACGAGCTAGAAGTACATTGGAAAAATGAAAAAGAAATCATTACAAAAATTAGAGCTCACAAAAAAGAAATTGACAAACTAAAACAAGAAGCCGAAATTCTAGAACGTAAAGGTGACTTGCAAAAAGTGGCCGAGATTCGCTATGGCAAAATTCCTTTGATGGAAGAAGCTATTCAAAAAGATGAAAAACACCTAACCCATGTTCAAGGCGGTCGTGGTATTCTAAAAGAAGAAGTGACTGAAGAAGACATCGCCGCTGTGGTCGCCCGCTGGACTGGTATCCCTGTATCAAAAATGCTCCAAGACGAAGTAAAAAAACTTGCCACTATGGAAGCCGACTTGTCTCATCGTGTGATTGGTCAAAACGAAGCTATCGGTGCTGTCGCCAATGCCATTCGTCGCTCCCGGGCTGGTGTGAGTGAAGAAAAACGTCCGATTGGTTCGTTTATCTTTATGGGTCCCACTGGTGTAGGAAAAACCGAGCTAGCCAAAGCCTTGGCTGAATTTATGTTTAATGATGAAGAGGCTCTCGTGCGCGTGGATATGAGTGAATATATGGAAAAGCACGCTATTAGCAAGATGATTGGTTCGCCTCCCGGCTATGTCGGACATGACGAAGCAGGTCAGCTGACTGAGACTATTCGTCGGAAACCATATGCTGTCATTCTTTTTGATGAAATAGAAAAAGCTCATCCCGATGTTTTCAATATGATGCTCCAGATTCTGGATGAAGGCCACCTGACTGACGCCAAAGGTAGAAAAGTAAACTTCAAAAATACCGTGATCATCATGACTTCAAATATTGGTTCGGAATTAATAATGCAAATGGGTCGCTCTGGTGACTTTGGATTTTCCGATGGCGATGAAAAAACTATGGTCAAGAAAAAAGAAAGTAAAATGAAAGAAAGGATAATGGATAGCCTGCGTGAACGTTTCAAACCAGAATTTCTCAATCGTGTGGATGAGATTATTATGTTCCATCCGCTAAATGAAAAACAAATCCGCGAAGTGGTAGACCTCCAGCTTGATCTCGTAGCCAAAAGACTGCTTGATAAAAAAATAGAGCTAGATGTCAGTAAAAAAGCCAAAGACTGGCTGGCAAAAAAGGGTTATGATCCAAATCTTGGTGCCCGCCCACTAAAGCGCGTCATCCAGACCGAGGTGTTGGATATTCTTGCTATGCAGATTATTGAAGGCAATATTTCTGACGGTGATAAGGTGAGGGTGGATGTTGAGCGAGGAGCTATAAAAATTAAGACAAAATAAAATATGCTAGCGAAATCCCGATTTTATCGGGATAGTGAATAGTAAGATTGTTATAAAATAAAACAAAAGCCGTCTCGTATGAGGCGGTTTTTTAATATTTTTGATTTAGGGTAGGAACCTAAGGTTCCTACGACCTCCTATCTACTCACTAAAGTCACAAATGACCTTGTTTAAACTTAAATTAAGCTTAATTTAAGCTTAATTTAAGCTTAAATAATTTAGGGACTTGACAGATACCTTCATAATATGATAGAATATCAGTAAATTCAAAAACTATTAACTAACGTATAAATAATACATAAACATATGGACGCAAACAAACTAAAAGAGATTATAAAGGCAGCTACCGAAGCTGTAGAGGATATAGAGAATGAGGAATTAAAAAAAATAGCATTCCAGACAGCCCTAAATACATTACTAAGAGATACTAATCGACCTACCTCAGAAGAAAATGGAGACAAACAAGACTATAATAAACCTACGAAGAAGAAAAGGATCAAAAAAATAATTTCACAAAATCCAAAAGAATCTGATGACCCAGAGACACAAAAAATTACAAAGGAATTAAATAGAACAGAGTATGCAGAAATGGATAAATTAACCACAGCTTTAAATCGTTCTTTATATCTATTAATGATAGTGAAAGACAAATGCAATGTGGATGGTTTAAGTAGTACTCAAATAATAACGATACTATCAAAAACATTCAGAATAAAAGCAAAGGCTCCTGCTATCAGTATGGCTCTCGGAAAAGACACGAAGTACACTGACAGAAAAGAGATTGCAGTAAAAGGAGGTAAGGCTTTTATATATAAAATAATGAATACCGGCGAAGAATATATAAAAGAACAAATTAGCCTTATAAAAAATGAAGTTGAATAATATGGTAACACTAAAAGATTTTTTTTCGAAGTTAGATTTTGACAACATGTCTAGATCTGATGAAGCAATCGCTTTATTATGGTATTTTTCCAAAACTGAAACTGAGGTGGAAAAAACAATAAAAGAGCTGGCTGACATACTAGAACATGAAGGTTATGGAAGACCTAATGTAACAAAACTAAAAAAGCAACTCATCAAATCAAAATATACGGTTAAAGGCAGAGGAAAGAATGAATTTAGAATTAATACTAAATACAAAAAAGAATTGAATGATAAATACCTTTCCAAATTAGATATTATTGAAATAGACGAAACACCATCTATTCTACCGAAAGATCTCTATGAAGAAGTTAACAGAAAATATACACTTGAAATGATAAGGCAGATAAACACGAGCTACAACATAGAAAACTATGATTGTTGTGTTGTTATGGTTAGAAGGTTGATGGAATCCTCAATAATTGATGTTTATCAAAAAGAAAAAAGAATAGCTGAAATAAAATTTAGTAATGGGGCTTTTTTCATGCTAGATAAACTAATCGATACAATAACCACTGACCCAAAAATCATTCTTGGCAGAAATATTCCCGGCTATATGAAAAAAATAAAAGAATTGGGAGATACAGCAGCTCATAACAGAACATATATCACAAGTAAAACTGACGTCGATGATGAAAAAACAAAAATACGTAAGACAATCAACGAACTATTTATTTTGTCTAACATTATAGATAAAAAATAATACATCAATTTATAACCTAATTCTCATTCAAAAAACCGACTAAACAGTCGGTTTTTTCTTATTATAAGGTTGGTTCGTTGTTGTAGAGACGCGATTAATCGCGTCTCTACCGATATTTCATCAGTACACTATGTTTTTATGAATTAAAAAAACACCTTTGTAAAGGTATCTTATGATGTGTCGACCGCCCCCGCCTCGATCGACAACATCGGTTGATGTAGGCGACACGAATGTCGGCGGGGGTGGCCACATAGACCTACTTGAAGACCGTGCACTTGTGAGGCTTCATGAAGATGCCGCACTCTGTGCATTGAAAGACACTCTCCATACCCTGGTCGGTCTGCACCTGCTGAACGACGTTCTCCTGGCACGAGCAGCCCAGCAGGCAGGCGCCGTGACTGTCAGCGGCCAGCGGCAGCTCGTCGTAGCAAAGCCCCTGACCTTCCAGGAAGATTCGGAATGGCGCAGTATACCAATCGACGTCATCACCGTCGATCTTCCGGAACCGCTGACGCAAAACCTGCGCCACCTCCTCCCAACTCCAAGGACCATTGACGCCGAAGGAGACGCCGTGGATAGCCACCGTACAGAATGGGGGTACTCCTCCGTGATCTTCGCCAGTTCTCACCACCTCCTCACGTTTGACGTCACTGAGCATGACCTCCTCATAAGGGAAATAGGAAACGAAGATACGTCCATCCTCTCCTGCTACGTATGCCACCAGAAGGCCGAGCGCTACTTCACGTAGCTCCAGTACGTACCCATCTTCCAGGATATCCTGGAAATGAGCGGCCAACTCCTTGAGCTCTTCGGCTCGATGCATTGTGTACTCTCCCTCCACCTCTCGGGTGTAAAGTTTCTTATGCTAACATAAATTAGCATTTTTTATTAAAATTGTCAACCAAAAAACCAACTCACACAGTCGGTTTTTTCTTCTTCTTTACTAGACTCACAATCCCGATAACAATCACTATCACTCCCCCGCCTACGCTACCACCTACGCTAAAGCTATGGTGGTTAAAAAAGCTTCGGAGGGCAGGCAGCAACTTTGGTAGGGTAAACTCAGTTACCATTGACCCCAGGTACACAAACATAAGTATACCGATGAGTACCGCGATAATAAAATGTGGTATTCTTTTTTTGTTCATATAGAAAGGTTGATGCGTTGTTGTAAAGACGCGATTAATCGCGTCTTTACCGTTGCTAATGATATGTACCCACGTAAATCGCACCTCTACCGTGTTTAATGTCAAAGACTACGGAATACATACAAAATATATTTATTTATTAGAGCTATATTTTATAATTTTAAATAATTAATCGCGTCTCTACCGTTGCTAATGGCGTATACCCACGTAAATCGCGTCTACTGTGTTTAATGCTTAAAACCATGGAATTATTGTAAACTATAATTTTACATTAAAAAAAATTTTACTAGATATCTAATTATTACATCGTGCGAATTTATAGATTGGATCATCACAATCTTTAATATCTTATTATTATTCTTTTCTGAAACGTTTGTTCAGACGCGATAAATCGCGTCTCTACAATTACTAATACCAAAAACTATCACACAAAATATTTATCGCCATACCATTTCGCAGGATTATTACGAACATACCAACGAATCTTTTCTAAACTTTTTTCATTTCTGACAATATGTTCATGAAAACGCGTTTGCCAGCAAAAACTACCTAGACTAGACAAACAACGAATTTCAAAACTACATCTACCTTTATACCAACGTACAATCTCACTTAAATTATTCCTACCCATCGGATTATCATAACCTGTGACACCACCCCTGTTTTTATCATTTTCAACGTCTACAGAGACGCGATCAATCGCGTCTCTACCACCAGGCGATTCCCTTTCAATCACAATCAAACCATGGATATGATTTGGCATAATCACAAAATCTTCTAATCGAACACTTGGAAAATGCAAAGGAATTTCCTGCCAAACTTTTTTAGCAATTCTTCCCATATCCGATATTTCCATTCTCCCATTATCAATATCACCAAAATAACACTCCTGTTTTTTAGTATTGATAGTTACAAAATAAATTCCATTCCAAGCATAATCCCAACCACGATACCTAGGTGAAGAAACCCTATATTTGTTTTGAAATTTTTCCTCCATGAAAATATTATACCATATTTGTAAAGACACGATTTATCGCGTCTCTATCACACAAACCCACAACAATTTATCTATTCCTCTTCACAATCAATATCCCCACAAACACCACCAAACTCGCCAACACCCCCGGATACATTGGTTCTAAACCAAACAAATATCCAGGCCAGCCGTCTACAGAATTGAGATAGCCATGAATAAGCCAACTTGTCGCAGTCAGACTTCCAAAAATAATACTATAAAATCCTGCACTAGCAGGTTTTTGTTTCTTGTAGAAAAATCCAAATAAAACTGGTACGAGCATTGCACTAATTCCAATTGTACCGATGGTATACCAAATAGAAATAATAGAACTAGCAAACAGAGCAATGACAAGTGAAAAGCCAGCTGTAAATAGTATCCCCCACTTTGTCATCTTAATTATTTGCTCTTCGCTCGCATCAGTCTTAAATATTTTTCCATACAGATCATGAGAAATACTCATGGCTCCGAGCAGTGTAAACGAATCAATGGTAGACATGATAGAAGCAATAAGACCAGTGAAAAATAATCCTATCAGAGCCACTGGCAAAACTCCAGCCGCAAACATTGGCAAAGCTGTAGTCGGCTCTAGCTCTGGCATGGCAGCTCTAGCATACATGCCGATGATGGTAGTACAAGCGTCAAACACCAGCCAGAATAAAATTGAAATTAGAATTCCTTTGCGAGGGATCTTACTATCCTTTGCAGCATAACAACGCTGATAAAACCCAGGATCTACCAATGTCCAAAAAGCAATAAAACCCCAGACAAGAATCATCTGCGTGGTCCATCCTCCGGTGAGAGTAAAGTGAGCGGCGGGAAGATTGGCTTGTAAAAAATCTAGTCCACCAAACTGCATCACAGCAAATGGAATAATCAAGATAATCCCGACAAACATGAGGACAAACTGAATCACATCTGTATAAACCACACCCACAAAACCACCACGCAAAGTATAAAAAAGCATTACCAAAGTTCCCAAAACAATTCCTACCCAAGTAGGCCAGCCAAACAATAATCCAAAAATAATTCCGAGTGACAGTATATATGGTGCCGGTGTTACCATGAGGAAATTGAATATCGCCCCCAAGAATCGTGAACGCTTGTCATAAAACTTTTCTAACTGATCGGGAATGGTATAGAGATTTGACTTACGGATTCTCCCTGCCAAAAACAACGCAAAGAATAAATAACTAAGGTACCAGAAAAATCCTTGCGTGAGCCAATTGACAAGTCCGTAGTTGAAAGACATTTCTACCACCCCAAGCGTGCCACCATACCAAGTAGAGACAAGCGTGGCGACAAATATCGGTAAAGTGAGTCTACGCCCTGCCAAAAAATATTCTGACACACTAGTGGCTTTTTTCTTTACAAACCAGCCGATAAAAATTAACAAAACAAAATATAACCCAATGATTGAAAAATCTATTGTTGAAATGTCTAACATATTTGAATATTAGTTAATAGAACGCGAATAAAACTAATCTAACGAATCTGAACGAATTAGTTCTAATTAGTTTAATTCGTTAAATTCGTGTTCTATTAAACCTAGTCTTTAGATCTAATCACTAAAACTTGACCGGAACTTAACTTCACAGAACCTTTACCCGAAGTAAGTTTATTACAAATCCCCAACCAACCCAAATCAACTTGTTTATCCTCTACCCCCCACTTTAAACCTGAATAAGTAAGCCCAGAAACAAGATTTAGAGGAATAATAGAAACAATATCATCCTTCTCCCCCTCTAGCTCACAAACATCATAGATTAATTCTATTACATTATTTTCATTTATAATTTTAGCCTTTATTTTCTTGTTAATCTTATCCAAGCACAAAATATTTCCCAAAGTATGATCCATACGACTACCAATAGCCCCAATAATATTTATTTCTACCGGATCCAGCGTATGACAAAGCTCAATCGCCAGTTCTAAATCAGTTTTGTCTTGATCTGGATCAAAAATTACTTTTGTCTTTTCATTATCTTTATATTTTTGCAATAAATTTTCTTCTACAGAATCAAAATCCCCAATCAAGTAATCTGGAACAATTCCTAAACTCTCACAATGATTCAAACCACCATCTACACAGACAACCAAATCAGACTTGGTTTCCAAGTTTTTGTGAAAATCTAAATCTTTAATTGTTCCGTTAGCTATAATTAAAATTTTCATAATAAAAAACTGTCTTCAAACACAAGAAAACAGTTATATCTGTTTCCTTGCGCCAGCATTATCTGGGTCAAGTTATAAGGATACTTCTCAGCCTCCGCAATATACGAAAGCGCTCCCAACAATGGACATATTGTAGCATAAAAATAAAAAAACTACCAAATAGGCAGTTTTTTATTCTCAATCATTTCTAGAAGTAAAAATGATAGTTGACAGGAGAAGGGCGGAAACTTCTCCATCTCCAAAAAAATATTTCTTCACTCCGCTTAACCCTTGTTAGGGTTATGAAGAAGACAATTCACTATTCCTCAGGGTGAGGAGGTGGTACATCACCCGGAGATACAAGCAAGAGTGTCAAGATCTTGTCCAAAGAAACTGTCTCCCATGGTTTGTCAATGAGCAGAGGACCTTCCCAGAAGAAGGCGTTCAGATACCAACTAGATGCTTCCCCTCCAAAATCCACGGTCAGCTCAAAATTCGATACGACCTTGGAAAGAGGGAAATCTTGTCTCTCCTAAAATTGGGTGACGGCACTCTCCTCCATCATCTTATCGTTCTTGTAAGCGATTGCAAAAACCGCTAGAATTATACCAAGGACAATGGCGGCAATCCCCTGAAGAGGGGTCATGCCCTCTGATTCTGAGTCGTAGTCTCGCCAACCACGAACACTCGCACTCGGAGACCCAAACATGATTACCTCACACGCTCTAGGATCTACTAATCCTGAGTGTTTTCCTAAAAGAACAGACTTCAAATCAGATGATTGAAGCCCCTCCCTTGTTTTTACTTTCTTTATTATATACAAATACCTTATTTTGTCAAGCTAAAAAACTACCACTAGAGTAGTTTTTTAATATCAAAAAACATGCTATAATACTCTCAGATATGAAAAAGTGGACAACTATCGTGCATCTAATTTTAGTGATTTTTGGGATATTAATACTATCCCCTGTTTTGGCTGTGAATAATGAAGATTTCAATCCAAACTATTTAATATCAGAAGAAGAAATGCAAGACTCCAACGCTATGAATAGAGCTGATATTCAGGCTTTTTTGAATGAATATGATAGTTATCTAGCTGATTATCGTACCACAGATCTCAATGGCACCACTCGCCTAACCTCTGACATCATCTACAGGGCAGCCCAGGAACATGATATTAATCCAAAATATTTACTTGTAAAACTCCAAAAAGAACAAAGTCTAATCACAACTGATAACCCAACCCAAAAACAACTGGACGGTGCCACTGGCTATGGTATTACTGACTCATGTGGTTGGAGCTGTGATACTTATCTCAACAACAAAGGCTTTGGCAAACAAGTAGACAGCGCTGCGGGAATTATTCGTTGGTATTATGACCATGTCAATTTTGAACCTTGGATAAAAAGACCAGGGCAATCTATAATTATTGATGGTCAGCTGGTTGTACCACAAAATTATGCCACTGCATTTCTTTATACCTACACTCCACACATTCAGGGTAATAAAAATTTTTGGTCTTTGTGGCAAAAATGGTTTGGGCAAACTTTTCCTGACGGCACTTTAGCTCATGGCTATACCAATACCACTGTTTATCTGATTCAAGATGGAAGCAAACGTTCAATCGACAGTATGGCCGTTCTTATGACTCGTTTCGATCCAAAAATGATCATTAGTATTCCAGATACAGAGCTAAATAATATTCCCGACGGTACAAAAATTTCTTTTCCAAATTATTCTATTTTAAAAAACAGTACTAAATATTATTTATTAGATTTTGATACTCTGCGTCCTTTTGCTAGCCATGCAGTTGTCAAACAGCTTGGCTATAATCCAGATGAAATTATTGAAGTTTCTAGTGCTGATATAAAAAATTATAAAGTTGGCAATATTATAAAACTGAATACAGTCGACCCAACTGGACGTCTAGTTCGTGCCAAAGAAAATAAAAAATTGTATTATCTAAAAGATGGTATGTATCACAGTTTTACTGATGAACAAGTTGCTCAGATAAATTATTTTGGGATAAAAGAAGAAATGGTTAGTATTACTGACTTACAAAAATATGAAATGGGTGAAGTACCAAAATTTGCCAATGGTACTATTTTTGGAATAACCGGCTCTAGTAAAATTTATGTGGTAGAAAATGGTAAAAAACGCCATATTGCTTCGGAAGATGTTTTTAATGGCTATGGTTATAACTGGAACAACGTTTTGTGGACCGATACACTAACCGCAATAAATCACCCAAATGGGCAACCACTCTACTTACCTACTCGCCTAGCCAATGCTACGGAAATAAAAATCGCCCAATCTAATTCTGAACGTGAAACCAGTGAAGTGCTGGAAGAAAATGGCAAAATGTATGCCATCAGTATGGTAAATACAGAATATACTGGCCCCGTTTTTGAAACTAAAACCAATACTTATCTAGTAGCTGATTATAATACTGGCGAAATTTTGGCTGGCAAAAATATTGATATTATTCGTCCTGCCGCTTCTTTTACCAAAGTCCTAACTGCCTACCGCCTGATGCAAGAAGGTTTAAATTTGAAATACACAGCTACTTATGACCCAACTGATCACAAATCAATTTATCACACTTTCAGAACAGTCGAGGGAGAAAAATTTGTCAATTTACACCTGTTCTATTCTATGATGGTTTCTTCTCTCAACACCCCAGCAAAAATTTTGGTAGATGAAGTAGAAGAAAACGAAAGCAAATTTATTACTCGCATGAATAAGCAAGTGGCTGACTGGGGCCTAACAAAATCAAAATTTGTTGATGTATATGGCTATGATATAGACAATGTGACAACTGCCAAAGAATATTTAACTATTTATATTAATTCTGAAAAAAACAAACAACTTAGAAACGTCATGAGTATGAAAAGCTATGAATATAATGAACTAAAAGATTTGGACGGCAAGGCTCATCATTATGATTATCATACAAATGAACTAATAAATAAAGCCGGGTTAAATTTCAAAATAATTTCTAGTAAAACTGGTTATCTCGATGAGGCCGGAGCTGGTCTAACGATGTTGGTTGAAAGACCTAGCGACGGACGAAAATTTGTCGTGATAACTATGGGAAATGCTGATTATGATAATCGTTTTTCCGAACCAGAAAGATTTGCAAATTGGACACTAAATAATTTCTAGAAAACTATTTTAATCAGCCTGCCCGCAATGCCATAGCTGTGGCAGGCAGGCCTAAATAAATGCTTTATGTCTTTAGTATTCGCCGCGGTTACTCCTCACCCACCACTACTTATTCCAGGTATTGGTAAAGAGGAAATTGATAAAGTGGAAAAAACAAAAAAGGCCATGGAGACTCTAGAACAAGACCTCTATCTGGCAAAGCCTGATGTTATCATGATTATCTCTCCTCATGGAAGCTTGTTCAAAGAATCATTTTGTGTAAATGCTTATACAAATTTTGAATCTGATTTTGAACAATTTGGTGATATGGAAACCAAACAAACTTGGCCAGGAGCAGATTTTTTGGCGGTCAAAATTGCTCACATGGGCAGTGAAACCAACACCCCTATTCAGCTCATCAGTGAACCAAAACTTGACCATGGCAGCGCCGTCCCCCTCTTCTACTTGACAAAGCACTTACCAGGTGTTAAGGTTCTTCCGATAGGCTATTCAATGCTTGATAACAAGGCTCATTTAGACTTTGGCTACCTTCTAAAAGAAGCTATCATGGATTCTGGCAAGCGTGTGGCCATCATTGCTTCGGGAGATTTATCTCACGGCCTAACCACTGACGCCCCAGCAGGATTTTCCAAAGTGGGAGCTGAATTTGATGCCAAAATTATTGAACTTTTAGAAACTAGAAATACCACAGGCTTCGCTGGTTTAGATGAAAAATTTGTTGAAGGAGCTGAACAGTGTGGTTATCATTCGTTTTTGATTTTACTTGGAATACTTCGAAATATGGATTATACTTTTAAAAATTATTCTTACGAAGGACCATTTGGAGTGGGCTATTTAGTCGGAAACTTTGTATTCTAACCAATCCTGAGAAGTCTGCAGACGACGAAGGATCCCGTTGTAAAAAATAAGTTTTATCTTAATTAAAAAATAATTTAACAAACCTCGAGATCCTTCGATTCCCCTTCGAAAATCTCAGGGTTACTCAGGATTTATTATATGGACGATATCTCAGATGTATTGAAAAAGAAAATCCAACCAAAACAGAATAAAAAAATCCATTCTGATATTCACTATTGGACAGATATAATATCTTCAACTTTTGGTGAAAAAAATAGATTTGGCATGTATCTAGGAATTATAAAACGCATTGGAGTGGGCAGAGCCCGCCAAGTTTTTTCTGAAATAAAAGATTCCAATATAGATAATCCAGGCAAACTTTTTGTTTGGAAAACAAGCAAAAAAAATATGATAATTACACCGAAAGAAGAAAATGAAGAAACTAAAAAATAGTATGCTAGAAGTTTTAAAAATTCCAACACCATCTCTACGCGAAAAATCTGCTGACATAGCACCTAGTTTTGTGCTATCTAAAGAAATGCAGACTTTTATCAGCGAAATAATTCCCAAAATGTATGAAGACGATGGTATTGGTCTAGCTGCCCCACAAGTTGGAAAAAATATTAGACTTTGTACTATTGGAAAAGAAGCTTTAAAACTTGATAAAAAAAATACTCTACCATTAGAAGATTTGATACTGATAAACCCTGTCTGGCAAAAAACTAGCCGTAGAAAAGAAGTCGACACTGAAGGCTGTCTCTCAGTCCCAAAAACTTATGGTAAAGTAAAACGCTACAGACATATTGAAGTCACGGCTCTAGATAAAAATGGTAAAGAAATAACTTTCCTAGCTAATAATTTTTTCGCTCGCGTTATTCAACATGAAGTTGATCATCTCGATGGTATTTTGTTTATTGATAAAGCGAAAGGTATATACACAATAGACTAATTATCCTAATTTCTAATTCACCTAATAAAATTCCAAATTAAAAATTGGTTAGAAATTAGATCAATTAGAAATTAGAAATTTTATGACTTCTAAAAAAATAAAAATTGTTTTCTTTGGAACACATAACTTCGCAGAAAAAATTCTCAGAGGACTATTAACTAGTCCTATTATTGATGTTGAATTAGTTATTACTCAACCAGACAAACCAGCCGGTCGCAAGCAAGAATTAAAAGCTTCTCCTGTAAAAATTCTTGCAGAAAAAAATAATATTGAAATACAACAACCAGGGTCACTCAAGACTTTTGACTTTAAAACTTTAGAAACTTTTGACTTGTCCGTTGTAGCCCAATATGGCTTACTCATACCAGAGAATATAATAAACGCACCAAAACACAGAACCCTAAACGTCCATACTTCCCTACTGCCAAAATACCGTGGTGCCTCCCCTATTCAGTCAGCCTTGGTCAACGGGGAAACTGAAACTGGCGTGACTATAATGCAAATGAATAAGGGTCTAGATACTGGTCCTATAATCTTGCAAAAAACGCTTAAAATAGAGACAAACGACACTTATATCGAACTAGACAAGAAACTAGCTAAAATCGGCATTTTAGCCCTTTTAGAGGCTATTCCAGACTACATTTCAGGTGATTTACAGCCCACAACCCAAGATGAATCCAAAGCAACTACCTGCACACAACTAACTCGTGAAGATGGTAAAATTGACTGGTCAAAATCCACCTCAGAAATTTACAATCTTTATCGTGGTCTTACCCCCTGGCCTGGTGTTTGGACTATCTGGAATGACAAGAGACTAAAATTATTAAGCCTACAACCTGGTGGAAAAAATCTACAACCCGGTGAAGTTGAAATTGAAAACAATGAATTGTATATTGGCACTTCCGATTCTTCTCTAAAAATTCTAGAATTACAACTTGAAGGTAAACAAAAAATGGATGCAAAAAGTTTTGTGAATGGTTATAAATCTAATCCTGAGCGGAGTGAACCCGACATAGTCGGGTGAACGTAGTCGAAGGATCCCGTTGTTTAGTGTACCAAACAACGGGATACTTCGCTAAAGCTCAGTATTTATATATATGCAAAAATTCTTATCTAACAAATCAATCTTTTTTCGCGGACAGACTTTTTGGTTGCTGATACTTTTCTTTGCTATCAGAGTCTTATCCTATTTTTTAAACGGGCATCTAATCATTCAAGGTCTTTTGGTTTTTACAATCCTCATGATACTGGGGATTTTATATTTCAAAAATCCTAGTTGGGCCTGGGGATTAGTCTTGGGAGAAATATTACTTGGTGGTTCTGGACATTATCTAGAATTTTTAGGTCTTTCTATCCGTACACTTTTGATAGGTTTTTTCATCTTTCTTTGGCTAGCCCAGCTCTTGGGTGAAAGAAATCTCAAAAAAACAATTCTCATCAACAAACCAATAACTGCTATTTTAGTAGTTTTATTTATATTTTTATTTGGCAGTGTTTTTAATGGTCTCTATCATGAACATGAATTTCGTCGTATTGTAGCAGACATCATGCCATTCACTTTTTTATTATTACTCTTCCCTTCTTATTATCTTTTTGCCGAGAAAAAAACTCAAGAATTTTTAGTTAGACTTATTGGTGTCTTTATTATTGGTACTGCTACTTTTTCTCTGACTACTCTGGTTTTATTTTCAACTAAAATTGCCCGACTACAGGATGGCTTTTACAAATGGTACCGCGATGTAGATATGGGAAAAATCACAGACATGGGAGCGGGTTTTTTTCGCATAGTTGAGCCTGCTCATCTACTTATTGTTCCGATTATACTTATTATCACATCTCTACTGATGCGTAATGAACATCACCATAAGATGTGGCGTTTTATACAAATCTTATCAATTGTAATTTTAGCTCTAAACTTATCCCGTGCATATTTCCTAGCTTTAGTTGTAGGTTTGATAGTGTTAAAACTAAAACACAATTGGAAACAATGGATGACTGAGAGTATCATGACTATTCTACTTGTTATGATAGTTTTTTCTGGTATCCATATGATAGCTAGTGGCGGAGGATCTCTTGGTTGGGAGCTTTTTGGTGTACGTCTACAAAGTCTAACTTCACCCACACTGGAAATCTCTACCAACACCCGTATGATGATTTTACCAGCCGCCTGGCAAATGATAACAACGAACCCAATCCTCGGTGTAGGCCTAGGGGCAACTGTAACTTTTTTAAACCCTTACACTTACGAAGCTTTTACTACAGCAAGCTTTGATTGGGGCTATCTAGAGATGTGGGCAGAACTAGGTATTTTCGGCGCCCTAGTTCTAATTTTCCTATATGCTTTTGTTGGTTATAAACTACTTTTAAAAATTGTTAATATTCATGACTGGCACGACTTTGACGTAGGTTTACTAGCTGGTATTGTCGCTCTACTTATTACCAATATTGCAGCACCAGCCTTGTTTCATGTCTTTGGTATTTTGTATCTAATATTTGCTATGACGATTGCTATGAAACACACCAGTATTTTTGAAAGAACCACAGCTGTATTGTATCAAGTGTTTAATCGAGTGAAATAATACATTACAAAAAAAGACGTTCCATAGAACGTCTTTTTTATTTTACAAATCATGCTTTTTTCTAATAACTTCCCTCGCCTCTTCGTACTTCTTTACTATAGGACTTATAAAAGGTAAATATTTAAAAGGCGGAGTATAAGCTAACTTTGGCAACCAGGCACTCATGGTTCCACCAGGAGTTACCACAAAAAGATCCATCTTAATCCAAACACCCTTTTTGTTTTGCTCTATCATAGTCAACCACAAATCCCAGTCTTGAAAACGCTTTAGACTCTCATCCCATTTTATAGCATCTTTCTTTCTTATTAAACTTGTGGAATGAATATAATTATTTTTTTGCAAAGCTTGCACATCAAACTCCCTGCCATACATCATTTTACTACCATGAATAAAATTAGAATAAGCAAAACTTGCCTGATTATTTTCTTGCAAAACCTTGTACATCTTTTCTAGCATATATTCATAACCCAGGACATCCGCATCCCAAAAGATTACATAGTCTCCACTAGATAATTCAAAACCTTTGT
>CAZRUM010000015.1:0-20122 GCA_964603435.1 uncultured Gammaproteobacteria bacterium | reverse complement strand
GAAAAGCTTAAAAATATTGGTTGAAGGATATCATATAATATGCTAAAATTCAAGTACATGAAAAATGAAATTGCCATTCTTGATTTTGGCTCACAATATACTCACCTGATAGCCCGCCGTGTCCGTGAACTGGGTGTGGTTTCACATATCTACCCAAATGATGTCTCGGCCACAAAATTAGCCAATGCTTACGGTATAATCCTCTCTGGTGGACCCAGAAGCCTAGTAAATGAGCCGAAACTAGATATTGATAAAAAGATTTTTAACCTAGAAGTCCCAATTTTGGGGCTGTGTTATGGACACCAGTTAATTGCTGATAATTTTGGAGGTAAAGTAGAAAGTGGAAAAGCACGTGAATATGGTCTATCCAAAATGACAATTGAGCCCTCCCCTATTTTTGAAAACGTAAACACAGAGACTACTGTCTGGATGAGCCATGGTGATCATGTCTCAAAATTACCAGAAGGTTTTTCACAGATTGCCGGTACTGGTAATGGTTCTGTCGCTGCCATGAGCAATGGAGAAAGAAATATTTATGGTTTTCAATTTCATCCAGAAGTTTATCATTCCAAGCAAGGTAGACAAATGCTTTACAATTTTGTTTTTAATATTTGTAAAGCCGAGCAAAATTGGACTACTGATAAACTTTTACAAACTATTCAGGCTGACATAAAAAAACAAGCTGGTGATAAAAATATATTTTTATTAATAAGTGGTGGTGTTGATTCTACTGTATCGTACGCTTTATTGAAAAAAACTTTAGGAGAAGATCGTGTCTATGGCCTTCATGTTGATCACGGCTTAATGCGTGAAAATGAATCAGCTGAAGTCAACGAGGCTTTGAAAAAAATTGGCTTAAACGACTTACATATTTACAATGCCGAAAAAGAATATTTAGAAAAATTAAAAGGAATAACAGAACCCGAAGCGAAAAGAAAAATTATTGGTGATTTATTTTTGGATATTACTGACAAAGTGATGACAGAAAAAAACATGGAGGATGCCGACTGGTTAGTTGGTCAAGGTACAATTTATCCAGACACAATTGAGTCTGGTGGGACTGACAATGCTGACTTAATTAAAACTCATCACAATCGTGTCCCTCGTGTGCAGCAAATGATTTTGGATGGAAAAATAATTGAACCTATAAAAGAACTTTATAAAGATGAGGTTAGAGAAATTGGTTTAAAACTTGGTTTACCAGAAGAATTAATCATGCGCCACCCTTTCCCAGGACCAGGACTTGGAATTAGATGTTTGTGTTCTGAAGAATCTGACCAGAAAGTAGAAAAAATAAAATTCTCAAACAAAAAATTGGAATTAATAAAACTACCAATAAAATCTGTTGGTGTCCAAGGCGATGAACGTTCTTACTCACACCCAGCCTTAATTACTAAT
Source organism: uncultured Gammaproteobacteria bacterium (assembly GCA_964603435.1). Taxonomy (GTDB): domain Bacteria; phylum Patescibacteriota; class Patescibacteriia; order Magasanikbacterales; family UBA922; genus CAZRUM01. The sequence continues at coordinate 18,724 of CAZRUM010000015.1, read as the reverse complement.
CTAGACGCAAATAGTATTGACTGGGGACTACTGCATCTTGTCTCTCCACAAATAACTAATGAAAATAAACAGGTTAATCGTGCTATGTTTCTTGTCTCTGGGGATAAAGATAAATTGACAGAAGCTGTGGTCAAAAAAACTGATATCAAAAAAACTAGATTAAATTTACTACGTAAGGTTGACTCGATTGTAAACAAGCATATTTTTAATAATAAGGAATGCTCCCATATCTGGCAAATGCCAATTGTACTTGTACCTTTTGGCCATACACATGGTGAATCTATTGTTCTGCGGCCAGTAGAATCAGAAGAAGCCATGACAGTTTCCTTTGCCAAACTTCCAACAGATGTTTTGCAAAATATTGTAAACGAAATCACAGCTCTGGACAAAATTGATTATATATTTTACGATATAACTAACAAACCACCCGGCACAATCGAGTGGGAATAATCGTTCACAATTCCGAGGAATGAAATGACGAGGAATCCCTTTTTAATGTATCATGTGTTGTGCATTAAAAACATATTATCAAATTTCTAATTACCTAATTTCTAATTTCTAATCAAATACTAATTATGAATGAAGAAAGAAACCAATTTGAATTATTTGGTAAAACACCAATAGACAGAACAAAAGTAATACCAAAAGTCACAGAAGGCATGAGAAGACGTAATGCATCAGAACCAATAGTAATAAAACCTTTAGATCCAAACAGACTAGAAGGTCAATCGTTCACAGGATTAGCACCGGAAGAAGACGAAGGTAGACCATACAAAAGACCTGGTGAAGGACAAGAAGCAGCCTAAAACAAAAAATTAAATCTTCATTTTACAAACTACACACAACTCTTTAAATTAGAAAGATCACCCTTTTAGGATGACCTGTTTTAGACAAACTACGTATTTTTTACGTTAGCTTATCATCGCCGAACAAAAAAGAACTAGTAGTAATTCTTGATGTAATCAATAGCCTCAGCTATTGAATCAAAATATCCTTCATTTTCCCCATTTCTACTAATGAAGTAATAGGTACTGAAGGAAATGACTGATTCGAATGGAGAAGGCACTTCTTGACAGATCTTGTACCTTTTACCATTCCACTTAAAGGAGCTTTTGAAGACCGAATGTGACATGAACTTTCTCCTTGCCTTTTAGGCGCTGGGAACAAAGAAACACTTGGTAAATATTCGGAACTCGACACTAGTTTTTTCCTTTCCACTGTACTAGTGCACTAGTACAATAGTACACCACTGTGCAACACTTGTCAAACAAAGTTATCCACAAAAAACCACCCTATTTTATAGAGTGGTTTTATTATTGACAAAATACCCAAAAATTAGTATAAATAACTTATGGAAATAGACCTCGTCTATAAGAAAATACGACGAGGAAAGGAGTAACTCCATGCGCTTCGTACCAATTCTGGTCTTCGTGACCGCAATCTGGCCAAGGTTCCTCAACTTCTTGAATTCCCTCTGGGACGGGTGGTTCAGGACTATCACCCTGATCGTAACCTGGCTCAGTGCAAGCTTCGGCTTCGCTCTTCTCCCCGATTTGGTATATCGCATCCAGTTCAAGTACGGAGCCATCAGTCAGATCCCGGATGAATTCATGATGAGTCATATCAGAGGAATCCTCCTCGCTATCGCACTCATCGCCATCCCGTTCTCCTGGGGTGCCTGGAAGGAGATGAGGTACAACCACGGCCGAATGGAAGAAGATCTCACCACTTACACGGCCTTAAAGAAAGCCAGAGGGACTAACCACGAAGCGTAACCGCCGCGCTCGCCCCACCCATCTCGGGTGCACGCGAGCCGGCACCCTTCCACAAACAAAAATCACTCCAACTATATTGGGGTGATTTATTTTGATAGAACTCAAATTATACAAATCAAGCAAATTTACACAAATGAATATTTGCGAAGATTTGAAGTAATTTGTTAAATTTGTGTTCTATTTAATCTTACTCAGCACATCTTTTAACTCATCCAAATTTGAAACCCGCACCAAATCAGTCCTCCATTTTTTTATTCCCACAACACCTTTAAAATACAAAGCTAAATGTTTACGAAAAGTAGTGAGACCACGATCTTCTCCATAACGTTCTAAATGTAACTTTGCATGTCGTAAAACTACTTTTTTAATTTCTTCCATTGTAGGAATAATACCTGAAAAAATCCACGGATTGCCAAGGGCTCCACGACCAATCATTACACCGTCAGCATTTGTTATTTTCAAACATTTTTTAACATCATCTACTGAAGTAATATCTCCATTAGCAATAACTGGAACATTCAATAACTTCTTAACCTCACCAATTCTCTCCCAATTTGCTTTGCCAGAATAGCCTTGTTTTTTGGTACGACCATGCAAAGAAATAACCTCAACACCAGCTTTTTCTAGCCCTACAGCAAATTCTAAGATCTCATCGTCTTTCCCCCACCCAAGCCGAGTTTTAACACTCACTGGGACGCCAAAATTGGCGTTTTTTAAAGCTTTTACAATGCTTTTGGCCGTATCTACATCTTTCATCAAAGCAGCCCCAGATCTGGCTTGTCCTGAAATTTTTGAAACAGGACACCCCATATTTACATCTATCCCATCTGGGCTATATTTTTCTACCACTATCTTGGCAGCTTTGGTTATAACATCTGGATTTGAACCAAAAATTTGAATTACTATCGGCCTTTCAACTTCCTGAAATTCACACATTTTTAAAGTTTTTTCATTACCTCTAACTATGGCTTCTGCACTTACCATTTCTCTAAATATCACAAAACCCTTCCCTGACACCTCTCTACACACACGACAAAAAGGACTATCAGTCATGTCAGCCATAGGAGCGAGAGCTAGGGTTGGTTTTTTGGAATTGATCCACATACGCATCACTATACAATATTTGACATATTTTTTCAACCCTGTATAATGAATTTACAATTAAAAAATTTATTTGTGGAAGTGAGGTTAAATTCCTCCACTGTGCCGCAACGGTAATCCCCACGTGGGTAGTCCGGTCTTCAAATAAATTATAAGTTCCGAGCAGAACCAAGTCCTAAGTTAGGACAAATTTTAAATCAATTTCTGCTCGAACAGAAATTTTTTATTTTATGAAAACATATTTTTCAAAACACAAGTGGCACCTACTTATTTTTGTTTGTTTAATTTTTATTGCAAGTATCAGTGGATTTTATAGCTTTCGGACTTCATACTCCGGACTTCAGACTCCAGTAATAACAATAGATCAAACGGATGAGACAGAACAAACGACGATTAATACAAATGAAGAACGGAGTAACGAAATAAACGAAGTAAATTTTGTTAAAACATCTTCAACAAACTTCACTGACGTTGAATCTATTATTCCAGATAAAAATCAAACTACTCTCACGGTAAATGACGAAGAATATTCCATAAACATTCCTGAAAACACTACTGTTTACAAAATGATGCAATTACTAACACTGAGTTCTGCAAGACCATTTATCTTTGAAACAAAAGAGTTTACAGGACTAGGACATTTTGTAGATAGCATAAACGAGGTCAAAAATGATCCACGAGCTGGTAAATACTGGATTTATTATATAAATGGACAGTCTGCTCAAATAGGAATTTCAAATTATATTATTCAAAAGGAGGATAAAATAGAATGGAAATATGAGAAGTCTAACATCTAACATGAAACATCTGGCATTTAACAAATTAATTTTAGTAAGTTTTTTTATAATTTTGGGTATGTTATTCTTCTCTCCTGTCTTTGCAGAAGAAGTACCTGAACCCACACCAGAAGAAACTCCGGCCGAAGAACCTGCAGTTGAGATAGTTTCTGAAGAATCAGAACTTGAAGAAGTTCCTGGCGAGGAAACAGAGGAACAAGAAGAAGAAAGTGAAGAAACTACAGAAACTACAACTGATGAGACTATTGAAGACGTTGAGGAACAGGAGGTTCTAGAAGAATCTACAGAAAATGAGGAATCTTCTGAAGAAACTTCTACTGATGAAACAACCGAAGAAAATGAGGAAGAAGAAAATGAAGAAATATCAGATGAAATTACTGAGAACGTTGAAGAAAAAGCGGAGGAAGATAGCGATCCTGTAGACGAAGGAAGTAGTGATTCTGACAATAATCCCCCTCCCCCACCTGCAATTGAAAATATTTTGATAGAACAAACTGAAATTGATAATGCTATCACAAAAATTTTAGATTATTTTGAATCACAACAAGACGAGACCGGTATGATAATGGATGGAACTATTTCTGACTGGGCTATTATATCTTTTGGATCTGATAATAAATATGCTGACGATGTAAAACTAGACAATGGTAAATCACTTCTTGAATATGAAAAAGAATACAATCTAGATGACCTTAGCGATTTAAATTTTTGTGCCACTTATCCTCGCCATGTACTAGCACTTCTCGCTGCTGGTGTAGCAAAAACAGATGATGCAATGCTTGGTTTAAAAAATAAAATGGAAACTATTTGCTACACAGATAATCTTTATGGTCTAAATGGAATTAATGACGATGTTTTTGCACTCTTGGCTCTACTGGCTCTTGATGTAGACCCTACTGAAAATATTATTACCGACATTGTCAGTACTACTCTATCTTGGCAAATAGACAGCGGGGCTTTCTCCTGGCCAGACTGGGCAGACCCAACTCAAAAAACCGCCGGTGATGATATCACAGGAGCCGTCTTGAATGCATTGTCTTATGCAAAAAAAAATGGGGCTAATGTTGATGAAAGTATTTTGACAAATGCCAAAGATTACTTAAAAACAACTCAAAAAACTGACGGAGGTTGGGGTTATGATAGCTCTGACATTATGACAACCAGCTGGGTACTGATGGGAATTAACGCTATTGGGGAAACACAGACTGACTGGTTTACTGAGACTGGTAAAAATCCTTGGTATCCACTGGTAAATAATTTATTAGATGAGGGCTATTACGAATCTGCCTGGGTGCCCGGAACTGTAGACTGGTTTGCAATGAAGCATGTCGTCCCTGCTCTAAAATCTACATCTTGGCCAATTATACTTGATCCAATTGTAGAAGACTTTTCCGCCGGTGCTACTTTTACTTATGGTGGTGGCGGTTCTAGTTATGTTCCACCAGTGCCAGAAGAAGCTGTTACCAGTACACCAACAACCACACCAGATATTGAAATAGAAATAGAAACACCTACTAGTACTCCTACAACTACTACTCTAGATATAGAAGAATGTAAAGACGCACCGAGGTGCGTCTCGACAAGCACTGAAAATATCTCTACCTCGACATCCACACCAGCTGATACTAAAATCATCCAACACCCAAAAACAAATCCACCTGCTCTCGTAATTAAAAAGCTTCCGATAAATGAATACAGACTACCAGAAATTGAAAAGCCTACCAGCACACCAGAAGAATTCGTCGGTCAAGTCTTGGTGTCAGGGACAAGCACTATTCCTACCAACAATACTGCCAAAGGTGTCTTTGGTACAGCCACTGCGATGGCCTCTGGGCTAGGACTATATCTAGGTTGGCGATTCCTACAGACTCTGATATAATAAGCATTGATTGAAACAGATTTATACAGATTATTTATCTGTTTTAATTAACCTCCACATCTGTTTTAATCAGTATAAATCAATGCTATATGAAAAATAAAATTCTAATGTTTTCCCTAGTTCTCGGAGCTGTACTGCTCGGTGGTTGTAGTGTAAATTCTGATAAAAATCCTGGTATTTTTTCAGGCACAGCCGAGTATGATGTTTCTATAGTAAAGTCAGAAAATTTTATAAATAATGTAAAAACTATAGCCACAAAAAACTGTACAGCACAGCAATTACTAGTAGAATCAGAAATTGATTATAAAATGTCTGGAGAAGAATTGGGTGAATTAGACGGTGTAATAGCCACTGCCTCAAACCATTGGAATCTATATATAGACGATAGCCTGTCAGACCTTGATTCATCTGTAAATAAAAATAGTAAAATTGAATTTAAATATGAAACTAGATAATAAAAAAGTTCTTATTCCACTACTCTTAATAATCCTTGGACTTACAGCCAGACTATTACCACACGCTCCAAACTTTGCTCCAATTGCTGCGATTGCTTTATTTGGTGCTTTGTATTTACCACGAAAATACGCCATTATAGTGCCACTTGCCGCCATGTTTATTTCTGATATTTTTATTGGCTTTTACTCATGGCAAATAATGTCGTCAGTTTATGCTAGTTTTGCTTTAATGGGTGGAGTCGGACTATTGGTTAGAAAAAATAAAAAGTTCAGCACTGTCCTTGGTGGCACATTACTCGGTTCAATATTATTTTTCTTGGCAACTAATACTGCGGTCTGGGCTTTTGGAACTATGTATATGCACAACCTAGCTGGGCTAATGCAAAGCTATACAATGGCTATTCCTTTTTTCAGAAATAGTTTACTTGGTAATTTGTTTTATGTAGGCGTTTTAGTTGGTGGATTTGAGGCAGTAAAAATTCTTACTACAAAATCTAGAAAAATACAGACTGAACAAATCTAAAAAATTTTACAAATTTAAAACCACCCTAGTAGGGTGGTTTTTTTTATTTGAAACAAATCTACTTACTCTGTTTACTCGCTGCTGCAATAAACGCTTTAAACAAAGGATGTGGATTCATCGGACGAGACTTGAATTCAGGATGAAACTGCACACCCACAAAGAAAGGATGATCTTTCAATTCAACAATCTCGACCAAATCTGACTCTGGATTTATACCTACAACCTGCAAGCCAGCTTTATCAATTGCTTCTCTGTATTTATTATTAAACTCATAACGATGGCGATGACGTTCACTAATTTCTTCCTTGCCATAAGCTTTGTAAGTCTTGGTACCATGACGAAGAGTACAATCATAAGCACCCAGCCTCATACTACCACCATATCTATTTTCACGAATATTTTTAGCTTGATTTGGATTTACAATAATAATAGGTTCAGATGTATTTTCATCTGCCTCTACAGTATGCGCTTTTGTTTTTCCTAGTACATTACGTACAAATTCAATACTAGCCAACTGCATACCATAACAAAGTCCAAAATATGGTACTTTATTTTCACGTGCAAACTTGATTGCCTTTATAATACCCTCTATGCCACGTGTACCAAATCCACCTGGTACAATAATACCATCATATTTTTTAAGGTTTTTTATCTTGACTGAACTTTTCTCAAAGTCTTCACTGTCTACCCAATCCATTTTCACAGATACATTATTTGCCCAAGCGCCATGCTTGACTGATTCAATGACTGAAATGTAAGAATCTGACAAAGTATATTTACCTGTACCAAAATATTTTCCCACTACAGCAATTTTAACTGTCTTTTTACCATCTTTTATTTTAGCATTTAATTTTTTCCATTTGGATAAATCACTGACTCGAGGTTTTAATTCCAAAGCTTGCAAAAGTCTATTACCAATTCCCTGTTTATCCATTTTAATAGGAATTTCATAAATAGATTTAACATCTGGTGCAGAAATACAATTATCTTTTAAGATATTACAAAATACCGCTAGTTTTTCTTTTCTGGGTTTATCAAGTTCTTGTGGTCCACGAGCAACAATAATATCAGCATAGAGCCCCACAGCATTGAGCTGGCGAGCGGCATGTTGAGTTGGTTTTGTTTTCATCTCACCCAAATGGCCCGGTACAGGCAAATAACTAACCAAAACCACAGCCACACTATCTGGATCAGCCAACTTCATCATACGAGCAGCTTCAAGAAATAGTAGATTTTCATATTCCCCCACTGTCCCACCAATTTCAATCGTGGTAATATCAGCTTTGTTTTTATCAGCCGCAAATTTTATACGTTTAATGATTTCTTCTGGTACATGTGGTACTACTTGCACACACTTACCTTTGTACTTCATGCTACGTTCATTTTGAATCACGGTCTGATAAACTCTACCGGTTGTCATATAATTTTCTGAATTTAAATCTTCCTCGAGAAATCTTTCATAATTTCCCATGTCTTGATCTGTCTCATCACCATCGTCGGTTACAAAAACCTCTCCATGCTCAGTTGGATTCATGGTTCCAGCATCCAGGTTTACATATGGATCAGCTTTTAGGGCAGTTACCGAAAAACCTTTAGACTTCATAATAGCACCGATAGAAGCCGAGGTTACACCTTTACCCACACCAGACAGTACACCACCCACAATGAAAATAAACTTTTGTTTTTTTGTTTTCATAAATTAATTTATAATTATTTTGTATATCTAATACTAGGCTGGGCATCTGTCGTAACATTGATACCTAATTTCCGAAGACCGCCCTCATCACCTTTACTCAACAAATGAGTAGTATGCAATTCACAACCTCTCAATTCTTTAAGCATTTTTACACACTTACTAGCAACAGGATTGGTACTAGTGCTAACTGACAAAGCAATAAGAGTTTCTTCAACATTTAGACTTTCTGTTTTTTCTCCTAATATTTTTGTTTTAAGATTATTGATATCTTGAATAACTGTGGCTGGCAATAAATGAATCTCATCAGATATCTCAGCCAAAACTTTTATAGCATTAAAGATTACTGCTGACTCTGCATGAAAAAGAGATGAGTTTTTGCCAGTAACTATAGTCCCATCTGCCAATTCTAAAGCTGACCCACAAAATATTCCGTTATTACCTTTTTTTTCTTCTTCACCTTTTTTGGCAATACTTCTAGCAGGTTCTACCACTTTTCTATCAGTTTCTTTAGCCCCCACTTTATTCATTATCATTTCAACTTGATCTAAAGTTTGTTGTGTCTCTACACCTTCCACCTTCTCCTTACTATATCTAAAATATCTTCTAATTATTTCTTGGACAGCAGCCTCTCTACATATACCATCATCAATTATTCCTTGGGCCGCCATATTAACACCCATATCAGTCGGAGATCTATAGTCAAATGGTTGTTTTTCTCCGGTAATACTTTCCATTAGACCAATCAGAATATCAAAATTCTCAATGTCTCTATTATAATTTACTGCAGTAACATCGTAGGCTTTTTTATGAAATGGATCGACCATATTAACATCCAAAAGATCGGCGGTTGCGGCCTCATAGGCAATGTTAATAGGATGATTCAAATCTAAATTCCAAATTGGAAAAGTTTCAAATTTGGCATAACCAGTTTTAATACCTTTTTTTCTCTCATTGCAGACTTGGGTAAGACAAGTCGCCATCTTACCAGAATTTCCACCAGCCCCAGTAACAATTGTCAATTTTTTATCTGTCTCTATCAATGGTTGTTTTTCATAACCTGCCAAAACTTTTTCTATATTATTAGGATAATCTTCAATTTCTGTATGCACATAAACCTTCAAACCATTATTTTCTAATTTCTTTTTAAGTTTAGGAATTGAAGACTCACTCTCATAACGCGTTATGACTACACAACTGACACTTAGACCAAACCCAATAATATCAGAAATGTCTTTCAAAATTTGGAAATCATAAGTTAAACCAGAATCTCCTCTCACCTTACCTCTTTCAATATCCTTGGCACTAACACAATAGATAATATCAATATCACCCAGTTGTTTTAATAAATCTATTTTGGCAGTAGGTTCATAACCAGGAAGTGTCCTACTGGCATGAAAATCATAAGAGAGCTTACCACCAAATTCTAAATAAAGTTTTTCAAATTTTCCAACTCTCTCTTTTATAGCCTTAGTCTGAGCATCTAAATATTTTTGTGTATCAAAACCTTGCTTTTTCATATATTCATGTTAAAAATAAAAAAATATTATATCACGTTTTTTTAAATTAAAAAACCCTCCGGAGTCGGAGGGACAGTTAGTTTAGGATTCGGAGACAGTGACTTTGACATCAGCCTCAAGACCGTGCGGAAATTTGACCAGAACATTATGTTCTCCTATATCCTTTATTGCAGACTTCATTTCAATCTGTTTTGGTTTAACATTTACCTTAAACTGCTTTTTTATCTCATCGACGATTCTTTTTCCACCGATAGCAGAATACAGTGTGCCAGTTTTACTAGCTTTTTCGACTATATTTAATTCAACTCCATCGATTTTGCCGGCATCTTTTTGGGCTTGTTTAAGTTCCACATTATCCACGGCCATTTGTTTTTTCTGTATAAGTTCTTCCTGAGCCAAGACCTCCTTGGTAGCCTGACGGGCCAATTTTTGACGAAACAAAAAATTACGAGCGTAGCCGTCAGCTACTTCTTTGACATCACCTTTCTGACCTGTTCCAGGTACATTTTGTAAAAATATAACTCTCATATAGCTATATTGTAGCAGAGGCTTGATTTTTGTGCAAGTCTGTGCTAGAATAAGCTTAAATTAAATAAATATTTATGAAATCAGGCTTTGTAGTCCTAGTAGGACGCTCTAACGTTGGAAAATCAACTCTATTAAACACCCTAGTGGGCACCAAGATTGCTGCCACGTCTTTTCGTGCACAAATGACTCGTAATGAGATTCATGGCGTCATGAATATGCCAGATGGACAAGCTATTTTTATTGATACCCCAGGTGTCTTCAAAGATAGAAAAAACCCTCTTACAGCAAAGCTAACAAACAAAGTCAGAAGCGTCCTGGAGCAAGATATTGATGTCATTGTTTATGTGGTAGACCCAACACGTGAAATTGGGGATGAAGAACGTGCCACCTATGGCATGATTAGACATTTAGATATTCCAAAGATTTTAGTAATCAATAAGAGTGATCTTCACAAAACTGAGAAAAGCCATGAAGAAGAATATGAAAATTGGAAAGATGATTTTGATGCATTCTTTAGGTTGTCAGCCCTACGTGATAGACATGTTGAACCTTTGCGTGAAAAAGTGATTGAACTCTTGCCCGAAGGTGTAGAAATGTACAATGAAGGCCAACTTACAAATATTGATAATTATTTCTGGATTGCAGAAATTATCCGTGAAAAAACATTCTCTGTTTTTGAAAAAGAAGTTCCTTATTCTATTGCTGTGGAAGTTGACAATGTAGAAGATAAAAAAGACGTAATGGTTATTTCAGCTAGAATTTTAACAAACGCTGTTCGCTACAAAAAAATTATCATTGGCAAAGGTGGTCTAAAAATAAAAGAGATTGGTAAAATGGCTCGTCGCGAACTAGAACAAGCTGTCAATAAAAAAATATACCTTGAACTAGAAGTAGAAGTTGATCCACATTGGGTAGAACGAGTATAATCCTGAGTGAACGAAGAAAATCGAAGGATCCTGTTGTTTATAAAAAATAAATCCCCCCAACATTACGTCGGAGGGATTTTTATTTTGATGAGAAGACGCGTCTACCTGGTAGGAGAACCTGACCTCGTGAGAGGTTAGATTCTAGTCGGCAGACGCGTTGTTTTTGATGGAGTAAAGCTAATCGAGATGACCAGCAACGGACTCGACATCAAGAGTGGTAAGGGGTGGAGCAAAAAAACTGGCAGAACCAATATCCCCATCACCACATAGACAATCAGCTCTCAATTGCACTTGCACGTGAGTACAGCTGCGAAGTTCAAAATTACTAGAACCGCACCTAAACAGACGTCCGAAGCCACAATTTTCTGTCCATTCCTCGAGCATTACCTCCAGACGGACAAACGCACCACCATCTCCTATTGCCACAAAGACCGTAATCCTCGGCGGACACGCTCTTGGATATGTAGCTCTACCGTCTTTCCAAGTGAGACGCAAGGTGAAAACCTCTACCATCTCATTCCCATATATTTTCATATATAGCACCTTCCCTCATCTTTAGGTGAATAGAACCAGAGACACTATATAAATATCATAAAAAAACAACTCTGTCAAGGAGTTGTTTAATATTTACTTTTATTATTTTTAATTTATTCTAAAAAGAAATCTCTTACTTTTTTAATATCACCAGCAATTTTTTCCACCAAACTATCTTTCTCAGTAAATCCTTCCATCTCACTTACTTTTTGAATTTCTTCTACTTCCAAATGGTTACCATAAAAATCCTCTTCGGAATAATCTAACAAGTGTACTTCTACTTTCCATTTGTTTTCTTGAATTGCCAGCGCGGCTTGATATTCTTTTTTGTCTAAAAATGCTTTAACAGCATAAACCCCAGGAGTCAATCTACATTTATTTTTTTCAATATCAAGATTGGCTGTGGGATAACCCAAACTTTTTCCAATACCATCTCCATGTATTACTATTCCACCTAGCATATTATTAATTTAAAAGTTCTAAAGCTTTCTCCAATCCTTTGTCTATGTAATCTAATTCACCACTGTCTTCATTAACACCCACATCCACAAACATTTCTTCTACAATAACATCTGGAGCAATACCCTCTTCATCAATTTGTCTGCCATCTGGAGTAAACCATTTGGCGACTGTTATTTTTATAGCTGAACCATCTGGCAACAGTTCGAATTCTTGCACTGAGCCTTTACCATAAGTCTGCACACCAATAATGGTTGCGATCTTGTGATCTTGCAAAGCACCAGCCACAATTTCTGAACCAGATGCGGTTCCACCATCTACCAAAACGACAGTTTTCAAATCTGACAAACGATGCTCTCCTCTAGTTTGATATTTATTTTCTTTTGTTTCATTAAATCTTTCTACCACAATCAAACCGCTGTCTACCCATTCGGAAGCCACGGCCACAGAAGTATCTAGATATCCACCTGGATTACTACGTAAATCTAAAACAAGACCGGTAGGATTTTCTTGTAAAAGCTCTCTGACGGCTTTATCAAATTCATACCAAGTATCGTCATTAAAATAACTAATACGTAAATAGGCAGTATTATTATCCTTGATTTCCCAGACAACCGTTGGGACAGTTATAACATCACGAATGATTTTTACCTCTTGCAAAGTTTCAATGCCGTTATTAGTAACAGTCAAAACAACTTCTGTGCCTTTTTTTCCACGAATCTTACTAACCGCTTCGTCAACTGTAATACCAAAAGTATCATCACCATCTATCGCAAAAATTTTATCACCTGGTTTCAAGCCGGCTTTTTCTGCTGGTGAACCCGTTAAAGGCGCCACAATAACAAGCTGACCTTCACGCACACCAATCTCTGCTCCGATACCTTCAAACTCACCAGACAAATCACTGGCAAACTCCTTAGCTTCTTTTGGTGGAAAATAAACAGAATAAGGATCATCGAGACCACGAACTAAACCCTGCAAAGCACCATAAAATAAATCTACTTCATCTACCGGTTGATTTACATATTTTGTTTTTACCATATCCCAAACATCCCAAAACTGATCAAAATCTATTTCTGAAGAATGACTTTTTGCATACAAATCTAATACTTTAGAAATTTCTATATTACCATTTTCATCCTTCACACTGTCTCTCACACCCCAGATTTTACCCCAAAAAACTCCAAAGAAAAAAACTATAACTACCAAAAGTATAACTAAAATTTTATTTCTGGATTTATTTTTATTTATTATATTCATAATTGTATTTTTGATAAATAAACTTTTCCCTATAAAATTGGTGAATTATAAATAAATAATTTCAATCCCAATTAAACACAATTTATCCGGCGCAACCTGACGACAGGAAGGTGGAGACGGATTATACCCTGCTTGTCATAAATAGACAAGGAACAAAAAACAAGAAACAAACAAATTTCAAATAAATATTTTATTAAATTGGAACTTAGAATTTGTTTATTGTTTGTATCTTGTGTCCTTGTTTCTTGACTAAAAATATTATTCACTTTTGATTTTTGGAATCTCTGGTTTGGTATAGGTACCATCAAACTCATAGCCAGCATAAATACACAATACCCAAGCTAAGAGCAAACTGGCATACATTGTCCAATCACTATACATGACAGCATATGATTTTACAAATAAAGGCACAGTAATTATAACATTCAAAAACACACCTACGATAATACTAGCAATACCAAGTCTGACACCATTTTTGATTGTCGGAGGAACTTCTTTGAAGTACCACTTGGCCAATAAAAGTACTGCTGGAATTTCTAAAACCCACCAACCTATTTGCACTCTCATTTCACCATCTCTAAACCAAGGAATAAGCATGAGAATATAGACAACTACCAAACCAACAACCCAGAGTACAGCTCCAAATCCTATAGCACGTTTTATGTTCATATAAATTAATTAAAAAATAAATATTATTTAAAATAATCAACACCTACACCATCGGTAATAAAAATCAAACTTTCACGATCTTCACGACTTAGACTAATTTTGCCTTCATAAGCCAACTTATTTAATTTTCTACAATATTTCAAAAATTCATCTACATCTCCTTGATGTAGGAGTTTACCTTCTACTAAATTTTCTAATTTGATATCTAATTCTCGAAGTTTCTTGGTCAGTACCAAAAGTTCTTTTGGATTATAACTAACAACCTTTTCTCTACTTGATAAAAAATTAAAAATATCATCTGACACAATACCAACAGGACCTTTATCTTGTCCAGCTTCAATACCTTTTCTATGTACATTCAATTGTTGTTCTATATCACCACGATGCATTGGTTTTAAATCACCCATAAATTTATTTTTTAAGTGTAGCGATAGGTCTAAATTGTATAATAAAAATTAACTATATTAATTTAATTATAACACATTTTTCCAAACCACCCCTAACTCTTCAATCAAATCCTCAGCATTAAAAAAAGTTCCGACTTTTTCTTTTAGTCTGTCCCCTGCTAGACCGTTTAAATAAACCCCAGCTTGCGCTGACAACAACAAATCATTATTTACCGATAAAGCCGTAATAAGACCGGACAAAACATCTCCCGTTCCACCTTTGGTCATGCCTTCGTTACCAATTTTATTTAACCAAACTTCCTGACCAGCACTAATGATATCAGTCGCACCAGTAAAGACGATAGTACATTGAAAATATTTGGCCATTTTTTTAACATTGTCTTCTGTTGGTTCACAGTCAAAAACTTGTTTAAATTCACGAGAGTGTGGTGTCACCACACAATTAGAATGCAATAAATATGGATCAACGTGCCACAAAGCTGTGGCGTCAACTATTACTTTCTTTTCTGGATATTTTTTTAGTAATTTTTCCACTATCTTCTTATTCTTTCTATTTTCTTCCAAGCCAGGCCCTATCAAAACAGAATCAACCATTTCAACCGTATTCCACAAATCGCTATCTTTTATACAAATGAAAGTGGCCATCTCGCTTTTCAACTTATCAATTAATTTCAAATTTGAATCTACCGAGTGCACATACACCATATCCACAACCCTTGAAGCTGACTTAACAGCCATAATAAGAGCACCATGATATCTATCAGAACCAGCGATAACTAAAATACGACCATTTTGTCCTTTATGACTGTCTGATTTTGGCTTATTCAAGCCTTTTAAAATGTCTTGATTAATAATTTGCATATAACTATATTACCCTATTTTTAGCCAAAATGTCAATAAAAAAATCCCCTCCTTTGTAAGGTGAGGAATTTAAAATATAGAGACTCTGGCGATTAGACATTCTTCCGATAATCATCATCCCAAGGGTCATTTTTGACAGCCGGTTTTTTACTTTTATCATCACCTATCACAACACCGTTATCAAACTTAATTACTTGGTCCTCTTTGATTTTTTGTAATGGAATGTTATCTGTCTTGGTATTTTGCAAAAGTTTACCATCTACATTTACCTGCGGTTCTAAATCATTATTGACCTGCGCTTTTGTTTTCTTCTTTCTCTTTCTCTTTCTCTTTTTTACCACAGTCAATATCTCCAAACCAGTACCTTGTATTTTCTCTTGTAAAATATTTTTGTTATCAGTCTTATCTTCTATACCCAAAAATTTAGAACCACCACCCTTGCCAGATTTGATAGCCTGAACCTGAGATAAAATCTCATCAATAGTACCAACCCAGACATCCGGAGCTCTATTTTTACCAAAAACATCTTCTCCATCAACTGGTTCGTACATATCAACTTTGACATCGTAAATATCCATGTCATTCTTTTTGTATGTTGAACCCTTTACTCTACCCTTGTCATCGGGAACAATATCCTTTGGTTTATTTTCCGTTAAAAATGCATATTTATGATCACCCTCACCATGTCTAATAATATAGTTTGCATTCTTTTCAAAATAATCACGAATTTCTCCTTTTTTATTCTGAGCAAGATCATCAGAGAAAGATAAAGATTCTTTTTCTTTATTATTTATAATTCCTCTACTCAAATTTTGTGTCTTTCTATTTTGATCATTACTTTCTCTAGGTTTTAGGTCTTTGAAAGATATGGTTTTAGTCTCTTCTTTTGGTCTTTCCTCCTTTAGTTGAAAACGAGTAGGGGTAGGAGTCGAAATAATTTTTTTATCTTCAATTTTAGGCTGACTACTTATCTTAGATTCTTCTTTCTTCACGACCTCACTAGTTAAATTTTGTGTTGTACGATTCTCCCCTTTACTCTCCTTAGGTTTTAAATCTTTCAAAGATATAGTCTCGACTTCCTCTTCCGGTTCATCTTTAATTTCTGTTTTATCTCTGTCTAATTTTTTTTCACCAGAAGGTTTACTTGATTTTTTTTCATCTTTTTTTTCTATTTTAATTGAAACCCCAGCACCCTCGTCTTCCCCATCATCTTCTAGTGCACCCATACCGCTCCAACGAATAATCTTTTCTTCAATAATATCACGTGGTTTACCATAACGCTCACGAGATACTTTTATAACTCTTTCGGCACTGCCAGTTGATTTTCCAATCGGTGACATAGTCATGGCTGAAAAAGGATGTGAAGCAACCCCATCTATCATCAATTTTAGAAATATTTGAAACTTGGGCAAATTGACAATATCATTCATCAAAAATACTGGATCAAATTCTTTTTCAAGCATTTCAGCATCAGCCCCACCGACTCTAAAAGTGGTAATTGTACCCACATTACCAAAGACAGCATCAGCCACAATTTCGTCAAGCTGAGCCACATATTGATGTGCCATAATAAGACTAAGACGGTATTTACGGGCTTCTGATAAAATATTAGCAAAAGATGGCGTAGCAAAATTTTGAAATTCATCTACATACAAAAAGAAATCCTCACGTTCTTCCTCTGGCATATCAACTCTAGCCATAGCGGCTAGCTGAATCTCAGTAATAAGCATGCCACCAAGCAAACGACTATTATCTTCTCCGATTCTACCTTTGGAAAGATTCATGATTAAAATCTTTTTATTATCCATCAAATCGCGTATATTGACAGTTGATTTGACTTGAGCCACCATATTACGAATAACCGAAGCCGACAAAAATTGACCAATCTTATTTTGAATCGGAGCTACTGCTTCTTGAGCATAACGTTCATTATAGCTGGCAAACTCTGTCTGCCAAAAAGCTTTGATAACAGGATCTTTCAATTTTGAAATTACTTTCTTACGATAAGCCTTATCAGCCAATAGACGATTGATACCGAGCAAAGTACTGCCAGGATAATCAAGCAAAGCTAAGAGTGTATTGTTTAAAATATATTCCATTCTAGAAGACCACACATCAGGCCAGATTTTTTTGAAAGTCGCCATCAATCCAGACGCGACCAAATGTTTTTGTTCTTCATTTTCTACTTCCAAAATATTGAAACCAATTGGATGATCAAGATCAGATGGATTGAAATAAACCACGTCATTAATACGACTTGAGGGAATGTAGTCAATTATTTTTTCAGCAAAATCCCCGTGAGGATCTACCACTCCGACACCATGACCAGAATAAATATCATGCAAAACCATGTTTTCCATCATCGTGGTCTTTCCCATACCAGTTTTTCCTATCACATACATATGACGACGACGATCATCTAGCTTGATACCAAACTTTCTCATCTGCCCACGATAATTTGTCTGACCAAAATAACAAACCGAATCAGAAATTGGTTTAGCTTGATCACTTTTTGCTTTTAGACTTTCTATAGGCATAAAAACACAAAACATTAATCATGTGTCATATAACACAAAACAATTATATCACAAAAATAACGAGAAGTCATATGTTTTGTGGTATGTGATGTGTGTTTTATGTTTTGTGTTCATGAAACACTTCTGCTTGATACAAATACACTTTCACTTCACCTGTTTTCCATTCATCTGGACGCAAACCAGCCTTGAGACAAAGCGAAGTCAAAAACTCTTCTTTGTTAGTTATATCTTCCCAAACTTGTGGCAGATAAGTGGCTGATTTAGCACCTTTTTTTATAATAACCCCATCTATATTTGGTCTTAAACTTGCTAGAAGTTTTTTTACCATGGAATATTTAAGTCTGTATGGAATAGTTAGAATAGAAATATCAATATTTAAATCAGCTAATTCTGCCTCTTGCAAAGGTGAAAACCTACTATCTTCCAAACCAGCTGACAAAGCATTGTCTATAACATCCAAATAAACCGCCTGCATAGGCTCTATATGGCCGATACAGCCACGCAACTCCCCTGTCTTGGTATGTAGGGTCACAAAAGTACCACGAGGCTCTTTTAGCTCTTTATCTAGTTTAGCATCATCTACCACCAACTTCTTTCCTGTCTGAAAATAATGCTCCAAAGTTTGCCGAGCAAGTTTTAATAAATATTGTTGTGATTCTAATTTCATATGCAGGTATTATACAGTAAAACTACGCTCAGATACAAAAATCCCAAGATATAATCTTACGGTTGCCTTTTTTTATTAATACTGATAAACTATATTGAGCTATAGGTCTAGTACCTATAAGCCATAATTACCA
>CAZRUM010000014.1:0-20704 GCA_964603435.1 uncultured Gammaproteobacteria bacterium | reverse complement strand
AGTATTTAGCCTTATCGCATAGTCGCGACAGATTCCAACGGGATTTCACGTGTCCCGCCATACTCAGGAATACAAACAACCTATATATATTATATTTCGCTTACAGGACTATCACCTTCTACGGTATTCCTTTCCAGGAATTTTCAACTATAAAATATACATAGATCCAGCTTTACAGGTCACTGAAGTCTATATCCTACAACCCCTATACTGCAAGGGCCTGTCCTTTAAGGTCAGCGTCAAAAAAAGTCCGAAGACAAATTCATCCACCTTCCAACACAGCATAGGTTTGGGCTATTTCCCCGTTCGCTCGCCACTACTAAGGGAATCGAAACTGTTAATTATCACTACTCGATACTAGTACAAGACTAGTAAAGAGTAGTGAAAAAAACAGTGTTTGTTTCTTTATTTTCCTCCGGTTACTGAGATGTTTCACTTCACCGGGTCTTCTTCATATACTTATGTATTGGGTATATGATAACTCGACATTACTCGAATTGGGTTCCCCCATTCGGAAATCTTCGGATCAAAGGTTGCTTAGGACCTCCCCGAAGCTTATCGCACCTTGCAACGTCCTTCATCGTCTAAAAGTGTCTAGGCATCCACCGTGTGCTCTTGAATTGCGTACTACGAAAACACAAAATTGTGCTTTTTAAATGCATATATATTACATGGTAAATTGTAATGAACCAATTTCTCTCGTTCTAGTTTTCAATTCTTCCACACCGATTCACATGAATTTTTATTCGTGCAGATTCGTGTAAAAAATTTGTAATTTGTAATTTGATTTTTAGGTTAAAAAAAGACTGCCATCAAGCAGTCAGTCAGACAATTAGATTGTCTTCCCTATTCGCTTGGATTATGTGAGTATAATTTTTTAGATGTAAACATGAATTTTGCTTATCTAATTTGATATACCCAGAGGTCCAAACATGTTGGGACGTGGGCGCTCTCTTTATTGAACGCTTCGCCATTTTACCCTATATATATAACACTGTCAAGTTATGGGGTGTGGATAGCTTGTGGGTACGGATTTTGTTCAGATTAGTCAAACAAAAAAACACCTATTTCTAGGTGATTTTTTTAATCTTAAAATATTCTAAAACCCCATCATATTATCAAACTTGTTTTTTGTACTTTCAAATTCTGCTTGTTTTTCTTCGGCTACTGGTTCACCTGGTGGGAGCTCTATAGTCATAGGATTTACTAGACTACCAAATTTTTTAATCTGGTAATGAAGATGCGGACCAGTGGACCAACCAGTAGAACCCACATAGCCAATCACTTGGCCCTGGGTCACTTTGGCTCCACGCGTTATGCCCCTGGCATAAGCCGAGAGATGAGCATATTGCGTAGAATAAGTGCTGTTGTGATGAATATCTATATAGTTACCAAAACCACCATTCCAGCCCGCAGAAGTGACTGTACCGTCTCCTACAGCCATGACAGGAGTACCGATGGAAGCTGCATAGTCAATTGCCAAATGAGGAGTATTTCTATGAGTCACAGGGTGAAAACGAGCATAGGTATAACCAGAAGAAATATATTTATATTTCAGAGGGGCTTTTAGAAATTGTTTTATCATGGCCTCGCCCTTTTCACTATAGTAAGCTGGTTTGCCATCTACATCTTCAAAAAGATAACCTCTAGATTCTTCTCCTGAGTTTACAAACTGCCCAGCCAATACTTTTCCAACACCGATATATTCTCCATCACGATATCTTTTTTCAAAAAGAACTTTAAAACTATCATCTTTTTGTACTTCCACGGCAAAGTCAACCGTCCAAGCAAATACATCTGCAAACTTAATTATCAAAGCATCTTCCATACCAGCGTCTAGACCGGCTAACCACAAAGACTCTTCTATAATTCCGCCAGCCACATCTGTCGTTATATCATATTCTATATCTACCATCTCTGCTTGGTAGGTACTGCTGACAAAACTAACTACAGCAATTTCTTCTTTGTTTGGTTCATATTCTAGTTTTACAAACTGGTCTAGATCATCACGATAAATTCGCAAAGGCTGACCAATCCGTACACTGGTAAAATCATAAGTAGACGAAGCTGAATTCAAAATATCCATGGTCTCAATATAATCAAAACCCAACTTTTCCATTACCACTGCAAAAGTATCTTCCTCTCCAATTTCATATTTTGTTATTTTATATTGTGGACCTTGTGGTTCTTCTATCTTTTTATTATCCTCACTACCCACCAAATCACTACCACTAAAAAACCAGCCGGCTCCGACTAGTATGGCTACTAAGATTAGTAATAAAAAACCTCTTTTCATAGGTTAATATTGTAGCTCATTTTACAAAGCTTGTAAAACAAGAGTACAATAGAAATACTAAATACAAAAGATACAAAAATACAAACTGATAAACACATTTTATGCTGAAAATAACAATACTAACCGTTGGAAAATTAAAAGAAAGATACTGGGCCGAAGCCGAGGCAGAATATATAAAACGCCTCAGCTCTGACATCCAGCTAGAATTCAAAGAATTGAAAGAAGAGGCTTTTGATAAAAAAAGTAATGTTGAAATTATAAAAGAAAAAGAAGCTGAGAAAATAAAAAAAGTTTTAGAAAAAAAAGAAGGCTATATAGTAGCCTTGAATGGAACTGGTAAACAATTTTCTTCTACAAACTTTGCCAAGCATTTGGTCAACCTAACAAACAACCAAATTAGTCATATTATTTTTGTCATTGGAGGACCGCTTGGTCTAGACAAATCAATTGTAAAGCTAGCTGACTTGCAACTGTCACTTTCAAATTTAACTTTTCCACACCAGATGGTCAGGACAATTTTGCTCGAACAAATCTACCGCGCTTTTACAATTATAAAGGGAAAGCAATATCATTACTAATGATCTACTCCTCAAGATACAAGAAAACAAGATACAAATAATTAATAAATTATAAACTTCAAATATATTTATAATTTGAATATTAGAATTTGTTTGTTTCTTGTAACTTGTATCTTCTAAAAAATAACAACAACGCTCCCACCGCTATCTATTACATCTTCCACCAGAGGATGTTTTTTTAAATCAACCAAAACAACTTCTCTTAGCTTCCCTGTACCACCACCATAGATAACTCGACACATCTGTTCGTCTCTATTATCAAACAAAAAAAGCTCTAGTTTTTCTAAAGCTTCTGTCGGATACAAACCATGCAAATCAAGCTCTGGCATTTCTGCCCCCAGCTCAGCTGCAAATATTTTGGCTTGTTTGTTGTTCATACTTTTGTTTGCTTTTTGAAAAATAAATATATATACTAAATATATTGATTAGGTTATACCATAATTACATAATATGCAAATTGAAAAAAGTACAAGAATATTTATTATTGAGGGAATTGCTGGCTCTGGTAAAAACACATTACATAGGGAATTAAAAGAGAAACTGTCTGATAAACTAATATATGATTTCTCCGAAGAAGAATTACTTTTTAGTTGGAGACATATCTGGATAGACAATATCAACGAAATGAGAATAACTTTTTATGAAAATTTTTTGTCTTATTGCCAAACAGTACTATCTGAAAATCCCGACGCCGTTTTTATTTTAAATAGATTCCACATCTCATGCCTACTTCTTTCGAACATATCAGACAATGATTTAAAGGAGAGGTATAACAATATTATAGAACGACTAAAGACAATGTCTCCTTATATCTTTGTACCAATACTTGATGAGAGTCTAATTGAAGAACGTTCTATTCACACAGAACGAATTGACCCAATCTGGAGAATTCATCTACAAAAAAGACTTGCACAAAAAAATTGCAAAACACTGACAGAGATGTATAGTAAAGAACAAGAAAATATAAAGAAAATTCTAAAAGAACAAAATATTCCTTATAGTTTTGTTAATGTTGATATAAAAAAAATATAATATGAGAGATAAATATTCACCTGAAAATTCTAGAGAAAGCAAGGAAGGTCTAGACTATTCTCTCTCTATAATTATTCATCGTCATGGCGAAAAAGGCTCTCTAGCAGGTGGTCTTTCAGAACGGGGAAAAACAGATAGTGCAAATTTCTTTGAACATGCCTATAGGGGTGTTGCCCCTAATTTACCAGAAGCCAGAGAGGTTGAGATAGAACATTCTCCAATTGACAGAACAACACAAACTGCAATGATATCTGATGAGTATAGTGATAGAACAGTAACATCTGTTAAAGAAGAAGAAAGACTTAGTGAAGGTATGGTAGCACACCATAAAGAATTGATAGAAGAATGGGGAGGTGTAGGTGGAAGATGGATAACACCTTGGATGAGCTTGAAAGAAAGACCTTTACCAGACGTAAAAACAGGACAAGAAGTTGTCAAAGACTTTACAACTTGGTTGCTCGAAAAAATAAACGGACAAAAAGAAAAAGGTGGAAGCAAAGAAATTGATGCGTTTTCACACTACCCTGTTATGATTTCTTTTTTACTAACACTGGAACAAAAAATGGGTATAGAACTCCTACCAAAAGATTGGCAGAAAGAATCAAACGCAATAAAAATTATTAATTATCTTGATTCTTTCAATTTGTATACAGATTCCAAAGATGACAAAACATTGCATTTTAATTTTAGAAATAAAAATATTGATATCCCTCTAGAAATATTGGAATCAATTGCAAACCCAGAATTAGATGGTGAAACCTCAGACGAAATGAGCAACTAAAAAATAGTGTTTACCATTATATTATAAAATACCTAAATTATTAATATGAAAGTTGATCAAAAATTAGTAGACGCGGCACTAGATTTTCTAAATAAAAGATTTCCAAATGAAACAGAAGGTGGTGTCGTTGCCATGTACACAGATACTGGAAAAATTTTACTAAGCACATATGCTGAGTGCCCCAATGAAGGAGCAGGACTCTGTCATGAAACAGGCTCAATTTGCGAAGCTCACAAACTAAATGAAAAAATAACAGCAACAGTATGTCTTAATAGGGATACCGGAAAAAAACCTGTAATCACACCGCCTTGTGGTATATGCCAGGAACGTTTGGCTTTTTGGGGTATGGATGTTAGTGTCGCTGTCCCAGAAGATAACGACTATACAAAATGGAAAGCTATTACCCTAGATGAACTTCACCCGTACTATTGGGGCAATTATTATTTATAAATAAATTTACAAAATCAAAAACACTCTATAAATTATAGAGTGTTTTTTTGTGCTGGTGGAGAGACTCGAACTCTCACGCCCGAAGGCACCTGCTCCTAAGGCAAGCGTGTATACCAATTTCACCACACCAGCATGTAAAGAACGGACATATTAAACCATAAATAATTTATTTTGTCAATTTATCCTGTTAAATAAATTCATTTATGAATTTAGCCGAAGGCTATTTAATAGGACTCACCTCAATCTATTATAACTAATAAACTAAGGTGAGCGTCCGCGAATCATAAGGATTCGCGGGGCCCCTCCCCAAAAAGAACAAATTCAACAAAATGAGTGCATACAAAAAAATACACTTCACCTACAGATCTATAGAAAGACCGACACCTGCCAGATACATGAACTCGGCCTTCCACTTGGGACGCGACCGGGAACCTTGGTTACCCTCGACCCCGAAGTCCCCGAAGAGGCTGAGACGAATCGGCCTCAGCCAGACCGCCAGCCCGATTTCACCGTAGCCCTGCAGCTTCCACTGTTCTCTGTCGACCATGGCGCGAGCACCCCAGCCGAACAAAAATCGAACCTTCTTCCAGCCGAGCACGTAGGATGTGCTGGCGGAAGCTCCGTTGATCACCCAGTACTCGTCGGGGTGGTCGAAAGGGTCAACTCCGCCAGCAACAACCCCAATGCGGGTTTGCCAACGCGGGCTGATGAGGATCTCGGCCATGACCTCCCAAAACAAAAGATCTCCGTCGAAGGAGAGTTGGATGCCGCCGCGAACGTCGGCGCCTGAGTCAGCTACCTCAGACCGCGGTCTTGCCTCCACCGAACTGGCGGTGAAAGTCAGCATCAAGACCAAGACCAGAGCAATCGTAAACTTCTGCATGAGGATTTCTCCCTTCAATCGTTGAACTTGTACAAAAGATACAGGAAAAAATAAAATTGGTCAAGAAAAAATAAAAAACACACTCTTTTACAGAGTGTGTTTTATTATCTATTTTGTATGCTCAGTTTAGTCTTTCTTTTTTCCAAATAAACCAAACTTTTTCTTTGGCTTGTCGTCCGTAGCTTTAGCGGAGGATGAAGCTTCTTCTGCTGGTTTAGCAGCTGGAGCAGGTGTCGGTCTATCTCCCTGAGGTTTGTAAGCTGGACGAGGACCACGATCATTATCACGACGAGGACCTTTATTGTATCCACCACCGCCACCATGAGAAGGTCTTCCACTACCACCAGGTCTAGGACCACGAGATTGTGGAGGTCTCTCTACAAAACCCTCTGGTTTTGATAACAATGCTTTCATAGAAAGATTTACTCTTCCCATAGCATCAATTTCTTTTACTTTTACTTTTACAACTTCGCCCAGCTTTAAAACATCACCAGGTTTGTTTACTCTTTCATAAGAAATTTCACTAACATGAACCAAACCATCTTTACCTGGGATTAAATTTACAAAAGCACCAAAATCTTCTATACGAACGACTTTACCTTCATAAATTTCCCCGGCTTCAATATCTTTGGTAAGTTCAAGAATGATATTTCTAGCTTTTTCCATAGCTTCACCATCGTTTGAAGTAATCATGACACGACCATCTTGTTCAATGTCAATTGTAACACCAGTTTCCTCAGTAATCTTTTTGATAACTTTTCCACCAGGTCCAATAACGTCCCCAATCTTTTCAGGATCAATCTTGATAGTCTCAATACGTGGAGCATAAGGAGATAGCTCAGCTTTTGGTTCTGGAATAGCAGTAGTCATTACTCCCAAAATTTCTGCACGAGCTTCTTTTGATTGTTTTAAAGTAACTTCTACAAGATCCCATGGCAAACCTTGAGTCTTGGTATCCATCTGCATAGCAGTAATACCATCTTTGGTTCCTGTGATCTTGAAATCCATTCCACCGGGACCGTCTTCCACATCTTGCAAATCTGTAAGAACTTTCCATTCTGTAATATTTCCATTTTCATCAGATTTTGAAGACAAACCCATAGCCATACCAGCTACTGGTTTTGTAATAGGTACACCCGCTGCCATAAGAGACAGGGTTGAACCACAAGTAGATGCCATTGAAGATGAGCCGTTTGAGCTAAATACTTCAGACACAACTCGAATTGCATATGGAAAATCTTCTGCTGATGGCAACACTGATTCAAGAGCACGTTCTGCTAAGGCACCATGCCCAATAGCACGACGACCAGGTCCACGCATAAATCCAGTTTCACCATAGGTATATGGACCATCACTATAGTGATGCATATAACGCTTTGTTCCATCTTCTTCCATAGTATCCATAGTCTGTACATCTCCTGGAGCACCAAGAGTCACAATTGATAATACATGAGTATCACCACGTTTGAAAAATCCAGAACCATGTACACGTGGCAATAAATCCACTTCGGAACTTAGATCGCGAATCTCAGTAAGCTTTCTACCATCAAGACGTTGATCTTTTTCTAGAATTCTTTTGCTAATTTCATTTGATACATAAAGCTTAATATTTTTAAGCCCAGCACCTTGTTCGTCAGCAGTATATTCTTTTGCATTTAATGACTCTACTAATTTTTCTTTAATTTCACTAACCATTCCTGTACGTTCTTCTTTGGTAATTTTTGGAGAGTTAAAAATCATAGTCTCAGCTTGGTCTGCTACAAATTTCTCACAAAAATTACGAACTTCTTGTTCACGATTATCACCAACTTGAGCAACGTCGTCAGCAAGTTCTGGTACAGTTTCTTTTTCTTTACCAACTTCTGCTTGTACTTTTTTGATAAGATCTAAAGCAGGGGCTAATTGTTCTCCACCCCATTTTAAAGCTTTGAACATTGTATCTTCGTCAACTTCACTAGCACCAGCTTCTGTCATGATAAGCTTTTTTTCATCACCAGCTACCACTAAATCAAGTTTACCTGTCTTTGCTTCTTCAACACTAATATTTAATTTGAATTCACCATTTTCATCTAAACCAACTCTGGCTCCAGCAAGTGGACCATTCCAAGCAATAGATGAAATAGCCAAAGCAGTAGAAGCAGCAATAAGAGCTGTAATAGCTGCATCATTTTCGCCGTCTACGCTCAAAGCTGTCAAAACAACCTGAATATCATTTCTTACACGCTCGTCAAACAAAGGACGAATAGCTCTATCTACCATACGACCAGTTAGAACTGCTTCATCACTTGGACGTCCTTCACGTTTCATAAAACGTGAACCTTTTATTTTACCAGCAGCGTAAAGTTTTTCTGCAAACTCTACCATGAGAGGAAAGTAATCTATTCCCTCACGAACTTGACTAGACTTTATGGCGGTTGCCAAAATAACTGTATCACCATATTGTACTGTACAAGAACCTTGTGCCTGTGGCACAAATTTGCCTACTTCTATAGTAAGCTCTCGTCCTCCCCATTGGGTGGACCATTTTTTAGTATCCATATTTGGATCCTTTCTAGAAAATGATCTGAAAGCTATAGATCCCTTATTCCTTGCTTGAGGAAAGGACCTAGATGTCTCCAGACCAAATTCATTATGTTAATAAATTTTTATTAAACTTTTTTATTTCTTCCAAAATATCCTTTTTTCTTTGCAGGAATTTTTGCTACTGGTTTTACATTTGCAGCAACCATAGCATCTGCACTCAATCTAGAATAACTATTTGGTTTTGTATTATTTTTAATTGTTCTTACTGGTTTTACATTACTTCTACTAGGTGCTGGCTTTGGTTGAGTTTTTACTACTCCACTTTTTTGTGGTGTAATCAAATACTTTTCCAAATCCTGACCCAAATCAATAAAATCATCTACATGCCCAATCAACTTACTTGAGGATGTTTCACCAAACGCTAGAGCTTCTACCTGCTTTCCAGTACTTTGTAAATATTCAACTAGTGGAATATAGTCTCCATCTCCAGAAACAATCACAACTGCATCCAAACTTGATGCCAATCGAATAGCATCTACTGCCAAACCCACATCCCAATCAGCTTTTTTCATACCATCGGCAAAAATCTGCAAATCCTTTTCTTTGGTTTCAATACCAAGATTATACAGAGCATCAAAAAATGGTTGTTCTTCTTTTGATTCGGTTCTTACTACATAGGCAATAGAACGAATTAACTTTCTACCAGCCACAGCCTCTGTCACGATATTACCAAAATTAACCTTTTTGTTATAAAGGTTCTTGGCAGAATAATACATATTCTGTACATCAATAAACACCCCAACGCGTTGCTCGGGGTGTTTTAGAGGATTTTTATTTGTTTTTTTCTGAAACACCATCTGTTTTAACACTATCTTCGGCAACTGGTTTTAACAAGGTCTTAGCTTGTTTTAATTTTAATTTCTTTACAAGATCTTCCCAAGATTTTAGGTTTTCTTTTTGCAAGTAACGTAACAATCTACGTCTTTCACCAACTTTGCGAAGTAAACCTCTACGAGAAGAATGGTCTTTGTGGTGAGCTTTTAGATGCTCTACCAACTCGTCAATTTCAGCTGTCAGAATAGCAATTTGCACTTCTGAAGAACCAGTATCACCCTCATGAGTCTGAAACTTCTTTATCACTCTCTTTTTCTTATTTTTGTCTAGCATACGAATATAGTTACTAGGCTAACCCCAAGTATGCTCCTAGGGTAGTCTATTTCTCCGCTAATTTAGGGAGATTTAATAAAGCGCAGTCAGTATAACAAAGTATCCAATCATTGTCAAGGTGTAAGTCTAATGTTATAATTGCCCTATATTTAACAAAAAAAATATGAAAATAGATTACCCCTTATACATAGCCTCTGATCATGCCGGTTACAAAATGAAAAAGAGACTTGTTAGATTCTTGGAAAACGAACTGGAAATAAAAGTAGAAGATATGGGGCCAAGTGAATATGATGCTGAAGATGATTTCCCAGATTATATTGTCCCTGCAGCCCAGAAAGCCGTTGAAAACAAAGGTGAAGCCATACTACTCTGTGGTTCGGGTATCGGAGCCTGTATTGTTGCAAATAAAGTAAAAGGTATGCAGGCAGCTTTTGGTTATAATCTAAAAGCAGCTGAGTCTGCCCGCGAACATAATAATGCCAACGGACTGTGTCTGGCTGGTGGAGTCTTGACCGAAGACCATGCCATGGCTATTGTAAAACGCTGGCTGGAGAAAAGAGATTCTTTTCTCGGGGGAAAGTATGCAAGACGAATTGAAAAAATTAAAAAACTAGAAGAATAAAATATAATTGTTGTAAATGTTCTATCGCTTCGCTTGTTCAAATTGAACATTTACAACATCTTCAACAATTACAACATATGATTATTATTCCTTCTGTACTAGTACAATCCAAAGAAGAATTTATAAAACAAATCACCGGAGTACAAACCGCAGTTGAAATGATACAGCTCGATATTGCTGATGGTAAATTTGTACCAAACACCACCTGGGCAGATCCCGATGTAGTAGAAGAATACACCAATATTGATGTAGAGCTACATCTAATGGTGGGGGATCCTCTAAAAGAAGTGGAACGTTGGACTGCCACAGAAGTGGTCAAGCGTATTTTGTTTCATTACGAAGCAGTAGATGATTTTGCCGGCACTCTAGAACAATTAAAAAAGTATAATTGGGAAATTGGTGTAGTTTTGAACCCAGGTACAGATTTTAAACTGATTGAACCATACTTATCAGACTTAGACAGTGTCATGTTTATGGGTGTGGTCCCAGGTTTCCAGGGTCAAGGTTTAATTCCAGAAGTACTAGAAAGTATTATTAGATTCAATTCTAAATACTCTCATATTTTTACAGAGATAGACGGCGCTGTAAATTTAGAAACCCTACCAGACATTATTCAGACTGAAGTAAAAGCCATTTGTCCTGGTAGCGCAGTCTTTGGTGGAGACAATCCAGCCAAGAGTGTAGCTAAAATGAATGAGGTTATAAACACATTGACTAACTAATAAAATTGTTCTATTGTTATATCACTACGTTTGTTGTAAATGTTCAATTTGAACAAACGAAGTGATACAACATTTTTAACATTTAGAACATAATAATTATGAAAGACTTAGTGATCATTGGAGCAGCAGCAGCAGGATCTGCCGCCGCAATTTATGCAGGTAGAAACAATTTGGACTTTGTA
Source organism: uncultured Gammaproteobacteria bacterium (assembly GCA_964603435.1). Classification (GTDB taxonomy): domain Bacteria; phylum Patescibacteriota; class Patescibacteriia; order Magasanikbacterales; family UBA922; genus CAZRUM01. The sequence goes on along the minus strand of CAZRUM010000014.1, from coordinate 9,468 downwards.
ATAATCTCAAAAGATGTTGGTGGTGAAGTCGCCCTATCTGGCAAAGTTGGCAATTGGCCAGGGACCATCACTACCACTGGTTTTGAGCTGGCAAAAAACTTTCGTGAACATGTAAAAACAATCCACGATCAAATTGATGAAGGTTTTGAAGTGACTGATATAAAACAAGAAAAAAACTATCACATTGTAACAGCCAAAAATTCTGCAGGAGAAGAAAAAACATACGAAACAAAGGCTGTTATTATCGCCTCTGGCATTCACCCTAGAAGATTACCAGTACCCGGCGATGAAAAATATTATGGTAAAGGTATTACATATTGCACCACTTGCGACGGACCTCTTTTCAAAGGAAAAACAACCACAACTATTGGGGCTGGAAACTCTGCCCTAGAATCAGTCCTGATGATGAGTCGTATTTCTGAAAAAGTCTATCTACTTACTCGCTACCCAGACACAGAAGAAAATAGCGGAGGCTTTCCAAAGGGTGAAAGAATTTTAGTTGACAAAGTAAAGGAGCTTGATAATGTGGAAATTATTTACGAAGCTGATACTACGGAAATACTAGGGGAAGAAATGGTCACAGGTCTAAAATATAAAAATAAAAACAGTGGAGAAGACTTGTCCGCCGAAGCTTTAGCGAAGGTGGAAAAACAAATCGAAGTAGATGGTGTCATGATTCATATTGGTATGATTCCAAATTCTGATTTTGTAAAATGCTCAAAGAAAAATCCTATGGGAGAAGTTGAGGTAGATATTAAATGTAATACTGATTGCCCCGGTGTATTTGCTGCTGGTGATGTAACAAATGTCCCCTACAAACAAATCGCTATTGCTGCCGGTCACGGAGTCACAGCTGCTATGGGAGCAATTGAATATATAAATAGATGGAAAGAGGAATAAACACCTAACCACTTTACCACCCAAACACTTAAACACAAAACCCACCTAATAGGTGGGTTTTATAAATGAAGAAGGCGCGTCTCTTTTTATTATTGACTTTTCTATTAAAATATGATAACTTTGATTTAGCAACTAGCTACCAAACCCAAGATGGGAAAGAGGGATTATGAGAATAGGAATTTTCACCGAAACTCTGGGTATCTTCGAAAACCTCCAGTTTTACCTAGAAAAAGCCGGACACGAAGTTGTCCACGTCAACCCTTACGAGATGCCTAAGGATCTCAAGGTCGACGGGATCATCATCGATCCCGACATCGATCGCACGCTAGAGATCGGATATACCATCCACATGGCTCCAGATTTCGCAGATGGCAATGCCGTCCTCTACGCCATCTTTCCTCCCGACCACGCCCACCGACAGCTGCAAACTGTGCACAAGAGGGAGGCGGGAAAAGATGTGCCACACCTTCTCGAAGCTCTCGGGTTCGAGACCAGCTGATCGACTGGCGATTTGGTAGATAAAAACTACCCCCGCCATTTAACTATTGAAAATATTCAATAATTAAATGGGAGAATGGGGTAGTTTTTTATTACCAAAATAAATGCTATACTACTCTCATATTTAACCATGATAATATGTTAGAAAATTTCTTACCACAACTACCTAGCTCTACTAGTGAAACCCTTATTTATATAGTGGCAATTTTAGGAGCTATTTTACTAGTCTATGCAGTTTTTTTGGAAACTGAACGACGCCAGGATATTATTATTATGCTTGGGGCCTTTTCTTTAATGATCTATGCTATTTTTATTGGGAACTTACTCTTTACTATTGCCATGGCAGGTCTAGCTTTGGCAGGATTAACTGAATTTATTGAAATCTTGCTTGGTATTCACAAAGAAGATAAATATCATCTAAAACAACTTATTCGTGAAGGAAAAAGGATAATTAAAAAGTAATTTCTACTTTATAAACTTTTAACTTTATAAACTTTTTAACTGTATATGTTCAACTTAATAACTATCGGGGATTCTGTAGTAGATAATTTTATTGTTATCGATGAAAAAGAAGCTCAATTACAATGTGATCTAAAGCGCCAACATTGCTTACTCTGTCTTAATTATGCTGACAAAATTCCTATTGGGAGTACTGGTCAGTCAGTCGGTGGTAATGCAGCCAATCTAGCTGTGGGCTGTAGAAAACTTGGGTTAAATACCTCTATTGTCACGGATCTAGGTGATGATATCAATGGCATGATAATAAAAGAACAACTAGAAAAACACAAAGTAAACACTGACCTAGTAAAAACCGTTCCCAATGCTGAAACTCGTTTTGCAGTTGTATTAAATTATCACAGCGAACGAACAGTTTTATCCCACCATGTAAAAAGAAATTATTCTTTACCAAAATTACCAGCAACTGAGTGGATTTATTATAGTTCCATGGGAGAAAACTTTGAAAAACTTCAAAAAAATCTAATTGTTTACTTAAAAAAGAATAAAGATATTAAACTAGCAATCAATCCTGGTTCATACCAACTAAAAAAGAAATACGATCATTTCAAACAAATTATTCCTTTTGCCAATCTAATCTTTATAAACAAAGAAGAAGCTAAAGCAATGGTAGGAAAGAAAAGTACCATCAAAACCACTATCAAAGCCCTGCACAATCTTGGCATAGAGCAAGTGGTAATTACTGATGGTAATAACGGCTCCCACGCTTCTAATGGAAAAGAAATATACTTCATGCCAATCTATCCAATTCAACCAGTTGGTAAGACTGGGGCTGGAGATGCTTTTGCTAGTGGTTTCTTGTCTGCCCTACACTACAATAAAGACATATCTGAAGCTATGCAATGGGGCACAGCCAATGCTGGAGGAGTAATTCAAGAGGTCGGAGCAGAAAACGGACTTCTTAGCAAAACCCAGGTAAGCAAACTCATCAAAAAATACTCTAAAATTAAACCTAAGAAAATCTAACTTAAAGGCTTGATTTTTATTCCAACTTGGATTATAATAGCAACTTCCTAAAAATATCAGGGTATTTGTTTGGGTTTACTCTTCAAACAGCCTCAAAAATAAATCAATGGCATATGGAAGAAACATCTTATGGTCTTAAAAAAGAAGGCCGAAGTCAATTTATAATTATTGCTCCCCATGCCGCTGGTGATGATTTAAAAACAGGTCTGGTCGCAGAAAAATTGGCAGAGGAACTAGATGGTTTTCTAGTAATAAATCAAGTATACAAAAAACCTAGCAACAGCAGTTCTACTGACGACCCAGACAAAAGAGAAGATTTCAATGATTTGTGCTGGGGACACTCTTATGACAAGTATCTCTGGAAACCAAAGCAGCCAGATATGAAATTGTTTTTTAAAGATATAAAAGAATTTTCTAATCAAGCCAGAAAATACAGCCCCGAAGAAAAAGCAGTAGCAATCTATATTCATGGTATGGATTCAGCTGACACTGCTATTGATATCGGAGCTGGAGCCAAAAGAACTTTTGGCAATGGCAGTATTTTAGGCACCAAGGTTTTAAATGCAAAAAAAAATAAAGGTAAAATTACCTTAAAAATTAGTCAGATCAAAAAAATGAAGCAACTACTAAGCCCTTTGTTCAAAGAGAAATATAACATGGGAGTAACTATTGGCAAACGGCACACAGGCTGGAGTAAACAATCTGCTATCCAATTTCATAAACATGAAGGCAGAGACGACTATGCCGTCCAATTTGAGATTAGTCACCGTTTCAGGCTAAACAAAGAAAAAAGAGATTATCTAATTAATTGTTTAACTTCAACTTTAAAGGAAATTTTTAAACAAACTACGTAATATACAATTACTAATCCGCCTTGGATGAAAAATAATTTATGAAAATACATATACTTACATTTAATAAACCTGGCAGACCAAGTCCAGTGATAAAAACTGATTTAGACTTATTAAAAAAAGCTGCTGAAAAACAAGGTCATGAAATAGAAATTATTCACGCTCCAGATTGTCAACTAAAATTTCACAAAACAACAGAAGTCCTCATAAAAAATAAAAAACCTGAAATCAATGTTCTTATCAACAGACCAAACTTTTTGAGAGAACATATAGAATTTAGAGTCTCTCTAATTAAACAATTTAGTCTTTCCAACATACCGATGCTAAACAAATACAAAGGTGTGATACGAGCAAAGAACAAAATGCGCACCATGCAAATTTTGGCAAAAAAAAATATACCCATTCCAAAAACATATTTTGTTAGGTCAGCCGAACATTTAGAAGAAATAGCAAAAGACATCGGCAAATTCCCTGTTATAATTAAAACAATTGCAGGCTCACACGGTAATGGTGTTTCTCTTGTAGAAAGCGAGCGTGGTTTAAAATCAATTGTGGAACTATTGGTTGATGGAGGTAACCCAGCACCTCTAATGATCCAAAAATACGTTAAAGAATCAAAAGGAAAAGATATTAGAGTATTTATTCTAGGAAAAAGAATTTTAGGAGCAATGGAAAGAATTGCTACTAAAAAAGGTGAATTTAGATCAAACTTTCATCTTGGGGGAAGAGTAGGTGTGGCTGAATTGAGCAGAAAAGAAAAAGATATCGCCTTTGCTGCTACTGAAGCTTGTGGACTTGATATTGCTGGCGTGGATATTTTACGTACAAATAAAGGACCGGTAGTATTAGAAGTAAACGCTAACCCAGGATTAGAGGGAATAACTGAGGCTACAGGCAGAGACATTGCTGGAGAAATTATAAAGTACGCTGTTCAAAAAGCCAAAAGATATATTAGAAAAAAAGAAAATAACAAATAATAATATCAAAAAGAAAAGACGCATTAAAATGCGTCTTTTTTAAATAAATTTTTATTGATCTTTGACACACACTCTTCACTAGCCAGTTTTAATTTTTCTTCCAAATCTTTTGGAATTTTTTTTACTTCACCCCCCAAACTGACATTCACTGCTTGATTCTGAGAAGTTCTCTTTAGAGCCCCACAGTATTTACCATCAACTACAAAGACTCTGATATCCCAATATTTATCATTATCCTTATTTATTTCTATCTTTTCTTGAACCAACCATTCGTCTTTAGAAAAATCAATTTCTTCAATTTCTTCTAAATTGTCAACAAAATAAATATTTTTTCCACCATAACCACCGTTTGGTTTTATTACAAATCCGGTTAGAAATTTTTCTCTAGCAACAATCTTTTCTAATTCTGCTTTAGTTTTAAATTCAAAAACAGTCGGCACATAAAAATTTTTAGAATTTTTCAAAATATGAGAAGTCTTAAATTTATCAGTTGTTAAATTGGATACGATGTATGGATTAACAATGCTAAAAGCATTATTTTTCCCTAATTCTTTCTTTAAAAAAAGCCAAGAAGTTGAAACTATACCACTTTTTATTTCTTTACCTTTTTCATCAAACAATTTATCAGAAAAGTCTTTTAGGTCTGCTTTGTCCAAAAGACACAGCTGACACTTTCCACCAGTTAATTTCAATAACTCTTCATATTTAAAACGAACATTGGGTTTGCTTTCAAAGAAATTTTTGGAATACACCAAAATCAATTTTTTATTAACTAGCTGAGTAGCTAATGCTTCTGTTAACTTTACAAGAGGAGTACACTCTCCATACAATTCATTATAACGATACATTAAACCAGGGGCACTATTGGCTTCTATGAAAACTAAATTGCCTTTTTGATCAATTAAAAAATCAAGGCCTGCAAATAAAAATTTATTAGATAAATCTATCATAAATTATTGCTGTCTTGATTTAAAATCTATGAACCTTCTTTTCCTTTCTCCTTTCTTTAAAAAAATCTTCCGCAGCCGACACATGCTCATGTTTAGTATTTGGTCCAAGTAAACACAGACCAAATTCAAAACTCCTGACTTGATCACGAATCTCATCTGCCAGACGTGGATGCTCTTCTTCATCCTCTGCCATAGTACGAAGAGTTTCTAAACGTTTTTCAATTCCAACCAAAACTTCTTCAAAATCTATAATCAAATCTTCATATTTTTTTCTCTCCGTACTCAAAACCAATTGTATAGCATGTTTTCTTACGTGAATATCTACCTCCACAATTTCTACCATTAAAACATGTCTTTCTTTGTCAGCAAAAAAATTCATCGGAGAACCAGATCGTAAATCATAATAAGTTCCACCAAGAACTTTAAATTCTTTATATTTATTTTTTACAGCGATTGGTAATTTTCCTAATAAAAACTTTTCACCCATCTTACCTTGGTGCATATCTACAAATTCTCCAAAAGCACGCCAATATGGCCAAACTTTTTTACCAAGAGAAATCACAATATCCTCTACGTCCTCACTGGTAATAGTAATATCATCACGCAAATGTTCTAAAGCGTGAGCAAATTCTTTTTTGACCGCATCTGGTACTAGGGGTGGTAATTTCTGATACATGCGCTCAAAAATATCAATTGTGTGTTGTGTGTATGGATGATTCATAGATCTATAGTATATCACATTTTTATATAATCTCTCCATCGCAAGTATAGCTCTCTCGTAGCTGACAAATCTCCTGCACAATAGCGCGCAATCTTTTCATATTCACCTGCCCTGAACAAAGGCGCTACATCATGTCCAGTCACGCCACCAGCCTTAGGGGATTTTATTCCAAAAGATTTACAATAAAAATCTAAATTAAATTTACGAATAGCACTATAAAAAGTAAGCTGATCCAGTAAATCCACATGAAAATCTGTACTATAACGATAGGTCATTAGATTTTTGGAAGGCTTTACCCCGAGCATGGCTGAACGAAGCATAAGTACAGGACAGTCAAAACCACGACCATTGAAAGTAACAATTTTATTAGCATGAGCAATAGCTTTCCAAAACTTTTCTAAAATTTCTTTTTCGTCGCCCGCCCAATATTTTATTCCGTTCTCCTCCCATTCTTCAATTCCACTAGCTTGCTTGTCCGCCAGAGCTTTAGCGGAGGCGGAAAAATACATCGCGCCTTTTTCTGACTCAACACTGAGCATACCGATAGCCACAATCTTATTTGTCGGAGCCCATAAAGCCATCTGGTTTTTTACTTTTTTTTCACCTTCTTCATCTTCAGCATATTTCATCAGATAATATTTCTGTGCCTCGTCCATTGATTCGTAATCTTGTGGAATAGTTTCAATGTCAAAGATTATGGTGTTCATAAAATTTTGTTACCAATTTCATACATTGCAATCCCAGCAGCAATTGAGACATTAAGACTTTCTTTCTTACCGTACATTGGAATATGTACCACTTTGTCACATAATTCCAAAATATCATCTGAAATTCCATCTACTTCATTGCCAACAATTAGAGCCACATCTTTTTTGAATTTTAATTTAAAATCTTTAATATCAATACTGCTTGCATTTTTTTCTAATCCCACAACACACACACTTTTTTTCTTGAGTGAACCAATCAATCTCTTTAAATCTTTTCTATGCTCCCAGGGCATCCATTTTTCTGCCCCGAGTGAAACTTTGTCTATTTGAATCTTTGGAGGCTGGGCAGTATAGCCCACCAAAAAAAGCTTTGACACACCACAGGCGTCAGCTGTCCTAAACATCGCCCCCACATTATGACAAGAACGTATATCTGGTAAAATTAGGTAAAATTTATTTTTCATAGTAAAGCTATTATAACAAAAAAGCCCTCTATTTCAAGAGGGCTTTAATATAATTAAGATTATTCCTGATTTTGTCGCAAATCAAAAAGATGTTGTCTTGCTTGGTCTATTAATTCATAGATCCTACTATTATCCAAATCCGGAAAAAGATCTGACAACATAATCCCAGCCTTCATGTTACTTTCAGGGTTTTTACCCACAATATAACAGGCAGACCACAATGCACCTCTCTCCTTTAAATCATTTTCTCCCAACTGCTGAGAAAATTCATCTTTTGTGGGAAGTCTATTTTCTCCCCCTCCTCTATTCATTTTACCTTCATCCATATTTTTAAATTTAAGAATAAAAAACTATACTAAATTTAGTATAGTCTGATTAAAAAAAGTTTGCAAATTATTTATAAGTACCATATATTATCCGATTGAAACCTTTGGAAGGAATAAAAAAACAGCCACTACAAGAGAGATGCCTGCTAAGAGATAGTAGTAAACCAAAGAGTAATCAGATTTAGACGATGAAACGCCTAACAAATTTTTGTTTTGCATATTTATTTTTATTTTTATTTTCTCTGTAGTCTATGGAGTAGACTTTACAGATTTTTTGCCCTATCCCCTAACAACAAAATAGGTTTGATAGGTTTTTTTATTTTTAACAGCTATATTATACCACAAAATTGACCTTTTGTCAATAGTGTCGTACAATATAAATGGAGGCAACACAGCCTACATTTATCCTGAGTCTCATCAGAGACGAAGGATCCTCCTAAATTTTATATGTCTAAAATCCTCCCAATTTACCTTCGCGAATTTCTAGAATATTTAGAAATAGAAAGAAACCGAAGTAGTAAAACTATAGAAAACTATCAGTTCTATTTAATGCGTTTTATAGAATGGTTTGGTGATAAGAAAAAAGCTGAGAGCATAACTAGTGAAGACGTACGAAAATATCGTCTTTGGTTAAATAGACTAGAAGATGTTCATGGGGAACCTTTGAAAAAAAACACTCAAAACTATCACTTGATTGCTCTTAGATCTTTTTTGAAATATCTTGCCAAACGTGATGTAAAAACTCTGGCCCCAGAAAAGATTGAACTAATGAAAATGCCCGACAGAGAAGTTAGTTTTCTAGAAGGTAGTGATTTGAATAGATTGCTCGAGGCCCCTCTACAAATAAACCAGGCTACTGATGATAATGAAAAAATAGCCATAGGAAAAAGTTTGATAAAATATAGAGATAAATCAATCCTTGAAATGCTCTTCTCTACTGGCTTGCGTGTCTCTGAACTTACCAAATTGAAAAAGGACAATGTAAATCTAAAAAAGGAAGAATTTAGTGTCACTGGTAAAGGTGGAAAAACACGAGTAGTCTTTTTGTCAGAACAAGGTAAATATTGGTTAAAAAAATACTTAGATACCAGACAAGACATGAATCCTTTTTTATTTATTTCTCATGACAAAAGAAGTAAATCCAAAAAAGAAAGCAAAGATGAACCCCTAACCCCCCGCTCTGTACAGCGTATGGTCCAAAAATATGCCCGTGCAGCTGGTATTACCAAAGAAGTGACTCCACACACCTTGAGACACTCCTATGCCACTGATTTACTACAAAATGGAGCTGACATACGTAGTGTACAAGCCATGCTGGGACACTCCTCTATCACCACCACACAAATCTATACCCATGTAACTGACAAAGAATTGAAGAATATTTATAAAAAATTCCACGGTAAACAAAGAGGCATTGATTGACAAAATATCCAATCTAAGATAAAATAATGACATTAAAAAATAATGGGCCTATAGTTCAATGGATAGAATAGAAGCCTTCTAAGCTTTAGATCCAGGTTCGATCCCTGGTGGGCCCACAAAAAACTACCTTACACAGGTGGTTTTTTATTTATTAGAATAATATTGTAGGT
>CAZRUM010000013.1:0-26199 GCA_964603435.1 uncultured Gammaproteobacteria bacterium | reverse complement strand
CGTGCTACCAAAAGAACTTTTTCTCCAAATTTACAAGAAAAGAAATTACTCAATCCAGCTACTGGTAAGGTAATGAAAATCAAGTTGGCTGCTTCTGCTCTAAAGACACTGAATAAGTGGCAAGCGCAGGGTAAGCAATATGATTTGCGAGAGTTGATCAAAAATTAAATTAAATAACCCTGCAAAGGGTTGTTTTTTTATTGGCAATTAGTTAATATAAGGTTATTATGATTTTATTAAAAATAGAAAAATTAGTTTTTGGAGGGTCCACCTTCGCTAAAGCTACGGCGGACAAGCAGGTTATATGAAAGTAATTATTGAGAAATTAGTTTTTGGAGGTCAGGGAATGGGGCGATTGCCAGATGGTCGTGTGTGTTTTGTATGGAATGCTTTGCCTGGAGAAGAAGTGGAAGTGGAGTTAACAAAAGACAAAAAAGGTTTTTGTGAAGGAATTGCTAAAAAGATTGTCAAAGTTTCTCCATATAGAATTGAACCAAAAGATGATCATTTTTTGGCATGTAGTCCTTGGCAGATTTTGACATCAGAACAAGAAACAAGATGGAAAATAGAAATGAGCAAAGAAACTTATAAAAAGTTTGCCAATTTGGATTGGGATCTTGATATGATGGAGGATGGTGAAATGTATGGTTATAGAAATAAGATGGAATTTGGTTTTGTAGAAAATAAGCAAGGCGAAATTTCCTTAGCTTTTTTTGTGCGTGATCAAAAAGAAAAACAAGCTCTTGAAAAGTGCGCTTTGTCCAATGATAGTATAAATAGAGAGACAAAAATAATTTTAGCTTGGATTAATAAAAATAAAATACCAGTCAGATATCTTAGATCTTTAATTTTACGAAGCGATTTATTAGGGCAGGTAACAGCAGTTCTGTTTGTTACTCAAAAAATGAAGTTTGACCATCAGATTGATTTGGATAAAAAATTGGTGGGTTTTAAGGTTTATTATTCTCATTATAAGTCAAAATTGGCAGTACCTACCAAACAGCTTTATGCCAAAGGACTAGATCACTTGGTGATTGAATTAAATAATGTTCAGTTGAAATTTGGTGCTTTAAGTTTTTTTCAAATCAATACACCTGTATTTGAAATGGCGTTGTTTGATATTAAACAATTTTTAGATAAGAAAGTGGATGTAGTAGATTATTATTCTGGTGTAGGTGCGATTGCTTTGTCATTACACGAGAATTTTCAACATGGTATTCTAGTGGAGAGCAATAGAGAGGCTACTGAGTATGCCAAAGAAAATATTATTTTGAATAATATAGAAAATTGTGAAGCCTTGCTTTCCCCCACTGAAAAGATGTTGGATTTGATAAGTTCAGAGAAGATAATTATTTTTGATCCGCCACGAGCTGGTTTGGATAAAAGTGTGATTCAAAAATTGATAACTGAAAAACCAAAAAGAATAATTTATCTGTCTTGTAATCCTAGTACACAAGCACGTGATATTGGGTTATTGGCAGATAAATATAAAGTAAAATTTTTAAAATTATATAATTTCTTTCCTCGCACACCACATGTGGAAGCATTGTGTGTGTTGGAGTTAATCTAATCTTTATTTTTCTTTTATTAAAAGCATCAAGCTATCAATATAAGATTAACCAATCCCCTGGTATATTTGAGTGCGTTAAAAATATACAATTATTTCGGATTAAATTATTCTTCTTTTCTTTATTATTTTTTCTCAAAGAGAAAAAATAATAAAGAAACAAACAAACCCTAAAATCCGAAAGTATTTATATACTAAAAAATACTAATACTAACTAGAGGATTTGTACAAAAGATGGCGATGAACTATTCAGATGTACAGCTGGCGTAGTCGGTAAGATAGAAAATACAGGCTTTTAGTTGATAGTTTTTATTTGCCTTTTCTTTGTTTTTGAGATAATATTGGGTTATATAAAAAATAATTAATTATTTAAAATGTCCGTAGTATTGGAAAGGGATTCCTCTCTATGCTCGGAATGACAGAAAAAATTATGTCTATATTACTTTCCGGTTCACTCGCCTATGACTATATCATGGATTTTCCAGATAGTTTCAAGAATCATATCATGCCAGATCAACTTCATATTTTGAATGTTTGTTTTTCAGTAGAAAAATTAGAAAAGAATCTTGGTGGAACAGCTGGTAATATCGCTTATACCATGAAGCTTCTTGGTGGTGAGCCTATTATACTTTGTCCTTTGGGAAGTAATGCAACTGATTATCTAGAACATTTTAAAAAATATAATATAAAGACAGATTATATTCCAGTAGATAAAACATTATTAACTTCGTCGGCTCACATCACAACTGACAAGGATGACAATCAAATTTCAGCTTTTTATGGTGGTGCGGGTGGGGGAGCCGACGCATTGCAGGTGTCTGACATAAAAGAAGAATTAAAATTTGCTTTGATCTCTCCTAATAAAAAAGACGCCATGGTAAAACATGCCAAGCAATGTTATGACGAGAAAATTCCTTTTTGTTTTGATCCAGGACAACAAGTGACTGCCATGTCAGGACAAGAAATAATGGCAGTGATTGGTCAAGCCAAGTTTGTCATAGGTAATGATTACGAAATAAAATTGATAGAAGAAAAAACAGGTTGGAGCGTTTCAGATATTTTAGAACATGCCGAAGTTGTTATTACTACATTAGGAAACAAGGGTTCAGTTATTGCAACAAAGGATCAAAATTTTGAGGTAGGTGTTTGTTCAGTCAGCTCAGTTGAGGATCCTACTGGGGCGGGCGACGCTTATCGAGCTGGTTTTTTCTCAGCTTATGTCTCTGGACATGATTATCAGACTTGTGGTCAGGTGGGGGCTGTGTCGGCTGCTTATGCCGTGGAGTACTATGGTACACAAAAACACGAATTTAGCCTAGAAGAATTCAAAAATAGGTATGGGGAAGCTTTTGGAGAGACTATTTCTTTGGAACTTTGATGACTTGAAATAAAACTCAAAACAGGCTATAATAAGCCTGTTTTTTAATACTAAAATATGTTAATACTCATTCTATTTCTCATAGCAGGCTTCGCCATGCTTTTGGCTGGTGGTGAAGTTTTTATTAAAGGTTCAGCTTCTTTGGCCAGACGTCTTAAAGTAAGGCCAATTGTGATTGGTCTGACTGTGGTGGCTTTTGGTACTTCTGCTGCCGAGTTGGTGGTAAATGTAATTGCAGCTTTCCAGGGTACACCAGATATTGCGATTGGTAATATTTTGGGTAGCAATATTTCTAATATTTTATTAGTTTTAGGTATCACGGCTATTATTTATCCAATCGCTGTTAAAAAGGGTACTATTTGGAAAGAAATTCCTTTTGGTATTCTAGCAGTTATTGTTTTATTGATTCTTAGTGCTGACGTTTATTTTGGTAATGGTGATATTAATATTTTGACTCGTGGAGATGGTTTGATTTTACTGGGCTTTTTTATAATGTTTATGTACTACACTTACGGATTGTCTAAGGTAAAAGCTGAGGAGGAAGAAACAGTGGAAAAATATTCTTGGGGTATGACAATCTCGTTTTTATTATTGGGTATAGCTGGCTTGATACTAGGTGGTAAACTTCTGGTGGATAACGGTATAATTCTCGCTCGTTTGTGGGGCATGTCAGAATTATTCATTGGTTTAACTGTGGTTGCAATTGGCACCTCTTTACCAGAGTTGGCAGCTTCAGGTATGGCAGCTTATAGACATCATGATGATTTGGCGATTGGTAATATCGTTGGTTCAAATATTTTTAATATTTTATGGGTACTGGGTTTAACCCCTCTTATTAGTCCTATCCAATTTAATCACGAGGCTAATACAGATGTTATGATTGCTATTGGCGCAGCAGCCTTACTTTTTGTATTCATGTTTGTGGGTAAGACTGGTTATCGTTACCGATTAAAACGTTGGCAAGGTGTTATATTCATAATGCTCTACATTGCTTATATATTCTTTATTGGTACGAGAGGATAAAGATGTTGTAGGTGTTGAAATTGTTTTATCACTTCGTTTGTTGTAAATGATTATGGAATTTGGATATGAAAAATTGGATGTAGCAAAATTAGCTAGGCAATTAGTAAAAGACATTTATAGATTAACAGAAAAATTTCCGGATAAAGAGAGGTTTGGGTTGACAAATCAGGTTAGAAGAGCTATTGTATCAGTTCTTTTAAATATTGCCGAAGGTAGTAATAGGAGTACAAAAAAAGATTTTAATAATTTCATTAGAATATCAATATCTTCACTGGTGGAAGTAGATTGCGCTTTAAAAATCAGTATAGATTTGAAATATATGGAAGATGAAGATTATAATGAATTAGAACCAACAATTAAAGAATTATATTTTAAACTAATAGGATTATCAAAATATTTATTAGGTAAAAAATAATCATTTGTAACATTTTGAACAACTATATCATTTACAACAATAGACTATATAGTAAAATTAAACTTAAAATATGAAAAAAACAGACTATAAGGTAAAGGACATTTCATTAGCCGAGTGGGGAAGAAAAGAAATCAATATTGCTGAGAAAGAAATGGTAGGACTTATGGCAATTAGAGAAAAGTATGCCAAGTCAAAACCATTGCAAGGTGTGAAAGTAATGGGTTCTTTGCACATGACTATTCAAACTGCAGTTTTGATTGAAACTTTGGTGGATATTGGTGCAGAAGTTCGTTGGGCTTCATGCAATATTTATTCTACTCAAGATCATGCAGCCGCAGCAATTGCTGAAACTGGCGTAGCTTTATTTGCTTGGAAAGGTGAAACTTTGGAAGATTATTGGTGGTGTACAGAGCGTGCACTTGATTTTGGAGAGGGAGTTGGTCCAGATTTAATTGTTGATGACGGTGGAGATGCAACTATGATGGTTCATAAGGGTTTGGAAATAGAAAAAGATCCAAAAATATTAGATAAAGATTATTCAGAAGAACCAGAAGATTTGCGTGAGCTAATGGCAAAATTGAAAATAGAATATGAAAAAAACCCAGCTCGTTGGGAAGCCGTTGCTAAGAAAATAAAAGGAGTATCCGAGGAAACTACTACCGGTGTTCATCGTCTGTATCAGATGCACAAAGAAAATAAATTATTATTCCCGGCAATTAACGTAAACGATTCTGTTACTAAATCTAAATTTGATAATATTTATGGTTGTCGTCATAGTGTGATTGATGGACTCAATAGGGCAATGGACGTCATGCTCGGTGGTAAAGTCGCTCTGGTGTGTGGTTTTGGAGATGTGGGAAAGGGTTGTGCTCAGGCTCTCCGCGGACAAGGTTCTCGTGTGATGGTGACAGAGGTAGATCCAATCTGTGCATTGCAAGCTGCTGTAGAGGGTTATGAAGTGACAACAGTAGAAGATAGTCTGGGAGAAGTTGATATTTATGTCACAACTACTGGGAATAAAGATATTCTTACAGTGGAACATATGAAAGGAATGAAAGATCAGGCTGTGGTAGCTAATATTGGACACTTTGATAATGAAATTCAAGTAGAACCTCTAAATGAACAAAAAGATGTAGAAAAAGAAAATATAAAACCACAAGTTGATAAATATAAATTTTCAGATGGACACGAAATCTACATGCTGGCCGAAGGTCGTCTCATGAATCTGGGTTGTGCGACAGGCCACCCAAGTTTTGTAATGAGTAATAGTTTTTCCAATCAAGTTTTGGCCCAGATTGATCTATGGGAAAATGATTATGAAATTGGTGTGTTCCGTCTTGCAAAACACTTGGACGAAGAAGTGGCAAGATTGCATCTGGCAAAGATTGGCGTAAAGCTGACAAAGCTTAGTAAAGACCAAGCTGACTATATAGGTGTTGATGTAGATGGACCGTATAAACCAGACCACTACAGATATTAAAAGGCTTGCCCGCCATAGCTTTAGCGAAGGTGGGAGCATTATAGATATTAGGTACGAGCAATACACCCCCCAACCCCCTCCCTTAAAAAGGGAGGGGGTTTTTTTGCTAAGTTAATAAATTCCCTTCCCTTTTTAAGGGAAGGGTTAGGGATGGGTTGCGTGGATACTGCACAAGACAAGAATAAAAAACAATCGCAGGATATGCGATTGTTTTTTTTACGCTATATATTAAAATAATATCCAATGTGGAAAGAGAGTCTGACTCCGGGAGCCTGTATCAGGGGAATATTTTTTTGTTTTAATAATTACTTTAGTTTTATAAATTATCATCTCTATTAATGGCTCCCGGAGTTTGTGTGTAAAATTAAATATAAAATAACCCCCCGACGTAACGTCGGGGGGTTTTGCATCAAATACTATTTGTAATATCCAATGTGGGAAGGCGTGTACCGGGAAGTACAGCCTGTGTGGGTGGGAAGGAACGGTTCTCCTTGTGGGGGCTAACTATCTTTTGTCGACGTGGAGGTGGAAAGGTAGGTGTCGGTCGCGCTCGTCGTCGCTGGGAGGTTCAGGAACGGAGGTGGTAGGATCGTCTTCGGGTGGGACGTCGATATCGTCGGTCTTGTCGTCGTAGTACTTCTCGAGAGCCTCCTTGATCTGGGCTTCGGTCGTCACGACGCATTCGATGTTGAAGCCTGTCAGGAACTTGATGTCGTCCATGGCGTAGATGTTCGACGGATCGCTCATGGCGACGATGAGCGAGTTGCCCTGGCGGTTGACAGGGATGAGGTTGTGACGTCCTGCTACATCCTTGGGGATGAGCCTGATGACATCCTCGGGGATTTCGGCTGTGCTCAAGTCAGTCGAGGGTACGCCGTACTGACGGCTGAAGAGGGCGACGAGTTTGGTTTCCTCGAGGTAGCCGAGTCGGACCAGATGATCACCCAAGCGACCACCTTGCATCTTGATGTCGGCGTCAGCCTCGGCGATCTGTATGGGGGTGACGATCTTCTCGCGAAGGAGGGTCTGACGGAACGGGTCGAGAGAAGCGATACCTTCTTCTTCCACGATTGGTGGGTGAGAGGCGACTTCGTTGACCCTGATGTCAGGTGTGGAGACCTCGGTTTTCTCACCGTAGAACCTTCTCACAGCTTGCAAGATTTCAGCTTTCTCGGCGACCAGGACAAAGGTGTCAGTAATTCGCCATTCACCTTCAAACCCGGTCAGGAGATCCGTGCCGTAGCGTACACTACAGCCAGGGTCGGCGATGGCGATGATGAGAGTTTCATCTATGTGCGCCAGAGGTACCAAGCAATATTTCTCACAAAGACCGCGAGAGACACTGTCCAGGATTTTCTTGTCCGGGGAAGGTTGCCTCTCCAAGGAAACCAATGGATACCCTTGTTTTCCGATGGCTCTGGCCAAGGCGTGTTCCGCTCCTGTGAGAATTTTTGCTGCTACAACTTTGCCCAACATGTCGAGTTCCATGGCAGTACTCCATTTCCACACTCTGTTATCATTAGCCGATCTGGCTTCAGATTGAGTATGGTTAATTATCCTTACTAGATAAGATTAGCAGTTTTAGGGGTGAAAGTCAATATTTTGTTCGTTAAAATAGAGACGCGATTAATCGCGTCTCTACGGAGTAGACCTCCATTAATTGAAATTATATAGTAAATAAGCTATTATATAGATAATTAAAAGAATTAGAATAATTTGTTATATGACATTTGAACTTGTGACCCTAGGTATTTTACTTATTTTATCAGCCTTTTTTTCTGCTACAGAGGTTGCTTTTGTATCTCTGTCAGATGCAAAGGTAGAATCAATGGTAAAACGTAAAATGCCACGTTCTCGTTTGGTGAGAATTTTGAAAGATAATCCGAGGAAATTGTTGGTAACAATTTTGATAGGTAATAATATTGTAAATGTAGGTGCAGCGTCTCTGGCAACTGTTGTAGTAGCTAGTTTTTTTGATTCGGCTGTGATTGGTATTACTACTGGTCTTATGACTTTGCTTATTTTGGTTTTTGGTGAAGTTCTTCCCAAAGCTTATGCTTCCAATCATCCCAAGAGATTTGCTATTTTATCTGCTCCGATTTTGTATATTTTAGAATTTATTGGTTGGCCTGTGATTATTATTTTTGAAAAAATGACAAATTTGTTTGCTGGTAAACAAAGACCAGATAAAGTAAACGAAGAAGAATTAAAAGCCCTGGCACAAGCTGGAAAGAAACAAGGAACAATTGAGGGTGACGAGGCTCATATTGTAAATCGCGTATTTGAAATGAATGATATTACAGCCGAAGATGTTATGACTCCACGAGTGCGTGTAGTTACTTTGGAAAGTGATATTTCAATTGAAGTGGCAGCTGATATTATTGCTAAAAATCCTCACACTAGATTTCCGGTAATAGAAGATACAATTGATAATATTATTGGTTTTGTTCATTCTCGCGATGTGTTACTTGCTTTTAATGAAGATAAAGAAAAATGGTCTATTAAAAAAATTATTCGTCCGATTGTACAAGTGCCAAAACAAATGCGTTTGGATGATCTGCTCAGGGAATTTCAAAAAGCCAAAACACATATGGCGGTAGTAATGGATGAGTATGCGGGTACTGAGGGTGTTGCGACTTTGGAGGACGTAATAGAAGAATTAGTAGGTGAAATTGCTGATGAACATGATGTAGAAGAAGAAGTGATAAAGAGAATAGATAAAAATACTATTTTAGTTTCTGGAGAAACAGAAGTAAGAGAGGTAAATAGCTTTTTGAACATTCAATTGCCGGGTGACAAATTTCATACAATGGCAGAATTGATGCTCGATCATTTGCAAAAAGTACCTAAAAAAGATATGAAAGTGGATTTTGAGGGGGTTGTGTGTTCAATTGAAAAAATGAATAAAAAAGTTATTGATAGAGTAAAGATTATAAAAAAATAATTATGACAGAAATACGTTTACAAAAATATATTGCTGGCTGTGGGGTTTGTTCTCGTCGCAAGGCTGAAGAGCTTATTTCTTTGGGTAAAGTAAAGTTGAATGGTGAAGTGGTAGATACTATGGGTGTTAAAGTTGACCCTGCCGATGCCGAAGTAGAAGTTGAAGGAAAAAAGATTGGAAAAATTAAAAATCAAAAAGTTTATATAATGCTCAATAAACCGGTTGATTATATTACAAGTGTTTCTAGTGAGCAGGGAGAGTCTATTATGGAATTATTGACCAAAGATAATTATTGGAAAAATGATAAACAAGAAATTGAAGAGAGGGTTTATCCTGTGGGGCGTCTAGACAAAGAATCAGAGGGGTTGGTTTTACTTACCAATGATGGGGAATTGACTCAGGAGCTGACTCATCCAAAATATGAACATGAAAAAGAATATGAAATTATAATTAATAGTCAGATTTCAAAAGATGCAAAAAAAGTTTTAGAAACCGGTATGGATATTGGTGATGAGTTTGTTAAGGGAATTAAAATTTTAGATGAACAAAAAATAGGTAGGCGAGTGATAGTAAATGTTATTTTGCAGGAAGGGAAAAATAGACAAATTAAAAAGATGTTTGGTAGGCTTGGTTTTAATATTATGGGTTTAAGGAGAATAAGGATAAATAAATTAAAACTAGGTACTTTACCAGTGGGGCGGTGGCGTTTTGTGAAGAGAGATCAGGTAATATAAATATTTTTTGGCAAATTCTCTGGTATGTTTCGTTCGTTACAGGGGTATAACATTTCGGATTTAATTTTTTTTCTTTCCCGAACACCCACTTTCTTTAGAAAGTGGGTGTTCGGGATTATAAATAGGTAAAAATCCGAAAGTATAATGCTTGTTTGAAAAGATTTATTTGTTAGAGGATTCGTTAGTCAAAATACAAAAAGTAAGTTAGAGAGATTCATGATGTTGATGTAATAAAGTTTAAAAATGATTGTCTGTGGACAACTGTTGACTTTTGGCAAATTATGGTATACTATATGGGTTCACTAAAAACTCATATTTTTTATGGCCGATAATTTTCTTCAACAAGATAATGTTAGTTCTACTGAAAAACTGTGGTACAAAACTGTGGGCGGAGTAGTATTTGCAATTATAATTGGTCTTATTGTTTTAGGTGCTATAGTATTTATAGTGCTTTTTTCTTATTATGCCTGGCAAATAAAATATGGTGGGGCCGAAGCTGGTCAAAAAATTTCTGAGCAATTTGAACAAAACTTTTCTGTAGATGAAAATTTGGCGAGTAGTGTCCAAAATCAGCCAGTGGTAGGGAATTATAATGATTATGTAAGAGAAGCAAATCCAAAGTTTGGTAATGCAGAGGCGCAAGTAAAGATTATATCTTTTGTAGATTTTTCTTGTCCTTATTGTCAGGCAGGCTTTGTGGATTTTAAAATTATGATGGAAAAATATGAACCAGCAGTGCAGATTATTTTCAAAAATTTACCTTTAGTAGATCTATACCCTGATGCTATGGAGCCGGCTTTGGCAAGTCTGTGTGCTCATGAACAAAATCAATTTTGGGCATATCATGATTTGCTTTTTACCAAGAAAAATTTCATAGAAGAATCTTTAGTAGGTATGGCAACTGATTTAAATTTTGACATAGCTGGTTTTTCTTCTTGTTTGGCTGGGCAGAAATATGGTGGGCAGATTTTACAAGATGCCAGCGACGCCATCGAGCTTGGTTTGCGTGGTACTCCAACTTATTTTGTAAATGGTTATAAAGTAGAAGGTAGTTTAACTTTAAAACAGTGGGATAGTATAATTTTAGAATTTTTAAAATAATTTTTTTATGAAGTTTTTTAAATATAGTTTATTTATTTGTTTGTTAGTGGTGTTTTTATTTTTGAGTTTTAATTTTGTTTTTGCAATAGGATGTGCGAATGACTGTGGTTTTGGCCAAGTTTTGGATGAGAGTGATTGTTCTTGTAGCTCTATAGATGAATTACCTCCTGAAGCATCCTGCACTAATAAATGTAATTCTGGTTATTATCTAAACGATAATTGTGAATGTAAAAAAAAGACTTCTGGTGGTGGCACAACCCAAACTGCAGATAGTGCTGAAGTTGATCTAGATTTTGATTATAGTATGAACTTGGGGTCTGGTGTAGTAAGTCAATTGTGTTGGACACAAGAAGATTGTAAAAATTCTGGTGGAGTTATTTATGGGCCAAACCCAGAGACCATCCAAACATGTGGAACAGGGGCAGATCTCAAAAAAAGTATAATTGGTTTTTGTCGCCCTGGAATGAAAGCTAAGACCACTATCAATTTTGCCGGTCGTAAGGAGTTTGATGGTATGGGTGATTTTATAAATTTTATGTATCGCTATGGTGTGATAATTGCTGGGGTATTGGCAATTGTTATGATTATTGTAGCGGGTTTTCAACGTGTGGTGTCGGCTGGTAGCCCAGATAAAATAAAAGCCTCTACGAAAAGGATTGGGGATGCTCTAATGGGGTTATTTTTGGCAGTGTTGGCTTACTTTATTTTAAACACCTTAAATCCTTATTTGGTAAACATGCGTTTGCCACAAGTTTGGATGATAAATCATCAAGAGTTAGTACCTGTAAGATGTGATAGTTTGCCAAGTAATTCTTTGTTAGCTAAAGCATATACAGAAGCAGATCTTATTACTACTTCGACAGTTGATAAAGTTGAACAGAAAAAAGAACTGTCAGCTCAGGATGTTAATATAAGATATAAGGCTGCAGTAGAGGCAGGTAAGGATGATGAAGAGGTAGGTTTTAGCAAGTCATCTTCTGAAGCAGAATGTGGTGTACATTATTTTGTAGAAGGAGGTGGGACTTTGACTTGTACTGGTTCAGTTTGTCCAGAGCAGGGCAGAGCCTGTGTTGGGGATACCAGCACATCTCATTATGAATGTATACCCGCTGTATTGACTGGAAAAATAGGGGCGTCAACTGACCTGTTGGATATGTGCAAAGATTTGGAGGTTAATATTATTGATAATAATTTAATGTTGATTGCCATGTTTAAAAATGGCGATATAGATGAGATAGATACTCTTGATATCGTAGACGGCGGTCGACAATATATTTTTCCTCCTAGTTTAAAAAAAGACATAGTTGAGGCGCAAAAAAGTAGCAAAGGTTTGGTTGGTTTTTATTTAGGGGCTGAGATTAATGATGAGGGAAGTGGTCTTTGTCCAGTAGGAGGTGGCTCTGGTTGTGATGATTGGCATGCGATTGGTAAGAGTGCTGACCATGTGTGTAATATTAATTTAGGAAAAAAAGCTTTTGCATCGTTACATAATGGTAGTTCCCCATCTTGTGTTGGTGAGTCTGGTGTTAAAAATTGTTCTTGTGCCACTCTTTCAGAAGAAAAAGATATAAAAGTTTTGGCTCAAGATACTGCTTTTAAAAAGTATTTAATTTCGGCAGAAGAATTATTAGCAAGTTATACTTGTGATATATCTATTACCAGAGGTCAATTCTCAGCTTTAGATAATGGGAATGGTCTTGTAGTTTGTAGTCCTGATGATGATACAGATTGTTGGGAACATCAAGATTATTTTTAGGAAATATTAATATTATGTTAATTATATAAAAATAATTGACTTTTGTTCATTTTTATGTTAAAGTTTATTTTATTAATTTGATGTAGAGCAAGTAGTTTAATTATGAGTAATAAATTAAAAATAATAAATTCTCGAGTGCACAATCTTAAAAACGTTTCACTCGAGATTCCAAAAGATAAGTTAACTGTTATTACAGGACTTTCCGGATCCGGAAAGTCTTCTTTAGCATTTGACACCATCTATGCTGAGGGGCAGAGACGCTATGCCGAGAGTTTATCGTCCTATGCGCGTCAGTTTATGGATGTACAGGACAAGCCAGATGTCGATGAGATTCAAGGTTTGTCTCCGACCATTGCGATTGATCAAAAGACTGTCTCACAAAATCCTCGTTCTACTGTGGGAACCGTCACAGAAATTTATGATCACCTACGTTTATTATTTTCTCGTATTGGGGTACAGCATTGTCCAGAGTGTAAAGTCTCAGTACAAAGCTATAGTACTGGAGAAATTTCTGAGGCAGTGAGAAAACTAGCTCGCAAGAGCTCTGAACTTTCTATTTTGTCTCCTGTTATTACTAATAAAAAAGTAAAATCAAAAAGCTTACTAACTCATCTGGAGCAGACTTCTTATGAAAATGTTCGTTTGAATGGTGTGTCTATGACTTTGCGTGAGCTTAGTAAATATAAATTTGATTTAGACAAAGAATATTCAATTGAACTTTTGATTGGTAAGATAGAAGATGTTAAAAAACAAGATACCATGTCTATGGTTGATAAAGCAATTGATTTATCCAATGGAGAAATGATTGTGTTGGATGAAGATAATGGAGAAGAACATTATTATTCCACCCAGCCCGTTTGTCGAGGTTGTGCTCGTAAGTTTGATCCGGTGGAACCACGTAGTTTTAGTTTCAATAGTCCTTATGGGGCCTGTACTCGTTGTACCGGCTTAGGGAGAACGCTTGATGTTGATCCAGAGCTTGTTATTCCAAATCCTCGTCTTACTTTGGCTGAAGGAGCCATTCAACCTTGGACTAGAATAGTAGGCAATCAAAATTTCTTTCAAAAATTGTTGGCCGAAGTATCTGTGGCGCATGGTTTTTCAGTGGACACCCCAGTAAAAGATTTACCCAAGAAAGTTATGGATATTTTGTTTTATGGGACGGATGGGCAGATTTATAATATAGGCAGTAAGAAAGTTCATTTTGAAGGTATCGTACCAAATCTTACTCATCGTCATGCTGGGACTGATTCAGATTATATTCGTAAAGAAATAGAACAATACATGCGAGAAAAAGTTTGTCCTGTCTGTAATGGAAGACGTCTTAAAAATGAATCTCTGCATGTAAAGGTTGGTGAATTTTCTATTGCTGATATTGTGGAGATGAGTGTAGAAGAGGCTGGGGTATTTTTTAAAGATTTGCAAAATCCAAAACTAAAATTGTACCAACAGTTTTCCAAATCAGAATTACCAGTCGCCCTGCCAATTGCCAAAGAAATTGCCAAGCGTCTGAAAGATTTGTTGCAGGTGGGTGTCTATTATCTTACACTAGATCGTTCAGTAAATACTTTGTCTGGTGGTGAGGCACAGCGTGTGCGTTTGTCTACTCAACTGTCTACTGGTTTGACCGGGGTAATTTACATTTTGGATGAGCCTAGCATTGGTTTGCATTCTCGTGATAATGACAAGCTTATTGATACTTTGAAAAATCTTCGTGATCAAGGTAATACCGTGATAGTGGTGGAACATGACAGCGCGATGATGGAAGCGGCTGATTTCGTAGTTGATGTCGGTCCAGGAGCAGGTGAGTATGGTGGTGAGATTTTGGCAACTGGTACTGCCGCACAAATTAAAAAATCACCTAAGTCTCTAACAGGTAGATATCTGACTGGTAAGGAAAAAATTCCTCTTCCTAAAAAAATTCATAAAGGCAATGGTAAAAGTTTAGAAATTTTAGGTGCTAGGGCATTCAATTTAAAAAATATTGATGTTAAAATTCCTCTTGGAAAACTTCTTTGTATTACTGGTGTGTCTGGTTCTGGAAAGTCTACCCTCATTACTTCAATTCTTGGTAAAGCTTTAAATAAACATTTTTATCGTTCCAAAGCTGAACCAGCCGAACATAGAAAAATAAAAGGTTTGTCTAATATTGATAAAGTAATTGTAATTGACCAAACTCCAATTGGTCGTACTCCTCGCTCTAATCCCGCTACTTATACTGGAGTCTTCAGTGCTATTCGCGACCTCTTTACTGCCGTTCCTGAAGCTAAAATGCGTGGCTATGATGCTGGTAAGTTTAGTTTCAATGTAAAAGGTGGTGGACGTTGTGAGGCTTGCAGCGGTGAAGGTTATGTACGAATTCCCATGCAATTTTTGTCTGATGTATTTGTAGAGTGTCCCGAGTGTAAAGGTAAGAGATATAATAAAGAGGCACTTGAGATTCATTATCGTCAGAAAGACATTGCAGATGTACTCGATATGACAGTTGAAGAGGGTTATAGATTTTTTCGTGATACAAATTCGATTGCTGATAAATTACAAATTTTGCGTGATGTGGGTTTGGGCTATGTTCACTTGGGTCAACCTGCAACCACACTGTCTGGTGGTGAGGCACAGCGCGTAAAATTGGCCACAGAGCTTGCTCGTCGTGCTACTGGTAAGACTTTGTATATATTGGATGAACCAACCACAGGCCTTCATTTTGAAGATATTAAGAAATTATTGCATGTGTTAAATCAACTAGTAGAAAAAGGTAATACAGTGTTGATTATTGAACATAATCTGGATGTGGTAAAGTGCGCTGATTGGATTATTGACCTGGGTCCTGAGGGGGGCAAGAAAGGTGGAGAAGTTGTGGCCGAGGGAACACCGAAAGATATTGTAAAAGTTAAGAAGAGTCTGACAGGACAATATTTGAAGAAATTTTTGAAGTAAGAAATATTAAAATCAAGGAAGCCGTATGATTTGATCATACGGCTTTTGTCTTTCAAAGAGCGAATTAAGGAATTCTATTCCTTATTAGTGACCATTTCTAGCTACACTCCAATCGATGCAGGCTCGAAATTGTTCGGTTTTTCTTTTGTGGTACACTGCACCCACTTCTCCCCGGCGATTGAGGATTTCTCCTAGTCCTTTTTTGACTTCGTCAGAAAGTGAATTACAGAGATCAACTTCGTCTTCATTGAAGAAGACGTAGATGACATCACCTGGCTTGTAGTTTTCCTCAGCCTGTTTGAAGAGAGAGAGTTTCTCATCAAAGCTGAGACAACAACTTTTTTTGGTTTTGTCAGCGAGCTCATCGATGGTGCGTGCGATAAACATGACATTCTCCTTCCGCAAGGTTTAAAACCCTGCACAGTCACAGATGATTCGGCCACCTGGCTGCATAGCCAGTCCGGAGAGACAGCGTGGACAAGTAGCAAAGATCTGGGCCTGTCTCGTAGCTTGCGCCTTTGTTTTGGCACAAGTAATACACATGACAAACTTAGAACTTATTTTTTGTCTGCACTCTGGACAGTTTATTTTCCCCATAGTTACCTCCTTTCACGGGGTTAGTGGTGCTCACAGGTTTTGCACCTGTAATCCTAACTTCATTACGGTTAGTGTGATTATCTGCTTTCACTAGAGCACCTTAAGTACAAACAAAAAACCGCTTTGATAAGCGATTGGAAGACCTCAAAAATAAACCTATGTCAGGGGTTTACCAGAGGTCTTTGTTATGGTGGATTAAATTTTTAGTGATTAAGTTATTCATATCATTGTATTAATACATTAACACAAGAAAAGAAGTCTGTCAAACCAAGCTGTGGATAAATAATTTAGATAAATAAAAAACTGGCTTATTTAGCCAGTTTCGTAAGAGCTTCTTTGTAGCCGTCTTCACCGTGTTTGAGCCAGTGGGCAATTCTTGTGATAGTCGTAGTGCTCATGCCAGTTTTCTCAGCGATTTCTCTGTAGGGTTTACCTTCGTCTAGTAGTTTAACAGCTTCCCAACGATTGGATAGTTCTGCCAATTCTTCTAATGTACAAAGGTCGCGTAGAAAATTGGTAGTGTCCTTTTCATTTTTTAGAGAAGCGAAAGCTTGGGCCAGCTTCTTTACTTTAGGTGTTTTCCAAGTTTTCATATTTTTGTGTTATGAGTAAAGCTGGCAACAACCAGAATAATATTGAAAGATCATTTTTTATATAGGGAGAATCTACGAGCCCAGTTATAATTATTACTGTCATGGTAGCAAGTAATATTTTTGTTTGTGGATTTAGATTGGTTAGTCCCACTCTAAAATACCAAGTTAGTATCCAAATAAAACCAAAAAGTCCTAAAATTCCTAAATTAACCCACATGGTTAGGAAAATGTTGTGAGGGTGGTGGAATATTTCCACCCCTTCATTATCTACTGTTGTGTGGTAAGGTTTTACTTTTTCTTGATAAGAGACAAAACCAGCTCCTAAAATTTTGTTGTCACTTAAAAATTCTGTAGCCTCTCCCCACATAGAAATTCTAATTTGACCTGAGCGATCTTGGAATGTGATTTCATCTTTTATGTTTGAAAGTTGTGGTAAGGTAAAAAGACTTACGATAGTAATAATCCCTAAACCAATAATCCACCAGCGTGTTTTTTTATACAGTAGAGTAAGTAAAATGAAACCACCTAGTACACCTATTAGCCCCCCAGTGCTTTTTGCAAAAGCAATAGCTAAAATTCCTAGTGGGATAAAAACAATAGGGAGGATCCAGGTTATTTTCTCTTTTTTATCAATTAGGAATAGGCTTAGTAATAATAAGGGAGAAAGAAATAAACCAACCCCATTGGGGAATCCATACCAGGCTGTGACGCGGAAACTATTAGCATTTTCCCAGAAAAACCAAGGGACCATCCAACCAGTAAAATGCTGATAAATTGCCAAAATACTTGTAATTAGTCCAGATAAAATTAGAGTAAAAATAATATTTTGCAGGTGTTTTTTGTTTTTTAGAGTAGTAATAAGTATTAAGAAAAATAAAATAGGTTCAATAAAAAATGTCTTCCACTCTCCCAAAGCAGAACGAATATTGATTGATGTAAAAACAGAGATTGTAGCGGCTAATAAGAAAATTAAGATCGCAAAAATTAATGTATAGTTATAATTTTCCTTGAATTTCTCTTTTAATTTTGAAAATATTTGTTTATTAAATTTGATTATCCAGATTATAACGATAATTTCCAGCATTACTTCGAGTAGGGTGGTAGGTAGTGGGCCGATATTAAATCTAATTAGATAAGTTGGTAAAAGAAAAAAGAAAATACAAAGCCCCCAATGAAAACGATTCCAGATGATGAAAACAAAGAATAGGGAATAGAGAATAAGTAGCAGAGAATAATCCATAATTATTGTTTGAGTGTGAGTATTTCTTTTAATGTTTCTTTAGAAACTACTTTTATTAAAATTATAATTGTACCGTAGACCAAAATACCAAGTAAAACTAGTAAAATAATATTGAGCTGTGGTAAAAACCACAGAGTAGCACCCATAACTAGACTAGCAAAAATAATTTTACCAAGAGTTTTAAATTGTAGTGTTTCTCCAGTATAGTATCTGACAGTGAAGAATAGTAAAATACCAGCATAAAGCTCGGAAAATACTGTCATACCAGCCGCACCGTACATGCCATACATTGGGATAAAAATAAGATAACCAACGAGAGTTATAATAGCGTCAGAGATATAAATCCACATGGTTTGCTTTTGTTTATTTATGGCCACAGCAGTATGTCCAAAGACGGCCCCGAGATAAAGTCCAAATACTGCTAAACTTAAAATTTGTAGAGGTAAAACTGAAGCAATAAATTCTTTTTCAAAAATAAATAAAACTATTTTATTGGCCAGTACTATAGTTCCCACCATCATAGGGACTGCCAAAAGCATCATAGTGTCAAATGACATTTGGAAGTATTTTTTGAATTCATTTTTTAGATTTCTTGACCAGTTGAAAGCTAGAAGTGGAAGCATTACACCCATAATCATCATGGCAGTTTGGGACAAGATATCTATAACTCTGTAAGCTGCTCCATAAATACCAACTTCAGCTTGAGTTCTAAAAATTGAAAGAAGCAGAGTGTCACCCTTAAGATAAACAACATTAAAAACAATGGAAATGGCGATTGGCCACATTTTTTTCATAATGCTTTTCCAGATAACCCAATCAAAACCAAAAGAAATTGAAGTATATTTTTTGGCACCAAGCCAGAGGACGATAGTATAGGCAAGACTATTTAGAACTACGACCCACATGACAGTCAGAAAAGAAGCTTGGTTGTGTACTACCAGCCAGAGACCAACCACTAGAACAATCCTGCCTACATTTTCACCAATAGCCTGAATATGCATCTTTAATTTTGTTTGGTAAAAACCAATCAGGACTTGATTCATGGCAATACCTAAAAAAGCAATCGTAGTAAAACCAATCGCCATTTTCACTTCTGTGGGATAAGGAAAAAGCAAAGCAAAAAGTGGGGCAATACCTAAAAATAGAATAGCAGTCACAAATCTAAAACCAAGCAAATTTTTGAATAATTTATCTTTATCATGGTCGGGTTCGCTCATCATCTGGGCAGTGACTGGTATAAGTCCAAAATCAATCAAAATACCGATAAATTGCAAAAAAGCCATGGTAGTGATGTACCAACCAAATTTTTCTACACCTAAATATCTGGTCATCATCGCAATGGCAACTAACCCTAATAAAGTAGAGGTTATTTTACCAATAAGTTGATAAGCTGTGTTGTGGGCAACTTTTCTAGTTGTAGACATAAAATGTTGTAGTTGTTATAGTTGTGGAAAATGTTCAAATTGTCTCTTTAGACAAGCGAAGCGGTACAATACTTATAACAAATATAACATTTTTAACATAAATAATCAATTGACCAGAACTTCTTTTTTTTGTATAATTATAACTACTTATGAATTTAGATAAAAATAAAACAATTGAAGAAATTTTGTCTTTCAAACGTCCTACTGAACAATATAAGAAGGCTTTGGATTTTGAACAGGCAAAGAGTTGGACCAAGCATTTGGGCATTATACCAAGTTTGGTCTTTGCTTTTTTTGTTGTTATTGTAATAGGAATTGTTTTGTCACAAGTAGAGAAGGTGCTTTTACAGAGTAAACCTGGTGAAAATATTGATACACTTTCGCAAATAGAAGAACAAATAGAAAATAAATTACCTTGGGGGGCGGTGGCTAGAGTTATTTTGGGCGTAGAGATAGTTCATGCAGCTGAGCCAGAAGTAACAATTCGTGATTCTGCTTACAGCGCAAAGTTTGTCTCTCAGTCAGTGTCTGATCCAGTTGAAATTGAAGCAGGGGCAACAAAAAATGTAGTAATAAAGTTTAAAAATAATGGTACTGCCACTTGGAATAACACAGGTAGTCGATATATTTCTGCCTATACGATGGAACCAAGAGATAGAAACTCAGATTTCAGAGGTTCCAGTTGGCGAAGTGCTAAACAAACCGGGAAAATGGCAGGAGTGATTGCTCCGGGTGGGGTGGGAGAGTTAACTTTGGAATTGAAAGCTCCAGAAAAAACTGGAGAATATCTAGAAAAATTTTATTTGGCAGCGGAAAATTACTCTTGGGTAGAGGATGGTTATTTTTTTCTAAAAATTAATGTAGTTCCTAAAACAGAAACTGTAGTAGTGGAAAAAGATATTGTTTCTGAGACTTCAGACAGTAGTGAATATGAGGCTCGGCGTGTTGTGCTTAGTAAAAAATCTGTCACAGCCAAAGGTGGAGAGACAATTAAGATTATTGTTGGTTTTAGAAATAAAGGTGAAGCGGACTGGAGTCAATTTAGTCTGACAAGTGAGAGTGCTGAATTTGCAAATAATAAATGGGAAGATGGAGAAGTGATTTTATCAGGAGAAGAAGAAATATTGTCTGGTGGTTTTTTGCGTAAGACTTTTTATTTTAATACTCCAGCCAAAAAAGGAGAATATAACGCAGTTTTTAAATTAAATATTGATGATGATAATTTGGTAGAAACAATTGGAATTCCAGTGAGTGTGACTGTCAATGCTGTATCTAGTTATAATGCACCAAAATTTGTAACTGTGTCTGAAAGTGCCGTGGTAGATAATATTCGTATGACAGCTGAACCTAGAGTGCGAGTTGGTATTTCTGCACCGTTATCAAATTTTATCCAATTTCGTTCTTATGATGATGATTATAATGTTTTTGCTGGTAATATAAAAAAAGGGGTATTATCAAAAAAGAAATTTGCCGTAATAAAGTTTACCGGTGAAGAATATAGTTTTGATGGTGGAGATTTAGATTTTAATACTCGTGATTACATTCGTCTAGAACCGGCTACCAATCCTCATGCGGTTTATCATGTTCCAAATTTAATTTCTCGTATAGCTTCTTGGGTGAGGCCTGGTGTACATTTTAATAAATATCGTGGAGCTATGGAATATAGACAGGGTGAAGTAGATAGTAAGATGTATATTGTGAATGATTTGTTGATAGAAGACTATGTAAGAGGAATATCCGAGAATAGTAGATCAGCTCCTCTAGAAATGGTAAAAGCCAATCTGGTAGCTGCTCGTAATTATGCTTATGTAGCAAAAAATAAATATCCATTTTTCGATGTCTTGTGCAATACTTATGATCAGCTTTATCTAGGCTATATGGCAGAAGAGATTTTACCTAATGTACAGACTGCTGCGGCTGCTACTCGAGGGGTATTTGTAACTTATGATGATAAAATTGTAACTACGCCATATTTTGGTAATAGTAGTGGTTGGACCAAAAATTATTCCAGTGTCTGGGGTGGTTCAGCCAAGCCTTGGCTTGTGCCTGTAAGGGCAGGCTATGACGCTGGTAGAAGGATGCTTGGTCATGGGGTGGGTATGAGTCAGCGTGATGCCGCTGTTCGCGCTGAGGAAGAAAATTCAAATTTTGTAGAATTACTCAAATATTATTATACTGGTGTCAAAGTAGAAAAAGTTTTCAATTAATATGCATACCAAAAGTAATCCAAATTTTATTCATTATATAGATCACAAAAAAACTTCCTTGTTGAAAGAAGTTGTGTTTGGTATAGAAGATGGAATGGTGTCTACTCTGGGAGCTGTGACTGGTATGGCTACTGCCACCGGCAATCATTTTACAGTTATATTGTCCGGTGTAGTAATTGTTGCGGTTGAATCTATTTCTATGGGTGTAGGTTCTTATTTGTCCAATAAGTCTGAACATGACATGAACAAAAGAAAAGTCTCTGAAGAAAAAAGTGAGCTAGAAGAATTTCCAGAAGAAGAAAGAGACGAACTCAGAGATATTTACCTAGAAGATGGTTGGCCAGAGGAAATGGCTGAAAAAATGGCAGATGTTGCTTCAAAAGATAAAGATTTATTTTTGAAAGAAATGATTTATCATGAATTGGAAATTGGTTCTTCTGGAAAAGAAATGAAAGCATCTAAAAAAGGTGTAGTAATGTTTTTGTCTTATATCTTAGGTGGGTTAATTCCATTGTTGCCATACCTATTGGTAAAAGATATTTATACTGCCATTCCAATTTCTGTGATTGTGACTTTACTGGGATTATTTATCCTGGGTGTTGGTACTACCAAGTTTTCCAAGCGTAAATGGTGGAAGGCTGGTTTTGAAATGCTGGGGCTTGCTAGTTTGGCGGCTTTGATTGGATATGGTGTGGGACAAGCAGTTGAATATTTTTGGCTAAAATAATAGTTCATAGCCAATAGTTTTTAGTAAAAAGTAAAGACGCGATTAATCGCGTCTTTATATTTGTTAGATTTTTATTTTTTCCTAAACCGCCAAATACTTCTTCCTAGATGTTGCTTTGGTCGATGGTAGAGTAGGGAATCATCTTTTTCAAACGGCACAAGTTTAAAACCAATGTCTTTTATATCTTCTACACAATCTATCTTTATCCAGTCTTCACCTTGTTTGAATTGTGGAATGATAAAGATAGCTATACCACCTGTTTTTAAGATTTTGCGGAAAGCTTTGAAAGCCCCAATATATAATTCAGCTAGTTCACCTGTTTGTTTTTCTAATGTCTCAACCTTTTCATTACCACGCAAAGGTGTACCCATATAAGGCTCAGCAACAATAGCATCTACAGAGCTAGGGTTTATCTGGTTGTGAATTTGGGTAGCGTCATTGTGATAAAGTTTGTAGGTGATACCCTCTAGTTGATTTGTGTCTTTTAGCCATTCAATATTTTTTTCTGTGTCAACTACAGCTTTTTCAGAAATATCAGCACCAATGATATTTTTGTAACCCATATTCAAAGCTTCTGTGAGAACTGTACCAGAACCACAAAATGGATCAAGAAGTGTTTGTTTGGGTGTAATTTGGGCAAGGTTAATCATTATCTTTGAAAGCTTTGGTGGAAGCATACCAGAAAATTCATCACTACCAGGCCTACTATAGTCACGTTTTTTCATTTCCTCAAAAGGTTGTAATGCTACTGTGACAAATGTTTTATTATCAACAATAGTAAAGTCACCTTGTTTTTCTATTAAGTTGTTGTGCAAGATAGTGGCGGCATTTTTTGGTTCAACATATCTGACAGAACGCCCCAGAGACTTAAGTTCTTTTTTTACAGCAATACCCATTTTTTTGTCAGGTACAGAAAAGTGGATTTTTCCAGTATTGTTTTTTGCCAGGAAACTGACAATAGTTTTTACATTGTCACCAGTCTGTTTTATTTCTTCCCCAATTTTTATAATTCCTCCCAATTGATTCATCAATTTTTCAGCTTTAATTTCTTTATCAAGTTCAACTATCAAGTATTTGTTGTCTTTGTTTACAAAATCGGAAGTTGATAAAAGAACCGCCTGAAGTTCAGCGATCGATATGTGTGGTTGATGTCCAAGTTCAAATAAGTAATTCATAATTATTATTCAATAACTTTCGGTGTCGTAGTAGCATTGATATTATTAAAAGGATCTCTGTTTATGGTAGATAAAGTACTAAGATTTTTATCTTGCCAGGCTTTTTGCATTTTTTCATATTTAACAAAATCGATTACCTCTGTAACGGGTGTGTTTTGGGTTAGAATTAGATACTCTGCATTTTCAATAGTATAAAAAATATTTTTATACATAAAATAAGTTCCAAGAATTACCCCAGCCAAAAGCAGACCAATAAAACTAAGATTAACAATTCGTAAAATTAAGAATTGCTTGTATTCAGGGGAATGGTAAGTTGATTTATTGTCTGTTTTTTTCTTAGTTAGTTTCAACATATATTTTTCCTTCAAAACGTAGAGTTATTTCATTTTTTTCTAAATCCTCGCCACCTTTTCTTTTTTCAAAACGTAATTCATCTATCATAATGTAATAAGGGAGAGATTCTAGAGATTTTAGATAGTCAAGGTGATCTTCAAAAAAGCCATTATTCAAAAAAGAAAATTTATAATATCGAGGTAAGATAGATTTTTCTTTTTCTTTGCCCTTTGCCTTTTCAGTTTGTTCACTGGTATCGATATAGGCGAGATCAAGATTTTGTTCGATATTATGAGAGCTAGCAATATTTTCCAATTCTGTAATTAGACGAAGCTCTTCATTTTCTTTGACAGTGATGTCAGCAAATTTTTCAACTTCAGCTTTGATAGTTTCTAATTCTCGTAGGGATTTTCTTAATTTTTGAGTTTTTTCATAACGAGTTTCTAGTTCTTCCTGGATATATCCAATGTCACTCTTTAACCCCAAGATATATCTTGAATTTGGTAAGATAACCAAAACAACTACTAAGGTTGTTACAAAGACAATGCCTAGTATATATAAAGAGAGTCTTTTTTTGATCGACATTTTCATAGTGTCTCAAATAATTGTTTTTTTCGTGAGGACTAATCAAGCTTTTCTCTTTTGCTGATGTAATCCTTACGTCCTTTGTTATTGAGGAGGGTGAGCCTGTCTTTGACAGGCTCACCCTCCTCAATATAACTGGCGTACTAATAATATTTTGCTAGTGAACAATACTTTAATTAGCCAGCAAAATAAGTATTTATTAAATTAATCTATTATTGCAAAACTGGGGAAATAGAAAATTGAATATTTTCTTTTTCAATTAATTGTTCCGGTGGGATATTTACAGACTCTACCCAAGTGATTTGTTCCAAATTATTTTTCAATTCAAGTAAGACGTCCCTTGTTGTAGCGTTGCCAGTCAAAGTCAGAGTTTTATTTTTTTGATTAAAATTAATGTTATCCAAAATTACTTGTTCAGGAATAATATCGCTTAGCTCTATTAAAAGAGGTGTCCAAAGATAAAAATTTGTTTGAATTTTGTTTGCCTCATTTAAAATAATATTAATTTTTCTAATTTCTTGGTTGGTCTCTCCATATTTATTACTGACGGAAACAATGTGTTCTGTTAGATCATTGAAATGACCTTGCAAGACCCAACGACCGTCAAGCAATACAATGCCAGCTAAACTTAAAAATATTAATAGTAATTCTAATAAACTTTTGGTAAATTGAAAACTAACCATTCTTTTTAAGTGGTTTCTTTTGGCGGGGGAGATCAGATTTAATCTGTGGGGAATCATATAGCGTCGTTAGTAAAAAATGGATTGTCGGCTGCACGCAAGGCTAGCCCAATAGCAGTGGAGTAGGCTAGGGACTCTTCTTCAGAAATATTAGGAGTTTTCTTGCAGGCCAAATTTTTCCAGGGGTGACCAGCGCGAGCTAGAACTTTTAGTTTGGTGGACAAAATATTATCTAGGTTTTTTAAATTTGAACCACCACCACACATAGTAATTCTTGTAATTTTGTTGGTATCAGTAAAATGAGAATAATAGAATTCAATAGCGTCTTCAATATACTTTACTAAATCATCAGCCGACTTTGTCATGGTGTGCCAAGCCTTACCTTGTTTTTTTTCAAAACTAAGACCCTGTTCTTTTTTTATAGTTTCGGCTTCATCGTGGGTGATGTGAATTTCCTGCATTAGGGTTGTGGTAATAATTTCTCCAGAAAATGGTAAACTGGTACTAAACTGAACGATATCATGATCATACACGACAAAGCTTGATCTAGCAGCCCCAATATCAAGCAAGCCTCTGGCTTCACCTTCATATTCTTTACTAGCCGTTATCATAGAGCGGGCAATGGAAAGACCTTCAACTTCAAGGGCAATTACACCTAGACCTAGACTTTCTAGTAAATAAGTATAGCTATCAGCAATTGCTTTGGGTACAGCTCC
This sequence comes from uncultured Gammaproteobacteria bacterium, assembly GCA_964603435.1. GTDB lineage: Bacteria > Patescibacteriota > Patescibacteriia > Magasanikbacterales > UBA922 > CAZRUM01. The sequence continues at coordinate 590 of CAZRUM010000013.1, read as the reverse complement.
GATTAGGATTCTGGTTTTTTCACCAATACCTGGCATTATTTGCCATTGTATATAATAACTGCCGTCGTCTTCATATGGAATATGGTGTTTGGCAAGTTCTTTTATTTCATCTTCAAATAATTCATCGGCTGGTTTTTTGATTTCAATCAATTTTATAAAAGTTTGACTTTCTGGTAGAGAAGCCACTACCCAAGGGTCTGTGATTGGTCTTTGTCTATGACGGCCTTTTAGGAGGTGCTGAATTTTACTACGTACTTCTTCTGGTTTTTGCATTTCACCATTAACAATAAATCCAGCTGGCAAATCAATTGAGCGTTGGTTGGCTACTTTATAGTGAGCCCCTTTTTTGAAATATGAAGCATTCTTAAGCTGGACGAGCTTGATAGACAAGTCGCCAATATCTAATCCAAATGCATTTGGGAAGGGATTATTGAACATAGATACATTATACCAAAAAAACTCCCTTTTGGGGAGTCAGGTTGGATGGTGAGTGTGTTTCAGCTAACGTTCCAGTATATGAGATGTTTTGCGAGGCACGAGCAAAATATGGGAGAGCGACGGCAGGAGCGAACCTCATATACTGTGTTGTC
>CAZRUM010000012.1:0-27592 GCA_964603435.1 uncultured Gammaproteobacteria bacterium | reverse complement strand
GTGGTCGTCGAATATTGCAGGAACTCATCCCTAGTACGAGAGGACCGGGATGGACGAACCTCTGGTGTACCGGCTGTTCTGCCAAGAGCATCGCCGGGTAGCTAAGTTCGGTGCGGATAAGCGCTGAAAGCATCTAAGTGCGAAGCCGTTCCTAAGATAAATATTCATTATAGACTCGTTCGAGACGAGGACGTTGATAGGCACTAGGTGTAAGCCCAGCAATGGGTTGAGCCAAGGTGTACTAATAAGTCGGAGTGTACTACGGAAACACAAAGCGGTGCTTTAAATTTTGTACATATCATATTACATAAAAAAATAACTATACTTAAATAGGTATAGAATCTGGGTGCTTTTTGCGATGAGGGTACACCTGTTCCCATCTCGAACACAGAAGTTAAGCTCATTTGCGCCGATGGTAGTCGCAAGGCAAGAGTAGGTAGGCGCTCAGATTTTATACCTATTTTTTTATTGGAAAAACAATTGACAACAACCTTATCTTATGATAAGGTTGTTTTGTATTTCGGAGTAAAGTGCAATTGACGGATGGAGTAATCCGATGTTCAAAAATAGTGGTGCGTGGTTGGCTTACGTGGTGGCTACTTTTTTCTACTCGGGTGTCTGGCTCGGTGAGATTTTGCGTTGGTTCCAGCGTAGGTTTGGGTTCAAGAAACAGTTTGCCCGTGATGTCAGCGGTGGTACCGTGGGCTCTGTTGCGGCCTGGTCCATCTTCATCATCCCGATTTGGGATGTCTATACCCTGGGCATTGTCACCGTGCTGGTCGCTGTTGTCGGCACTCTTTCAATACCTATCGCAGTCCAGTACATGAATCATGTCGTTCTGCCGGCCGAAGGTGGTGAGAAAAGCTTCGGTCATGACGGGACCGAAAGAAGGTTCGATTTTCGTCGTATTACGATCGACGAGGTTCTCGCTATCGTACTGCTTGTTTGGTGCGTACACCTGTCCGAGATGGAGTGGTGGGGTACGATGTTCTGGCCTCTCTTGGCCTCGCTCGTGCTGTTTCGCGTTTTCGACATTACCAAGTGGCCACCGCAGATCATCAAACGTGCGGATGCATACTTCGAAGATAGGGGTGGTTTCTGGGAAGCGTTCGGTGTGATGTTGGACGATATCCTGGCAGCGGTATTCGCGTGGATCGCCATACGCATCATCGACGCACTCATTTCATTCATCTGTTGATGTGTTGTTCTGTCGTTTAGTCGGTAGAAAACAATTTAGGAGAGACGTAAAACCCAGGATTGGAGCCCTGGGTCGTTGCTTTTTTAGAAGGTGTTTTTAGTGTATAATGTTGTCACATGAAAAAGATTTTATTTTTTATTTTTTTATTTATTTTACTACCTCAGACTGTATGTGGGCAGTCTTTGGATTTTGAAAATGATAATCTACAAAAAGCTGAGATTATTGATAGTACAGAAAATTTTATAAGAGTTGAAACAAAATTAGGTGAGAGAATCACCGTTGATCAATCAGTAGAAACAGATCAGCATCTTAGTTTGCGAGTAGGTGACAAGGTTTTGGTAAATAAATTGATAATGGAAAATGGTGAGGAAAGATTTATGATTGTAGATGTTATTAGACGTGCTCCTATTTATTTTTTAATATTTTTATTTATTGTTTTAATTTTAGTTTTATATCGTAAACAAGGTCTAAAAGCTTTGTTAGGTCTTTTGGTTTCATTGTTAATAATTATTTTTATTTTGGCGCCGATGATTTTGGCGGGTTTTAATCCTTTATTTTCTGCTATTGTAATTGGTGGCTTGGCTTTTGTTTGTATGACTTATATTACATACGGCAGAAACAAAAAATCACATGTCGCTGTGATAGGAACTTTAATAAGTCTTTCTTTGGTTGGTGTCCTATCTTACTTATTTGCCAATTTGTCATCACTGTCTGGTTTTGTAACTGATGAAGCGACATTTTTGGTAACAATGGGTTATGAGATAAATATGAGAGGGTTGTTGCTGGCAGCTATTATTATTGGAACACTGGGTGTTTTGGATGATGTGACTGTGGGGCAGGCCTCTGTTGTTCAGGAATTAAAAGAAGTTGATCAAAATTTATCAGGTTGGCAATTGTATAATAAAGCTATGAGAGTTGGGCGTGATCATGTTAGTTCGATGATAAATACTTTATTCTTTGCTTATATTGGAGCCTCTTTTCCTTTGTTTTTATTATTTACAATAGGTGCCCCACCTTTTGATTCGTTGGGTGCTATCATAAATAATGAAATAGTAGCAACTGAAATTGTTCGTACTCTTGTCGGAAGTATTTCATTACTTTTGGCAGTACCAGTCACCACTTGGGTGGCAGTAAAATTTAATAAATAAAAAAAATATGGAATTTAATGCTGTGGTCACGGCTTTTTTGTTAACTTTATTTGCAGGTTTGTCTACCGGGATAGGTTCTGCTTTAGCTTTTTTTACAAAAAGAACTAATACAAAATTTTTGTCTTTATCTTTGGGGTTTTCTGCGGGGGTGATGATTTATATATCTTTTGTGGAAATGTTGGGAGAAAGTTTTTCTACCTTAGGTGAAATAATGGGAGAAAGATATGGTAGTATTATAACTGTTATATCTTTTTTTGTGGGAATTTTGATAGCTTTGATTATCGATAGATTGGTGCCAAATTATGAAAATCCACATGAACCACGTATGATAGAAGAAATGGAAGGAAAGTGCTGTGGTAGAATGTTGCATCGCCGTCGAAAATTAATGCGCATGGGTTTTTTGACTGCTGTGGTTGTGGCTATACATAATCTTCCAGAAGGTGTTGTTACTTTTATGTCTACAATGCAGGATACATCCATGGGTGTGGCTGTGGCCATTGCTATTGCCATTCACAATATTCCTGAAGGCATTGCTGTTTCTGTGCCAATATATTATGCGACGGGTAGTAAGAAAAAAGCTTTCTTTTATTCATTTTTGTCAGGTTTGGCTGAGCCTTTGGGAGCTGTAATAGCTTGTTTATTTTTGTATAAATTTTATAATGATTCTGCTGTGGCTATAATTTCAGCTGGTGTGGCAGGTATCATGGTTTTTATTTCTTTGGATGAACTTTTGCCTGCTGCCAGAGAATATGGAGAACATCACTTGTCTATTTATGGTCTTGTGTTTGGCATGCTTGTGATGGCAGTTAGTTTGATAATAATCTAATTTAAGAGTATTTAAAAAAGAGCCATTAGGCTCTTTTTTTGTTAATATTTTTGTAATTATATAGTATTATTATTTTTATTATCTTTATACAAAGTTGCCTTGCCCCATAAAAGTTCAAAGTGTTCCAGATAACTTTTTGCTATTGCTTTGTTGTGAATTTGAATGATGGTTATATTGTCTGTGTAAATTTCAATAGATATCATTTCAGATGTGATACGGGTGTAGGTAGGGGAGGATAGACCAGTATCCATTGTTTTCAAAATATTTCCAGGTTCTTTGGCAAACTTTTGTTTGAAAACATTAGAATAACTAGCCGGTGAAATAAGATATTTTTTTATTTTATTTTTTTTCAATACATCTACATATTTTGGATACATATCTCCCAAAACTCTATAAAATTCAGTATCAGGTGCCCCACCAATAATACGCATTATATTATCATTATTTTTGGATGATTCTATAATTGATTTTAAATTATCAAAAAATCCTTTTTGTCCATAAAGAGTCCTGACTTCTATACGATCTAAGGCATCGGTTTGTAGTTTCATCAATTCAGGCATTATCTGCTCTACCTGTTCTTCTTTTTCTCTTATCAATTTCATAATTGCTGTCGGCGGAGCAGCTTGGAAATATTTTCTATTGTTTTTGATGACAAAAGAAGCCAACTCTTTGGTCTCTAACTTCTCTAAAGCTTCGTAAACTAGTTGACGATGTAGTTTTGTGGCACTTACTATTGGTCCAACGTTTGTTAATCCTAATTTTAATAATTCCTTATAAATAAGGGCTTCATTTTTTGATAGGCCGATTTGTTGTAAGTTTGAAAGTATATTCATATGTGCTTATTATAGCACATATTTTAAGTTTTGTCAACTTTTGATGACAGAATAGACTTGTTGTCATCAGAAATACTTGACAGAAGTAAATATATATGTTATAATCATACGTTCTTTAAATTGTTCTTTACAACGGGTTTGTCTAGATTTTCTCTGATCTTAATTAATCTGTATTTGGATGAGAGAAAGTCTTGACACCCCTAAACCAAAGGAGAAGAGAAAATGAATCAGACAACAACTGACAATCTGGCCAAAATCCAAATGCTAGTTGAATCAGGTGAAATAACTGAAATTCAATTGCGTCGTTTCCTCTTGGGCTCCAATAGTCATGCTCACCATACTGTGCAGGTTGATTACGATGAACCATTGAGCAAGATGGTCAGACGTGGTGAATATGGTTTTAACGAGGGAAATATGCCTTGTTGGGATGTTAAAGAGGATGGTGAAGGTGTTGCTGAGGTTGAATTGGAACTTTTGCAGTTTGGCAGGGAAATGAATACTGAAGAAATACTGGTCTATCTAGATGATAATGGCCTTCGTCCAGCAAATTACCGTGAACTTCTAACATTCGTTCTTAGCTGTGCCAATATATACCAAAATCTAAGAGTTATTTGTTTGGATAAGAATTCTTCGAGGCGGTACGGTGGAGAAATACAAGTACCTTATATGGAAATTAGTACTAGTATTCCCCGTTCCAATGTTGAGGGCGATGAATTTGAATATTACTTTCATCTTTTGCATCATCGCTCTCTCTATCCGCGATCACTTTACAAGAGTAGGTGGTTGAAAGACACTTGCTTCCTGGCTGTCTTCAAGTAGGTATATATCGCCTTTGGCATTTGTACTTCAATATAAAACCCCGTACGTCAACTGCTTTCGAGCAAACGACGTGCGGGGTTCTTCATTTAAAAAAAGTTTTAAGCTCTTTTTTTGTTTCTTCTCTTTTTTGCTGTTGGTTTATATTTCTGCCAAAACCACTCTGCCCCGTAGATGATAAATGGAATAGATAGCCATTGACCCATAGTAAGGCCAGAAGAAAGAGTGTGATATTCTTTGACAAATTCTACTAAAAACCTAGTTGAGAAATAAAGTAAAATAAATAAATGGGTAATAAAAAGTGGGGGGAGTTTTGTATAATATTTTTTATAAATAAAATATAGAATATAGAATATAGAAAAGGCAATGATTGCTTCGTAGAGCTGTGAGGGGTGTCTTAGGAGTGGTTCTAATTCAAAACGTGGAAAGTATACCCCCCAAGGTAAATTAGTTGTTCTACCAACGATTTCAGAATTAGTAAAATTTCCCAGACGAACAAAACCAGCTAAAATTGGTAGAGCAATTGCAACTAGGTCAACTAGTTTTTTCCAGGCTAGTTTTTTCGTTTTTATAAATATTAGGAAAGTTAAAATAATCCCAATAGTTAAACCATGACTAGAAAGTCCACCGTGATTGATCATGATTATTTCACTTGGGTTAGCCAAGTAGTAGGCTAAATTATAAAAAACAATATGGCCAAGTCTCGCCCCAATTAGTCCACCGATGATTAACCAGACGGACAAATCAATTGCTAGATTAGTAGAGAGTTTTTTTTCTCTAAATAATTTTACTATTAATAAAACTGTCAGCAGTGTTCCCAAAGCCAAGAGTACCCCATACCAACGGATGGAGATGAATTGCCATTCAAATATTATTGGATTAATGTTGATTGTCATGGTCTAGATTAATTATTATTTCATTTTGATTGTCATGGTTGTGTTCGGAATTTTCTCCCTGTGTATGTCCATGTGGTAAAAGTAACATCAATCCCATAACAGCTATACCTAGAATCACAAAGATTAATTGTCCAAAACTTTTTTTCGTAGATTTTTCTTTGTGCAGTTCTGGAATTAAGTCAGAGCTAGCAATATAAATAAAACCGCCAGCTGCAAAAGGGACTAAGAAATAAGTTAAATGTTCACTATAGTGTCCAATAGCTAAGGCAATAATTGTTCCGGCTATCGCGGTAAGAGCTGTAAGGAAATTTAGGAAAATAGCCTTTTTTCTTGTAAATCCACCATGTATTAATACTCCAAAGTCGCCAATTTCCTGAGGGATTTCGTGTAAAATAACAGCAATAGTAGTAGTAATTCCAGCGGGGATGCTAACGAGATAAGTTGCCCCGATAATAAGTCCGTCGACTAGATTGTGTATAGCATCACCAAATAAATTCATCCAAGCAAATGGATGGACGTGTTTGTGAATATGTTCAGGGTTGTGACAGTGTCTCCAGTGGATAAATTTTTCTATGACAAAAGAAAATAAAATACCACTTAATATATATATAGAGACATCAATACCAAAGCCAATTTCATTTACAATTTCTGGCAACAAGTGTATAAAAGCACCACCGAGTAGGGCACCAGTAGAAAAACTAACCATGTAAATTAAAAATTTTTTCAAAGTAGTTTCTTTTATAGCCAAAGCTAGAATGGCGATAAGAGATATTAAACTAACTAATATTACACTACCAAGGGCGTATAGGATTTCAGTCATATGATTATTTGGTACAAGAATTACAAATCCCCGTAAAGATTAATAAATGATTAATGTTGTTGAATTTTTGGTTTGATTTTAGTTTTGGTTCACTGCAATCAACACAGGAAGTTTTTAGACATTTGGTGCAGACAATGTGGTGGTGGTGATTTTCATTGTTATTTTTTTCATAAAATTGTTCACCTCTGATATTTATGGCCGGACGAATCAAGTTCAGTTTGGTGAGGGCTTTTAAATTTCGATAGACAGAAACTTTATCAATTTCTATAGATTCAATAATTTGTTTGGCACAAAAAATGCCGTCTAGTTTTTCGATTTCACGACATATTTGTTTTCTGGTTTTGGTTATTTTACAACCAGTAGTTTGTAGATTGTCTAGTAACCAATTTTTCATACTTGTGCCCCGTAGCTCTAAAAGAGAGAAGGAGTGAAAATAATAAATGCAACTGAGTTGCACTTATTATATAGGATTTAGAATTTTTGTCAAGGGGTATAGCTAAATAAATTTAGATTTCAATTTTTAACACTATAGGACAATGGTCTGAACCTGTAATCTGATCCAATATCTTGGCCCCCTTAATATGCTTTGTTAGTTTTTTACTGGCGATAAAGTAATCTATACGCCAACCAACATTTCTACTTCTGGCACCAAAGCGATAGGTCCACCAGGAGTACTGGATTTTTTTTGGATTTTTGAAACGAAAAGTATCTATCATGCCAGAGTCCAAAAACTTGGTGAGCCAAGCACGTTCGCGTGGGTGAAAGCCTGCATTACCATCATTTGGCTTTGGGCGTGCCAGATCAATTTCTTCATGGGCTACATTGTAGTCACCAGTTACAACAACTGGTTTTGTTTTTTCTAGTTTTTTTACAAATTTGGCAATGTGATTATTGAAATCAATTTTAAAATCTAATCTAGACAAATCTTCACGAGTGTTGGGAAAATAAATATTTACAAAATAAAATTTACCAAAATCAATTGTTTGTACACGACCTTCGGTATCATAAATTGGTTTACCAATATCATTAAATTTATCTGTGATATTTTTAGCTAAACTTTTTTTAATTAAAATAGCTGTACCAGAATAACCAGGACGATCGGCCGAGTTCCAAAATTCTTCGTAGCCTGGGAAATCTAGTTTGGCATCAGATCGGTCTTTCTCGGCTATTTTTACTTCTTGCAAAGCCAAAATATCGGGTTTTTGAGTTTTCAAAAAGCCGGTAAAATCTTTGCGCATAGCAGCCCGGATACCATTGACATTCCAAGACATTAGTGTTAAAATTTGTTTCTTCATAATGTACTTAATATAGCAAAAAAAAGGGTAATTGACTAGGTATGAATAACTATCCACAGTTGGTTGCTATTGCCAAGTTTTAAAAAAATTGATATATTCTTTTTGACCCCGAAAAATATCTTCCCGACTCGTTTCACTTCGTCGAGGTAGATATAAAACGGGGCATGCATTAAAAATAAAAAATATGACAGAAGAAAATTATGACGAGGTAAAAGAGTCAGTGTTGGCTCATATTGAAAAACTATTTCGTGAACTAGAAGAAGACATGGCTATGTCTCATCAGGAAAAATACAGCTTGTTAGAAGATGTGTTTGAGAATGCTTCTGATACAGGAGAATTGAAAGTTGCATTTGATCAGTGGTATGCCGATCATTCGGATGATCTAAATTTGGAGCATACAGTGGATGAGCTTTGGGAACAGGCTTTGGGCGGAGAGATAAATTATGATAGTTATAGTTCAGAAGATAATTTTGATGATGAAGAGGAGGAAGAAGACTCAAAAAAAAGTAGTGATTTTTAGGAAAAGATATAAATAATACACCCTTTGACGAGGGTGTTTTTTATTGATATAGTAATGATATATTTAAATAAACTATGAATTTAGAAAAATATCTAGAAAAAGAGTTGGTTGAGCACCCAGATAAGCTTGACTTGGTAGAAATAATGAAAGATCTAGCCTACATAGGCAAAACAATTTCCCATCATACCAATAAAGCTGGTTTGTGTGGTATTTTGGGTAGTGCCTGCAAAGAAAATGTTCAGGGGGAAGAAGTGCAAAAATTGGATGAATTTGCCAATGATCTGTGCAAGAGTTATCTGTGTAAGAGTGGTCGTTTTTCTGCTATGGCCTCAGAAGAGGAAGAGGGTGTAGTGAAGATGTGTGAAGATGGTCAGGTTGGTAAATATGTTATTGCCTTTGATCCTCTTGATGGTTCTTCTAATATTGATGTGAACGTTAGTATTGGAACAATTTTTTCAGTTTACAAAAAATTAGAAAACATTGAACCCAATGATGAAAAACAATTTTTGCAAAGTGGTAAGAATCAAATTTTAGCAGGTTATATTTTGTACGGCTCTTCTACTGTCTTAGTTTTTAGTTTTGGCAGTGGGGTTTATGAATTTACCTTGGACAATGAATCTGATGAGTTCTTATTTTCCAGAGAAAAGATGGTACTACCAGAAGAGTGTAAGTATTATAGTGTAAATGAAGGCAATACAAAATATTTTAAAGAAAAAGATCAAAAATTTGTAGAGTATTTGAAAGATAAAGGTTGTTCCACTCGTTATATCGGTTCTCTCGTGGCAGATTTTCATCGCAATTTAATTAAGGGTGGTGTATTTATTTATCCTGCAGTTGATAGACAAGGTAAGCGTAACTACAGTGGGAAACTTCGTCTAAATTTTGAAGCCAAACCAATGGCATTTTTAATAGAACAAGCCGGAGGACTTTCAACCGATGGTGAGAATGATATTTTGGATATTGCTGGAGAGGGTTTGCATGAGCGTGTTGCTTTAGTAATAGGGAATAAAAATATTATAGAAGATTATCTAAATAATAATTATTAATCATATGCAAACAATACAAGATATTGCCGACAAGATGGTGACGCCTCGTAAAGGAATTTTGGCAGCTGATGAGAGCACACCAACTATCACAAAAAGATTTGATTCAATCGGGGCTGAGTCTACCGAAGAAAATCGTCGTGTTTATCGTGAATTACTTTTCACTACGCCTGGTGTAGAAGATTATATCAGTGGTGTGATTTTGTTTGACGAGACTCTACGACAGAGCACAAAAGACGGTGTATCTTTTGCAAAACTTTTAACCGGCAAAGGTATTTTACCTGGTATTAAAGTTGATATGGGTACAGAATTATTACCTGGCTCTGAGACAGAAAAATATACCAAAGGTTTAGATGGTCTGGGCGAGAGGATGAAAGAATACTACGAGCTAGGGGCTAGATTTGCCAAGTGGCGGGCTGTTTACAGTATTTCTGATACATTACCTGGCGAAGAGATTATAAAGCGTAATGCCGAAGATTTGGCAGAATATGCTTTTATTTGTCAGCAGAATAACATCGTACCTATTGTTGAGCCAGAAGTTTTGATGGCTGGAGCTCACGGTATTGATCGTTGTTATGAAGTTACTAAACAGGTTTTGCAAACTGTATTTGAAAAGTTGAAAGCCAAAGGTGTAGAATTGGATGGTATGGTTCTAAAACCAAATATGGTAATCTCTGGTATGGATGCAGGAGAAGACGCCCCAGAAAAAGTAGCTGAGATGACTGTAAAATGTTTTCGCGAAGTTGTGCCACGTGGTATGCCCGGAATTGTATTTTTATCTGGTGGGCAAACTGAAGCACAGGCTTCTGCAAACTTGAACGCTATGAACATGGGAGATGAAATGCATCCTTGGGAGTTAAGTTTTTCTTATGGCCGTGCTTTGCAAGCTTCTACTCTTAAAGCTTGGGGAGGAAAAGAAGAAAATGTGATACAAGCCCAAGAAACTTTTGCTCATCGCGCCAAGCTAACTAGTCTAGCTAGGGCAGGTGAGTATAGTGAAGAGATGGAGAAATAAATGTTTGGACAAAATTTACCAATAAATTAAGAAAAATCCCCTAGTTTAGGGGATTTTTTGTGTATTTTAATGACTTATCCACATATCTGTCAGAAAAAAATTGACAAAATATACATAATATATTATGCTATACTTAGCAAAAATATGGATATCAATCTACTCAAAAAATTAGGATTTTCTGACAAAATGGCCAAGGTTTACCTGGTCCTTTTGGGGTTGGGTCCTAGCTCTGTAAGGAAGATAGCTGAGAGCTCTGGTCTAAATAGAGGGTCTGTATATGAAATTTTGAAGGATTTGCAAGAAAAAGAAGTGGTTCGTTATTACAAAGAGGATACAAAACAGCTATTTGTAGCAGAAGACCCAGAAAATCTTCGCCAGGTGATTCGTCAGCAAGAAGAAAAATTGCGCTCTTTAGATAATAATCTAGACCAGCTTATCCCAGAGCTTCAAGCTTTGCATAATCCGGGTGGAGACAGACCAGTCGCCAAATATTATAAGCAAGATGAAATTAGATTAATTTTGGAAGATGTTTTGGAGAGTTGTGAGCAAAGCGAAGATAAAAAATATTTAGTTTATTCAGCCGAAGGCTTGCGCCAGGACTTGTATCAAGATTTTCCAACATTTAGTGACGTGCGTATTGCCAAAGGTATTAACGTGCAAGTTATTGCGGTAGGAGAGGGCGGAGAACTTCGCGGGCTCGATGAACGTAAGTGGCTTGAAGCAAAAAATGATACACCAACTTACATTATTATATATCCTGGTAAAACTGCCTATGTATCACTTGATGCCAAAAAAGAAATGGTTGGTGTGGTAGTGGAGAATGAAGGAATTTGTGCTATGCAAAAAATAATTTTTAATAATCTTTGGGAGAAATTATAAACTATGATTATTGTTGATTTTGATCACACACTTTTTCAAACAAAAAACTTTGTAGATGCTATTATCAAAGTTTTTTCTCGCTACGGTGTTAGTGAGGAAGATTTTAGACAGGCTTACAAAAAGAGCATAAAAGATTGGGAAGATGTTTGTGGTTTTGGTTATACTTTTGAAAAAAATATTGATGAATTGAAAAAGATGGGGCATGATCTCGATGTAGAAAAACTTTTACAAGAATTAAAAGAGTTGATTAAAAAAGAATATTTATTTTTTGATGCTATAGATTTTTTAGAACATTTTAAAAAAGAAAAGATGGTGCTCATGACAGCAGGAGACAAGGATTTTCAACGTCTAAAAGTTGAAACAGTGGAAATTGAAAAATACTTTGTCCAAACATTTTATTTAGAAAATGGTAAGGCGAAATATTTAAAAGATAATATAAAAAGTAGCGAAAGAATATTTTTTGTAAATGATAACCTCGTAGAAAATAAAGCTGTACACGAGTTAAATCCAGAGATAGTAATTATTACAAAAATTAATTTGAACAAATATGCAGTAGGAGATGCCAAGGAGGCAGGTTTTCCATATTTTGAAACTCTGACTGAAATTAAAGAATACATAGAAAATTATGAATAATACTAACATAATAATTCTAGCAGCTGGCAAGGGCACACGCATGAAAAGTGATCTGCCAAAAGTGATGCAGGAGCTTAAAAATCAGCCCTTGATAGAATATGCAGTCTCAACTGTAGAAAGTCTGCAAATAAAGCCTGTGGTAGTTGTAAGTGATGATAATATTGTTAAAGATTATCTGGGTGACAGAGCTGACTATGTTGTTCAAGAGCCGAGACTGGGGACTGGGCATGCAGTGATGCAAGCAGAGGGGCGATTGAGGGATAAGAAAGGCGATGTGGTAGTATTGTATGGTGATATGCCATTTATAAAATTAGCATCAATTGAAAATTTAATTAAGATTCATAATGAAAATGATAGTAAGATTACACTACTAACAACGCAGGTTCCAAATTTTGCAGGGCAGTATAAAGATTTTTATGACTTTGGTAGAATAATTAGAAATGAAAATGGTGAAGTAACAAGTATCGTTGAAATAAAAGATGCAGGTGAGCAAGATTTAGAAATTACAGAATTAAATACAGCCTATTTTTGCTTTGATAACGAGTGGCTATGGAAAAATATTAAAAAACTTGAAAATAATAATGCTTCGCAAGAATATTATCTAACTGATTTGGTTAGTATCGCAATTGAAAATGGTGACAAGATTAATACGGCAGAAATATTACCAGAAGAAGCAGTTGGGATTAATACCAAACAACATTTAGAACAATTACAATAATATGAGAGAATTAACACCAGGACAAAACAAAATTAACGCTGGTTTGCAAGAGCAAGGAGCTGATTTTAGTGTAGACGATGAAGGTGGTGCACAAAAAGTCTTGGATGTAGCACTTGATACTTTGTTAGAGAAAGTAAAATCTGGGGAGGGTTTCGATGCTTTTATAGAGCCAAATTTATCTGAATCAGAAAATGGATCTCAAAAGAGAGGGGAATATAGTGTAGGTTTTTCTCTTGATAGTGGTAGCAAAGAACAAATTGCAATTTTAATAGCAGATTTTAATATGTCAGCAAATCCACCATTCTGTTATGTAAAATCTTTAAACGTCATGCCCATTGCATTAAGAAAAGGTTTTGGTATAGGTTCTGTTTTGTTGAAAAGGGTAGAAGAAGATGCGTATAAATTTGGCTGTGATCATGTGGAGCTTTGGGCTGAGGGCACAGAAAAAGTCAGACATCCTTATAAATTTTATAAAAAAGCAGGTTATGAAACTTTTGTTGAATTTTCAGAAGAAGAAATAAACGATCTTGTTGCAGATAATTTAGGTTTTAGAATGTATAAAAAATTACAATAATTATAATTTTATGAAAGCTCTAATCTATGACAAAAACAAAGGACACTGGGATGATACTCGTGGTTTTTGGATGATTGATGTGGAGGAGCCTAAAGTTGAGGATCTAAAACCAGATGAGGTAATTATAAAAATGCAGTACGCTGGATTTTGTGGAAGTGATAGGGGTATGTGGTCTCGCTCATCTTTTGGTCCTCTAGTTTTGTCTAGTTTGGATAGTGAAAATAAAGAACAGAGAATTATAGGACATGAATTATTGGGGGAAATTGTCGAGCTGGGTGCTGGTGTGGCCAGTAAGTATGATTTGAAAAAAGGCGATATTGTTTCGGCTGAGTCTCACATTACCTGTGGCAAGTGTTATCAATGTATAAGAGGAGATAAGCATGTCTGTGCCGAGGATGTAATTATTGGAATTGCACAGGATGGTTGTTTTGCAGATTATGCAAAGTTACCGGCTAGTATTTTGTGGAAGACTGATACAGAGAAAATTGAACCAGCAGTGGCCGCTATGCAAGAACCGTTTGGCAATGCTGTGCATGCTTGTACCCAGGTTGATATGAAAGATAAAACCGTAGCCGTGTTTGGTTGTGGGGCGATTGGTTCAATGTCCATTATTATTGCTCGTGGTATGGGGGCCAAGAAAATTATTGGTATTGATATGAATGAGGCTAATCTGGAGCTTGCAAAAGAAATCGGGGCAGACGAAGTAATAAAATTGGAAATAAAACAAGGTGACAAGCCATGGGCACATGATGAGGATGTTGTTGCTAAGATAAAAGAATTAACTGATGGAGTCGGGGTAGATGTGGCGATGGAAATGGCAGGACCCAATTCTAGTGTAAATAATGCAATTTGGTCAGCCCGTCGTGGTGGTCATGTGGTATTATTTGGTCTTAGGTCTGGAGATTTTGTTTTGGAAAGTTTTGAGACCATGATCCGAAATGGAATTCATATTCACGGTGTCATTGGTAGACAAATCTGGAAGACTTGGGAGATGACAAAAAAATTATTGGAAGATAAAGACAACGGAATTCAAGAAAAGATTAAGAAATACGTTTTAAAAAATTACGAAGGTTCAATCGTTGACTTCCATTCTTTTGATCGTGATGAGTTTGAACAAAAAATGAAAGATTTTCCGAAGTTAATATTTAAGTTTTAATAGAACGCGAATATGACGAATTAAACTAATAAAAATTAATTCGTTCAAATTCGTTAGATTAGTTTAATTAGTGTTCTATTTTTAATTAGAAAAGTATGTATAATAAAATAAAGGAATATTTGACCGAACAATTGAAAGAAATTCGCTCTGCTGGTCTTTCCAAAGATGAGAGATTTCTTGAAGGTAAACAGGGTGTAAAAATTACTGCCCAAGGTAAGGAAGTTTTAAATTTTTGCGCTAATAATTATCTAGGGCTTGCCAATCATCCTGAAGTTGTAAAAACAGCTCATGAGACTTTGGATAAGTGGGGATATGGTATGAGCTCGGTGCGTTTTATCTGTGGTACTCAACAACAGCATAAAGAATTGGAAAGTAAAATTTCAGAATTTCTTGGTATGGAAGATACCATTCTCTATTCATCTTGCTTTGATGCCAATGGTGGTTTGTTTGAGACTTTGCTTACTGCCGAGGATGCAATAATTTCTGACCAGCTCAACCATGCTTCTATTATTGACGGTATTAGACTTTGTAAAGCTGAGCGTCATAGATATTCTCATAGCAATATGGAAGAACTAGAAGAGATTTTAAAAAGTACTCAAGAAAAAAGATTTAGAATGATTGCTACCGACGGAGTATTTTCTATGGACGGCGACACTGCCAAACTAAAAGAGATTTGTGATCTAGCTGACAAGTATGATGCACTGGTGATGGTAGACGATTCTCACTCTACCGGCTTTGTCGGAGAAAATGGCAGAGGTACTCTAGAATATTGTGGAGTAGAGGGTAGAGTTGATATTGTTACCTCTACACTTGGCAAAGCTCTTGGTGGGGCGTCTGGTGGATTTACTTCTGGCAAAAAAGAAATTGTAGATTTCCTTCGTCAAAAATCAAGACCATATCTATTTTCAAATACTTTGGCGCCAGTAATGGTAGGAACTTCCATCAAGATTTTAGAATTACTCGCAACAACCAAAGACAGTTTGAATAAACTACGTGATAACACAAAACATTTTAGAGAAAAAATGACAGAAGCTGGTTTTGAACTTCATGGTGTGGATCATCCGATTGTACCCGTCATGCTCTATGAAGCAAAGGTGGCCAAAGAAATGGCAAATAAACTGATGGATGAAGGAATTTATGTAATTGGTTTTAGTTTCCCAGTAGTACCACAAGGCGAAGCTAGAATTCGCGTCCAGCTTTCCGCTGCTCATGAGCGCAAACATGTAGATAAATGTATCGAGGCGTTTATTAAAGTGGGGAGAGAAATGAGTGTGATTAAATAATAATATGTCAGAAATAAAAACAATTGGAGATCCTTCTGGTCATGTTGATCATGATGATTATTATCTTCCAGAAAATGAAAGAGGTAAACCTAGAAAGCAATGGAAATTTCCTGAAAAACTCTTACCTGCTTTAGAAAGAGATATTTTAGAAAAGTATGGTAATTTAAGCATGGATGAAGTAGATAGGATTCTTAGAATGAAGTATATATCTTTGTCGGCACAATTGGATAAAGATAAAGATAATAAAAGTCTTCATAGCAGAGTTCAAACTTTTATGGGTGCTTCTGGTAGTATTGAATTTATACGATTTAAAGGTTTTGATGGTAATTTAAAAGATATGAAAAAAGATTATAAAAAGCATTATAGAAGTATTTTATTTGCTCTATCTTGCGTTTAATTTAAAGAATAATTTATTTAAAACGTTCGTAGCATTGGAAAGGGATTCCTCGCTACGCTCGGAATGAAAGAAAAAAATATGTGTGGAATAGTAGGATACATTGGAAATAAACAAGCACTACCAATTTTAATTCAAGGTTTGCGTCGTTTGGAATACCGTGGTTATGATTCGGCTGGTGTGGCAATTCTTGATGGCAAAGTAAATTGCACAAGGGCTGTGGGGAAGATTGATGAATTGGCCCAAAAAGTTAAGACAGAAAATATTGAGGGCACTATTGGTATTGCGCATACTCGTTGGGCGACGCATGGTGGGGTGACAGAAGAAAATGCGCATCCTCATTTTGGTTGTGATGGTAAGCTTGTTATAGTTCACAATGGTATTATAGAAAATTATCGTGAACTAAAAGAAAAACTGGGAGATAAACATAAATTTAAATCTGAAACTGATACAGAAGTTTTGGCACACTTAATAGAGTCTCATTACACCCATTCGACAAGCTCAGGACAAGCAGGAGATTTGCGTCTGGCAGTGGAGAGTGCTTTACTTCATGTGCGTGGTACTTATGGTTTGGTGGTGATGCACGAGGATCATCCGGATATTTTAGTGGCCGCTAGACTGGGTAGTCCACTTGTTATTGGAGTTGATGATGGTGAGCACTATATTGCCAGTGATGCCACGCCAATGCTCGCCTACACCAAGAAGGTTACTTTTTTAGAAGATGGCGAAGTGGCAGAGGTTAGTCGTGAGGGAGTAAAGACTTACAATTTAAAAGATGAAATTATTACTAAGTGTATAGAAGAAATTGAATGGGATGATGAACAGGCTCAGAAACAAGGTTATGATAATTTTATGTTGAAAGAAATTTATGATCAGCCAACTGTGTTTGAAGATGCGATTCGTGGTCGTATAAATCTAGAAGAAGGCACAGCACATCTGGGTGGCTTAAATATGACTGATGATGAAATGAGAGGTATAGAGAGAATAGTTTTGATTGCTTGTGGCACTGCCAGCTATGCGGCTATGGTCGGCAAGTATGCTTTTGAAAGATTGGCTGGAATTCCTACAGAAGTGGACGTCGCTTCAGAGTTTCGCTATCGTGATCCGATTATTGATGACAAGACTCTTGTATTTGCAATTTCGCAGTCTGGTGAAACTGCCGATACTTTGGCAGCAGTACGTGAAGCCAAGCGTAAAGGTGCTTTTGTCCGTGGAGTTGTAAATGTGGTTGGCTCTACCATTGCTCGCGAGACTGATGGTGGTAGTTATATTCACGCGGGGCCAGAGCTGGCCGTGGCTTCTACAAAAGCTTATACCAATATGGTCGCTATTATGATTTTATATGCCATTCAGTTCGGCCGTCTCAAACGTGTTACCTTGGCTACTGGACAGAGACTTATAAAAGCCTTACTTGAAATTCCAGAAAAGATGAATCAAGCTTTGGAACAAAATGAAGATATAAAAAAGATAGCTGAAAAATATAAAGATTATAAAGATTTTCTTTTCTTGGGTCGTGGGGTTAATTATCCTGTTGCTTTGGAAGGTTCGTTAAAACTAAAAGAAATTTCCTATATTCATAGCGAGGCGCATCCAGGTGGAGAGATGAAGCATGGGCCAATCGCTCTTCTTTCTCCGGAATTTCCAGTATTCGCTATTATGACAAAGGATCAGCTGTATGAAAAAATGAGAAGTAATATTGAAGAAGTAAAAGCTCGTAAGTCTCCAATAGTATTGCTTGCAACTGAGGGTGATGATAAAGCAAAAGAACTGGCAGACGATGTAATGTATGTACCAGACACTATGGAGCTCTTGGAACCACTTCTAAATACAATTCCATTACAACTGTTTGCTTATCACACAGCAGTATTGCTAGAGCGTGATGTAGATAGACCAAGGAATCTTGCTAAATCAGTAACCGTAGAATAATTATGACTCAATATATAGGATTGTTTGCTGCAACTTTGACTACCACATCACTTTTGCCACAAGTTATAAAATTATACAAAACAAAAAAGACTCGGGATGTATCAATGGCTTGGACAATAATGCTTACTGTTGGTATTTTTTTCTGGCTTGTCTACGGGCTTATGATAAAAGACGTACCATTGATTTTTGCGAATTCAACTGGCCTGTTATTTTCAGGGGCAGTATTAATAGGAAAAATAATTTATAGAAAATATGAATCAAATTAAAGCAGTAATTTTTGATATGGATGGGTTAATGATTGATAGTATGATGCATTGGTTAAAATTGGATGAACATATATTTGGAGAGTGTGGTGTAAAGCTTACCGAAGGTATGGTTAAATATATGACAGGCAAAAGTGAAAAAGAAAATATCTCTTGGCTTAAAATAGAACATGGGATAAATTTGTCTGTAGAACATTTGGACAAGCGAAGAATGATGGTGGATGAGATTTATAGTAAAAAAACACAATTGATGCCAGGTATTATTAATTTGGTGGACAAAATAAATAAGAGTGAGTGTAAGCAGGCGATTGCTTCTGGAGCACCAATACGTTCTGTGCAAAAGGTGGTGGAACGTTTTGGTTGGGAGGATCATTTTACTATTTTGGTTTCAGCAGATGATGTAGATCATACCGGCAAGCCTGACCCAAGAATTTTTTTACACACAGCAGAAAAGATGGGTATTAAGCCAGAAGAGTGTATAGTATTTGAAGATGCAGAAAATGGAGTAGTGGCAGCCAAGCGAGCGGGTATGATGTGTATTGCTGTTCCAGATAAGCGTTGGAGCTTTGGTGTTTTTGACGAGGCAGACTTAATCGTGGATTCTTTAGAAGATGAACAAATATTCAAGCTTTTAGGTTTAAATTAATATTCAGTTTAAATCAGTGTTTATGAATCAGTCTAAATCAATGCAAAAAAAAGTAGTAATTATCGGCGGGGGAAATGGCAGTGCTATTTCTACCAATGCCATGAAACAATTTATAGACGATATTGAATTATCATCTGTGATATCCATGAGTGATTCCGGTGGGTCTTCTGGAAAATTACGTGAAGAGTTTGATACACTGCCTCCTGGAGATATTTTGCGAGCGGTTTTAGCAATGTCAAAATATGACTACACTGTTTTACGTCAGATTTTTAACAAGAATAGAATAAAAGGAAATAGTAAATCAGCTGAGCATAGTTTAGGTAATCTAGTTCTTACTCTACTCGAAAAATATAATGGAGATTATATGTCCGCTGTAAGAGCATTAGAGGACGCAGTAGAAGCTCAAGGTCATGTCTATCCGACTACACTCAATAAAACCGATCTAGTGGTGAAATTGGACAACGGGGACATCATAAAAACTGAAGGTGTGATTGATAGACCTGAGTATGATAAGAGTTTGCGTATTAAAAAAGCTTGGTTGGAACCAGAAGTAAATATTTTTTTAGAAGCAAAACAAAAAATAGAAGAAGCTGATTGTATTATAATAGGTCCAGGCAGTTTGTATTGTAGCGTTGTGGCCACTTTGTTACCAACAGGAACAAAGGAAGCTATAGAAAAATCAAAAGCTAAACTTATTTATGTTTGCGGTGATGCTTATGAAGGTATTGGTGAGACGGGTCCGAAAAAGCTTAGTGATTTTATAAATGAGTTAGAAAATTATTTACCTAGAAAATTGGATACTATTATTTTTAATAATGCTAAGCTGAGTGATGAACAAAAAAAGCAGTATGCAGAAAAAAAATGGAATCTAATAGAATTTGACGAAGAGAATCTAAAAGAACATAATATAGTGGCTGGGGATTTTGAAAAAAAAACCGGTGGTTTAGATCCCGAAAAGCTAGGAAATATTTTAAAAGAATTAAATTGTAATTAGAAACATATGCAATTAAAAAAAGAAATGAAAATGGACGCCTATGCTGTTAAATTTACTATGACAGAAGGTGATGAGATAATGGGTAGGGCTTATCTTTATATAATTCATAATGATTTACATGAACAACCTTATGGTCTTTTGGAAGATCTCTATGTAGAAGAGGCTTACAGAAGTAAAGGTTTGGGAAATCAATTGCTTGGTGCTGTTGTAAAAGAAGCTCAAGATAAAAAATGTTACAAATTGATAGGGACTAGTCGACTTGCTCGTGAAGAGGTTCATGCTTGGTATAAAAAATTAGGTTTCAAAGACTATGGTAAAGAATTTAGAATGAATTTTTAAATAGATTTATGAAATTTTTTAGAAAAGAGAATTTTTTAAAAGAAGTGGTGTTTGCTTTTCTGATTTCTATTTTTGCAGGGGTATTATCTTCTTGTATTGTTTTATATCGTATAGATCAGAGACATGAACAAAGGCTATATCAGGCAATAAACATAGATACTTTTTCAAATGCGAAGGCGTTATTATTTAATCTACAATCAGTGAAAGAAGATAATTTAAATTCTAATTATTTAGATTTAAGCTTTTGGAATAATTTACCTTCAGATGATTTTTTTAAGATTATTGAAGATGAGGAAGGGGTTAAAATTTTTGATTTTTATCTAAATCTTAATTTTTTGGATAAACATATACAAAATTATTTAATAGCGGAAACTAAGCCAGGAAAGCCCAACGTAGATGAAAATCAAGAAATAGATTATTTGGAGATAAAAATAAGAGAGACTCTCAAGTTGTATTTTGAAGTTAAAAGAATAGTAGATGAAAGGAATTATACTTTTTAAGTATGGACAAAATTTTAGATCTTCATATCCATTCAAAATATTCCCGGGCTTGTTCCCCGGGTTTGAATTTGTCTAATATTGCCAGAGCCTGTGAAACAAGAGGAATTGATATGGTAGCAACTTCCGACTTCACTCATCCAGCTTGGTTTGAGCATATGACAGATATGTTGGTAGAGGATACAGAAGGAATTTACAAATTAAAAGATGAGTCTAGTAAAACCAGATTTATTTTAGGCACGGAATTGTCTTGTGTAAAAAAGCATAAAGATAAGACTAGGCGTGTTCATGTTTGTGTGTTTGCTCCAAATTTAGAGGTGGTGGCTAAATTTAATCAAACTCTGGAAAACATGGGATTTAACCTAAAATCAGACGGGCGACCAATTTTGGGTCTGAACGTAAAGACTCTTTTGGAAATAATGCTAGAAGTCGATAAACGTATGGTAATGATACCAGCTCATGTCTGGACACCATGGTTTGGTATTTTTGGGAGCAAGGGTGGTTACGATAGTTTGGAAGAAGCTTTTGAAGAATTGGCTCCACATATTTTTGCGATAGAAACTGGCTTGTCTAGTGATCCTGTTATGAATTGGCGTTTGTCTGCTTTAGATAATATTACTCTTGTTTCAAATTCAGACGCGCATAGTTGTGGAAAATTAGGGCGCGAAGCCAATGTATTTGAGTTTGGTAGTGAGAAAGATATTACCTATAGTGAGATAATGAGAATTTTAAATAAGAAAAGCCACGTAAAGTCACCTGCGGGTGACCACGTGGTAAATAAATTTAAATATACAATAGAGTTTTATCCCGAAGAGGGGAAATATCATTGGGATGGACATAGAAACTGTAAATTTGTTTGTCCCCCAGAAGAAAGTGATAAATTGAAAAATATTTGTCCTAAGTGTGGTAAGCCACTAGTCATTGGGGTAGAAAACAGAGTTCATAAATTGGCGGATAGATCTGTAGAAGAAGCTAAGGAAGTTGGTAAAAAACAAATTCCTTATAAAAGCCTAGTACCTTTACCAGAAATTTTGGCAGATACATTTGGTTGTGGTGTAAATACAAAACGTGTGAAGGTGCAATATGATGAAATGATAGAAAAACTTGGTAGTGAGTTTCATATTTTGTTAAATGTAAGCCTGGAGAGTATTGAAAAAGCTAGTACAAAAATTATTGCAGGTGCAATTGAAAGGGTGAGACAAGGCAATATTCATGTAGAACCTGGTTATGATGGTGAATTTGGCGTAGTGCGTATTTTTAAAGATAGTGGGGATAGAGGTGGACCGAAACAAACTGGTTTTGATTTGGAATAATAATTTTTTTAAATAAAAAAACACTCTCGTTTCCAAGAGTGTTTTTAGTTTGAAAAAAGATTTATTTCTTCTTTCTACGAACTACTTTACGTTTAGCAGGTTTCTTAGCAACTTTTTTCTTAGCTACTTTACGTTTAGCAGGTTTACGTTTAGCTACTTTTTTCTTAGCTACTTTCTTTTTAGCAGGTTTACGTTTAGCTACTTTACGCTTAGCTGGTTTTTTTGCAACTTTACGTTTAGCAGGTTTACGTTTAGCTACTTTTTTCTTAGCTACTTTACGTTTAGCAACTTTTTTCTTAGCTACTTTACGTTTAGCAACTTTTTTCTTAGCTGCTGGTTTACGTTTAGCAACTTTTTTCTTAGGTGCAGCTTTTTTAACGCTACGTTTTTTTGCTGGCATAGTTATACATCTCCTTTCTTAAAATGATATATACATTAGTAGTTTTTGATGTAACCATGGTACACACCAAATGATTACTTACTAATGTACGAAGTTTTTTACATGACAAGCATCGATGTAAAAACTTTTATAATTTTTTTATTATTTTAAAAAAATTACAGCGACCTTTTAACGTTTGTATTATAGTTTGTTTTATGTTTTTTTGAAACACTTTTTTAAAAAAACTGTGTATAACTTTTTTATTTTTTTTAAAATAAAAACTTGGTAATTATTTTTACCAAGTTTTAAATATTTTTTGTTCCGTTCGGAGAGGATTAATCGTTTTAGATTGTGTGATTCGTTTGTAAATTTAGTAGAGTAATATAATCAAGTAAGTCTTCTATTCTTTTTTTTATTTTGTCATACCATTCTTTACCAAAGTTTTCTATGTGCCATTTTATAATTTCAGTTTGTTTGGCCCACTGCAAAAGTTTTTTTATAATTTCTTCGAAATATTTTCTCGCAGCTTCTGTTTTTATTTTTAGTTTATTAATTTTTAGATTACGATTGGTCAAAAATTTGTAAGAGGCTAGGGATAGTTTAGAGTTTTTTATTAGTGGTAAGAAAAAATTTATGCGTTCCTGGTTCAATACTTCTATGATATCAGCATCGCATAAAATGTTTAGAAGCAATTTGGTTTTTTTCTTTAATAATATTCTTGTTAAGAAATTGTCGGCTCTGAAACCTTTGCAAAGAATTATTTTGCTGGCTTGCCAAACAGTCCTGTTCCATAGACCAAAACACAAACTGTGCCCCAAAAGCATAAAAGCAGAAATAATGTCATCTATCATTACCATCCAAATTATAGAAGGCTTTTTGGTAATAGTTCTACCTGCGTCGTGCCACCAAGCGGCCAAAATTAGAGCTTTTTTATTTTGTTCTGATATATTTATGTCGTTGCTTATTTTTTTTACATTTTCTACTACACATTGTACATGTTTTATATCATGTACTGGATCAGAAGAACGACTCATTATTTTTTGAGCCTGCTTTATCAATTTTTGAGTAGTTTGTTTCATATAACAGGCTAAGTATAGACTATTTTCCATTTTTTTTCAAGTGTGGCTAAAGACTTGATTTTTCTTTGGTTTTTGCTATAATACGGCAGTAAAAGGGCCAGTAGCTCAGGGGTTAGAGCACAACGCTTATAACGTTGGGGTCGGTGGTTCAATTCCACCCTGGCCTACCATATGTATCACATCTATTTTCTTTGGGGTGATAAATTAGAAAAAGTATATAGGTGAGACTTCAAAATTATGTCTTTAAAAGAAAAAATTAAGGTAAAAGTAGCTGAACATGGCAAACGTCTTGATGTTTTTTTGTCTGACAGATTAGGTATCACTAGATCACAAATAAAAAAGATGTTTGATCATTCTTTTGTGTTTGTAAATAATGAGATTCCCAATAAAGCAGGTTATGCGGTACAAAGGGGTGATATTGTGGAAATAAGAGAAGTAATTGATCCAAAATCTAGTATTGCCACAAAAGAGACCGGTGTAGATTTTGATGTAGAGGTTATTGAAGAAAATAAAGATTTTATTGTAATAAATAAACCATCTGGAATTTTGGTTCATCCTACTATGGCGGGTGAAGGCAACACTTTGAAAGATTGGGCAGTAGAAAAATATCCCGATATTGCTAGTGTTGGTGAGTCTGTTGTTCGTCCTGGAATTGTACATCGTCTAGATAGAGAAGCCTCTGGACTTATGGTAATAGCGAGGACTCAAAAAATGTTTGAACATATAAAAAAACAATTTAAAGATAGAGTTGTAGACAAAGAATATAAAGTTTTGGTCTATGGTCAGATTGATTCAGAACATGAGGTAGTTAATTTCGATATAGATCGCAATAAAAAGGACGGTCGGATGGTATCTCGTCCCAAGATTGATAAAATGAAATTGAAAAATGTAGGTAAAGATCAACCGGGTAGAAATGCTTTGTCAGAATTTTGGGTGGAAGAAAAATATATACGTTTTACTTTGCTTCGTGTAAAGATCCATACTGGGCGTACACATCAGATTCGTGTACATATGTTTGCTTTTGGACATCCAGTGTTTGGTGATCATCTTTATCTAAATAAAAAATTAATAAAAAAGAGTGATCATAAGTTGGGGAGACTCTTTTTACACGCAGAAAAACTTTGTTTTACAGATTTGGCAGGAGAGAAAAGGTGTTTTCATGCTGGTCTTCCAAAGAAATTAGAAAATCATTTAAAGAATTTAAAATAATATGGGGAAACAAGTTTTGGTTATTGCAGGGCCGACTGGTTCTGGAGAAAGCACAATTACTAAAGAAATAATAAAAAAGTTTCCTATTTTTACTCGTTTGGTGACCGCCACTACTCGTGAGCCAAGATTAAATGAAAAGGATAAAGTTGATTATTACTTTTTTTCTGAAGATAGTTTTAAAAAAGAGGTTACCAAAGGAAATATCCTCGAACATACTTTTGTGCCAGGCCGATCTGTTTATTATGGTACCTATAAGCTTGATTTAGATAAAAAATTATCCGAGGGCTTTAATATTATTGTTAATCCAGATGTGGTTGGAGCTAGATATTACAAAGAACATCACAATGCTGTTACTATTTTTATAAAGACAGAATCTATTGATATATTGAAAGATCGTCTGGTAAAAAGAGATCCTAGTATAAGTGGGGAAGAGTTAGCTGGGCGATTGAAAGCTGCTAAGTATGAGCTTGATAATGAGGAGGATTTTTATGACTATGTGATAATAAATGCTGAAGGGCAGTTGGAAAACACAGTTAAAGAAGTAGAAGAAATCTTAAAAAAAGAGGAATATAGGCTAAAATAAGCCAAAATGTAGGGCTTGACAAAAAAAGCTAAATATAGTACACTATTGCCACTTAATAAATTTCAAAAGCGACGTTGGGGAACGGTACTCAACCTCTCGGTAACTATAGAATTATATGACAGAAGATATCAGAACAAACCTTAAGTCAGGTATGATTGTAAAGGTTCACCAGAGGATTAAAGAAATTAATACTAAAGGTGAAGAAAAAGAACGTATTCAGGTTTTTGAAGGAACTATTATTGGTATAAAACATGGGAATGAGGCTGGTGCTACAATTACCGTTAGAAAGATTTCTAATAGTATAGGTGTAGAAAAGATTTTCCCAATAAATTCTCCTGTAGTAGAAAAAATAGAGCTACTTCGTGAAATGAAGGTAAGACAAGCCAAGGCTGGTTATCTAAGAAATTTCAAGAAAAAATTAAGAGAAGTCAGAAAAGATAAAAAAGGTAAAGAAGTGGTAGAAAAAGTTGACAATGAAGTCGTAGCGGAAGAACCTAAAAAAGAAGAAGCTGAACCAGCTGTTGAAGAAGTGAAAGTTGAAGAAGCTCCTGTAAAGGAAGTAAAAGAAGAGAAAAAGGAAGAAACAAAAGAATAAGATACAAACTATAAATTATAAACCCGTCATTTGGCGGGTTTTATTTTTTCTATCAATATGATATTATTTAGGATATAATGGAGGCGTGGCAGAGTGGTTGAATGCACCACATTCGAAATGTGGCAGGCCTTAACGGGTCTCAGGGGTTCAAATCCTCTCGCCTCCGCCATCGCTTCGCTGTAGCCCATCAGGGCAGAGGCGAGAGCGATAGTTATTTTTAAAATATTGGCTAGTTATTTTAATAAGAGAAGCTTTGGCGTGATAAATTCGCTTCTAGATTTTAAAATATGTATTATGTGTATAGTTTAAAATGTAAAGATGGGTATTATCTAGGTTGCACCAATAATTTAAAAGATAGATTCATGAGACATACAAAAGGTCAGGTAATATCAACTTGTAATCGTTTACCAGTAGAGCTAGTTTTTTATGTGGCGTTTAAGGATAAATATATAGCCTTTAGTTTTGAAAAATATTTAAAATCGGGTTCAGGTAGAGCTTTCTTAAAGAAACATTTAGTATGAAAGAAATTAAACTAGGAAAATATAAACATTACAAAGGTAATTTATACGAAGTTATTGGTGTGGCTCGACATAGTGAAACATTGGAAGAAATGGTTGTTTATCGCGCCTTGTATGATTCATCTGATTTTGGAGAAAATGCTTTGTGGGTTAGACCGAAAAAAATGTTTTTAGAAAATGTTATTATGGAAGGTGAAAAAATACCAAGGTTTCAATATATTGATTAAATAAAATATTATGCTTGGTAAATACTGCAGTCTAAATGGAAAATTAATAAAGACAAAAAAAGCCAATTTACCAATTGATCATATTGAGTTTACTTATGGTTTTGGAGTTTATGAGAATTTACGCTTGAGGAAAGATACTTTGTATCATTTGGATACTCACGTGGAGCGTTTACTAGAGTCAGCCCAGATGATTGATTTGACTCACGAATTCAAATCAGTCGAGATTGCAGAATGGACAAACGAATTGATGAAGAAAAATAAACAGGAGAATTGTAATATAAAAATGATTTTGATAGGGGGAGAGAAACCCCTACTATATATAATGATGCTTCCACCAAAGTATGTGGAGAAAAAAGATTATCGTCAGGGTGTAAAAGTCATTACTTATAATCACGAACGATTTTTACCACAGGTCAAAAGTTTAAACATGTTACCTAGTTATATTATTTTCAAAAAAGCTCAGAAAGCAGGCGCTTTTGATGCACTACTTATAGATAGAGATGGAAATGTAGTGGAGGGTACTAGGTCAAATTTCTTTGTTATAAAAAGTAAAACTCTATACACTTCACCTTTAGAACAAGTATTAGACGGAATAACACGTCGGACAGTGATAGAGTGTGCCAAACAGAATGGTTATAAAGTGATTGAACAGAACATAAAGTTAGATAAAATATTTGAATATGATGGTGCTTTTGTGACTAATACTTCGGGAAAGATTGTACCGATTAGGCAGATTGATGAGCAGAGTTTTGAGGGGGTTTGTGAGGAATTGGCAGGTCTAAGGCGTCTCTATGGTGAGTACTTGACAAAATATCATAAATAGTATATAATTCTGCCACTATTAAATATCAAAAATATGGCTAAGAAATGTCAAATTACAGGTAAAAAAGTTAAAAGTGGTCAGAATGTTAGTCACAGTAAACGTGCTACCAAAAGAACTTTTTCTCCAAATTTACAAGAAAAGAAATTACTCAATC
>CAZRUM010000011.1:20964-28302 GCA_964603435.1 uncultured Gammaproteobacteria bacterium | reverse complement strand
TATGTTGAAGCAGCTGTGGCTGTTGTTAAATATGTTGAAGATACAGCATTCCAGATTGGATCGGTTTCAGAACCACCGCTAGTAGAAGTAACATAACCAGCATCGTTAATCCATTGAGAAATATTATTTGAAGCAAAATTAGCCGTAGTCAGATCAGTAGAAGTAGTCAAATAACCAGCTAGAGCATGGTTACCCCAACCGTAAGCTGTGTTCCAAAGTGTACTAGATGTTGAATCCCAACGAACGTAAGAACTTGATGCTGATGTCCAAATAGGATCTGTTTCTGTGTAGCTTGTTAGATAAGTTCCAAAATCACTAATCTGACTCTCGTTAATACTGATACCTGTTGATTTGTTCCAAGCAGTGTAGACTGGGTCTGTTTCAGTGTAGCTAGTAAGATAACCTGCACTGGCATGGTTGCCCCAGCCGTAAGCCGTGTTCCATTCTGTTGAGCTAGCAATATAATCATTGGTAATAGAATCTCCCTGCCAAGTACCCGTTGTAATTATGCCAACAGAAGTAATATTTGTTTGTGGAAGGCTTTCCCAAGTAAGACCATTAGCAAAAAGTAAATTTCCATCAGTAGCCGTACTATCAGAAACATCTGATAATTCAGAAAGCTGAGTAGCACCACTACCAGCTCCAGATGTCATATCTACCCAGTTACCGGCTACCCCATCATAAACATAAAGATTACCATCTGAAGAATCATAATACATCGCACCAGTAGAAGTAGCAGGAGCTATCGAAGTAGCATAAGCACCATAAGCAATATTAGCAGAATAGGCGTAGGCTACCGAATTCATAGGCTGTCTCGGACTCATCTCTCCATCACTTTCTACATTGACAGACAAAAAATATTGCTGACTAAAATCTAAATCCAAATCTGTCACACTACCAAGCTGGGTATAAAAATACCCTCTAACAACTGATACATCACTGTGTGATTCTGTCCATAAAACTGTCCCGCCAGTAAGTGCACTATACAATTTAAATTCAATATCATAATTTCCTGTTAATGCTTCTCCACTAGAATTTTTTAGAGAACCTTCATAGCCTAAATAGTTAGGAATAGTGATGGCATTTGCACTAGGCAAACAAAAAATTAGTGTAGTCAAAAATACAACTGATACTATCAATAAATTTTTAAAAAAGACTTTCATTATCTTCTTTTTTAACATCAGTATTATAACATATTTTTTATCTTTTTTTTAGTGCGTATTATGGGGATAAATTGGCTTTGTTTACAAAAAAAATACACCCTAGCTCAGGATGTATTTTACAATTTTTTTTACTTATTAATTTCCCAAAATAACTACCACATCAGAACCTGTTTGCCCCTCTCCTTCTGGTAGCTCTGCTACAGCATTTACGCCCAAAAATTGTTCTAATTCTGTAACATTTTTTCCATTCAAATTAACCAAAACATTTCCTGCATACTCATTACTATTAGCATTATCTATATTACCTATATCATAACCTTGTCCTTCTAAATTATTTGCCATAGTAGAAGCTACACCTGCTGTTTTTGAACCATTTTTTACATCTACGCTAATATCTTTCTTAACCACCTCTAGCTCTACCGCCTCTGGCACTGTAGGAGCAGGTTGATTAGCACCATCCACAAATACAGGACCTACGTTTATGAGTTTATCCGTTTCTTCATTATAAATAATAGCTTTATTACTATAAATCAAGAGTCTATCGCCATTATGAGCGCCTACAAAAAAGGCCTGTTCCTTGGCCAAACTGTCAACATCAGCCACAGTTGCGACCATTGGAGTCTCATCTGGCAAGACAATATGTTTTTTTACTTTATTCACAATTGCATTTACTTCCTTCTCTGCTAACTGTTGTTGTCCATTGGCAGTGGAAAGTAAATTTACTTTATCATTGGCTTTTTTGTAACCCATAGCAGTCCAGGCTAAACCAACCAAGAGAACGATGATGATGACTACAAAAACAAACTTCCCCCCATTAAAACTTTGCACTTCTTCATTTTTCATAATAAAAAGGTTAAATATTACTTTTTTCTCTTTAGAGTATATAACAAGAGTATAAAAACTGCAAGTCCCAAAGAAATCATCCATCCCCACCCTATTACTTTACTAGCCACTTTCAATTTTATCTCTGGAACTACCATTTCATCTATTACTTCCATTACTTTACTTTTATAATTCTTATAACCTAGGGCAGTCACTTCTAAATAATATTTACCCTCTGGTACCAAGAATACAAAATTACCATTTTCATCTGTCACCTGCGGATTGTATTGATTGTGTTCCTCAGCTTTCCATAATTCCCATTCACCTTCCCCCACTTCTTTATAAATAGAAACCTTGGCGAAAGGAATTACTTTTTTTTCTTTTAAAAACCAATCAAAAAATTTCTTTTCTATTACTACACCATACTGTATTACTTTTATTGTTTTACTTAATTCTTCATAAGTATCATCATCATATCTAACCTGAATCTTTACATCGTATTCTCCCCCAGCCGTAGGCATAGTGACAAGTGATTCGTAAGCCTGTGATTCAGCATTATATTTCAAAACTACCACTTGACCTTCTACCTCTGCTTTTATTTCTGCTATATCTTTTTTAAAAATCTCAGCTGGCAGAGATAATAAAGTTTCTGACCCTACAAGGGCTTGCCATTTGTTTTCTTTATTTTCTATTTTTACAGGTACAAAATTTATTTCTGTCTTTCCCTCCTCATCTAAACTTTCTTGTTTTACAAAAGTAAATATTTTTATAATTTCTTCATCTGTTAGAAAAGTCTCCTCTACTTCTGTCCAAAATTCTTCTGGCTCCAAAGTTATTGGTATTTCTATTACTTCTTCTCCAACAACCTCTTCTTCAACAATGGCATCATCTTCTACCACTTCACCTGGAACACCCTCTATTTCTTCTGGTATAATTTCAACTTCTTCTGGAACTTCGGGAATAATTACTACGGTTGGCAAAGTTGTAAATTGATATATTTCAGTCACTGCAACATTATGATGGCGATCAAACATATGTACTCTAAATTTATACAAAGTAGCTGGTCGCAAATCTTCTAATAAAAAATCATGTGAAAACAAAAAACTATCCTCTGCTCCAGTATTAATATCAAACTTATTATTTTCACCATACTCTACAAAAGCCACCGCAATTTCATTCGTTTCAAAAAAGATTGTTGCCTTAGTTTTTGAAATATTTATTATTTCCAAACTCACAATCTCTGGTGGCACAGTTTCTGATTCTATCACTCCACCACCACCAGCTACTGAGCCAGTACCAGGATCTTCAATATCAATCTCGCCTGTATTAAAAACTTCACCCTGCTCTATATTATAATTATCACTAGTAATAGAACCGGCTGTTGGGTTGAAAGCTACATCTGTCTCATAATTATCCGAACTAACTGTCCCAGCCCCAGAAGTAAACTGCCCACCATCAATCTGGTAGTTATCACTACTGGCTGTCGCTAAAACAGAGCCAGCCATTAAAAATAACGATAAGACAATTGCATATATGTATATTTTTTTCATAGTAAATGCATTATAGCATTTTTTATTTTTGGTTTCAATATACAAAAAACCCGCTATACCAGCGGGTTTTTACTTACACACTTATATACTTACAAACTAACTCACTTCTTGTTCAATAGCCATCAACCTATTATACTTCTCCACTCTCTCACTACGACTCAAAGACCCAGTCTTTATATATTCAGAATTTACAGCTACAGCAAGATCAGCAATAAATGTATCTGCTGTTTCTCCAGAGCGATGTGAGATAGCTACTTGATAATTATTTTTCTTAGCCAAGTAAATTGCCTCAATAGTTTCAGACAAAGTTCCAATTTGGTTCAATTTTATAAGTACAGCATTACCCACTTTCATATCAATCCCTTTCTGAATGCGCTCTGTATTTGTGACAAACAAATCATCTCCCACTACAGCAACTTTTTTACCAAACTTTTTGGTAAAGATTTTCCAGTTGTCCCAGTCATCTTCTGCTAATGGATCTTCTATGAAAATAAAAGGATATTTCTTTTCCCAATTTTCTATAGTTCTCATCATCTTGTCAGCCGTACTGGCTTGGTTTTGAGAAGCAAAATAATATTTGCCTTTACGATAAAATTCACTAGCTGCTACATCCATGGCAAGAAAAACATTCTTGCCTGGCACAAAACCAGCATGTTTTATAGCTTGCACAAGAAGCTGAAGTGCTCGTTCGTTGTTTAGTAGGTCTGGGGCAAAACCACCTTCATCCCCCACACCAGTAGAATAGCCTTTGTTATTTAAAATCTGAGCCAGAGAATGAAAAATCTGTGAACCCATACGAACACGCTCTGCAAAAGATTTATTTATCGGCACAATCATAAATTCCTGCACTGACAAATTATTATCTGCATGTCTGCCACCGTTCAAAACATTCATAGTAGCGACTGGCATTCTCCAGCCTTTTTCTTTCAGTCTATAAGTACTGCGGATATATTTGTAAAGTGGAGTTTTGGTAGAGTTGGCAGCTGCCCGACAGTTGGCAAGTGACACAGCAAGAATTGCATTAGCACCTAGTTTCTTTTTGTTATCAGTCCCATCCAACTTTAGCATTAGCTCATCAATATTTTTTTGCTGACTAGCATCAGCCCCACGAAGAGCTTTATTAATATGAGTATTAACATTTTTAACTGCCTTCAAAACACCCTTGCCACCATACCGCTTGGCCCCATCACGAAGTTCTAAAGCCTCATGTGTCCCAGTGGACGCTCCACTAGGAACAGCGGCTACACCAACAGAGCCATCGCTCAAGACGACAGTTGCTTCAACTGTTGGATTGCCACGAGAATCTAGGATTTCACGGGCTGTGATTTTCTTTATTGCTGTTTTTTTAGACATATAAAAATGATTAATTAATTAAACACCAACTTTAGAAAATGTATCTTTTTGTCTTTCGTTTTCTTCAATCACCTCTTTTGCATGATCAAGTGAACTATTAACGCGATAAAAATTACTCAATACACCTCTCTCCTCCTCTGACAATTTTACAATATTTAACCCCAGATCTTCAAAAGTTTGCATATGTGTACGCATAGTATATTCTTTCGCAAAATCATATTTATTTCTACCGTCTTCTGTAGTCACAAAATCAGCATCATAATGATAACGAAATCTCACATGATCATTAGGGTCCTCCCCCTTATTTATCATGTAATCTCTTACAAGAGTAGCATTCGCTTCATCTATTTCATCTTGCGGAACAAAGATCTTTACTTCATCTACATTAGGAGCTGGAATATCGACATATTTAAGAGATCCATCATTTGATTTATAAACAACAGAAAACGAACCATCAGCAACTAAAGAGTTTTTTATGACAGAAGCATCTCCCACTGAAGAAAGTATTTTTTCTGCACCTGTAAGCAATTCCTTGTAAGCAATTTTTGGACGATCTTTTATATAAAAATCATACTTATTTTGATGCTCATCGTCTGAATCAGGTAAATCTTTAATTCCCTCATCATAATAACTACCTTGATATTTCCACAATATTGATGGGATATATTCCAATTGGTAATCACTGTTAGAACTTATACCTCTTTTAAACAATTCCATATAAGTGGCCATAACATCTTCAGGAGTTTTTGCCAAATCAGAATGTTCTTTAAAAAATTTAACCATAAACTCTTTTCTGTCTTCTCTATTTTTTTGTTTTTCTTCTTTTTTTTGTTCTTTCAACTTTTTTTCATCTGCCCCACGATTAGCTTCCACAACCTCTTTTGGACCAACATAAACTGCAGCCTTTCCGTCAATATTATTAGTTTCTCCTAAATCCTTATTAATTTCTGATACAGCCTCAAAACGCTCTAAAGGATCTGAAGGTAAATCTAAACCACTATCCTCGTCACCACCCGAAGCATCACCATATTTTGCTCTAATCTGTTCTTCTATTTCATCTGGTGTTCCTGTATATTCACCAGCCTTTCCCCCAACAAACACTCCTTCACCTTTCAATTCTTTTGTGAGTTTTAATTTCTCCAAATGTTGTGCGTGTGCTGCTATTTCCTCTGGAGATTGATTTCTTTCACTCATATATTATATTATAATTAATAAAATGGTCTTGTTTTATTTTTTAAACAAAATAGAATATTTTGGAATAAATTTATTTACGAGAACCTTTACCAACTCTCCTGTACCACCATGGGCACTTTCAATTTTATCACCATCACTATTATACATCTTCTTTACAGTCATTCGCAAATCTTTTTCTTCACCCGGCATCATAATGCGAAGTTTATCTCCGACTCGAAGAGCATTATGAGCACGAACAATGGCAAGATTTTTTCCATTTATTTCCACACAATCCAACACCTCACCCACAAATTCTTCCTGTCCGCCCACATGACTATTCTCTACATTTTGCTCTACAGTCTCGCGACCAAAAAGAAAACCAGTCGTATAACCACGATGAACCAATTTATCTAATACTTTTTTCTTGATAGCTTTCAATTTTCTTTTTTGTATTTTTAAATCTTTTTCTGTTTCTAACAAATCAAATGCTTGTCTATATGCTTTTACTACACTAGCAAGATAGGCATGGCTCTTGGCCCGGCCTTCAATTTTATAACTCATAACACCCGCGTCAATTAGCTCTGGCAAATATTCTATAAAACACATATCTTTGGAATTGAAAATATATGTCCCGTGCATATCTTCTTCTACCGGAATAATCATATCAGGTCTACTTGGTTCTTCTAGTTCCACCGAGATATTATTTACTTTATACTCCCAACGACATGGTTGCACACAATCCCCCAGGTTTGCACTGCGTCCACTAAGCCAAGCTGACAACATACATCTACCCGAATGACTCATGCACATAGCACCGTGAACAAAATATTCTATTTCACATTTTGGAACGCGCTTACTAATTTCTTTAATTTCATCGAGTGTCACTTCTCGTCCCAAAACTACTCTCTCAAGACCTTGATCGTACCAAAACTTTACAGTCTGCCAATTGGTCGCATTTGTTTGCGTGGAAAGATGAATTGGAACGCTTGGGGCATACTTCTTTGACATTGTAATCACACCAGGGTCAGAAATAATAAAACCATCAGGCTGCCACTTTTCTAGTTTTTTGAGATAACCTGGTAATTTTTCTAAATGTTGATTATGAGCAACAATATTTACTGTCACATATATTTTCTTGTTTATTCCGTGTGCATATTCAATCGCAGACTTCACATCGTCCATGGTAAATTTGTTAATTCTGACACGCAAACTAAAATCTGGTATACCCATGTAGACCGCATCTGCTCCGTAAGCAAAAGCATATTTCATTTTTTCGG
>CAZRUM010000011.1:0-20864 GCA_964603435.1 uncultured Gammaproteobacteria bacterium | reverse complement strand
ATACCCATGTAGACCGCATCTGCTCCGTAAGCAAAAGCATATTTCATTTTTTCGGGACTACCTGCAGGAGCAAGAAGTTCTATTTTTTGTTTCTTACTCATATTTTTTATTTATTACCAAATTTAACTTCAATTTCCTGAGCCAACTCTGTCCATTCATATGGTAAAACTTCTTTTTCTTCAAAATCTTCTTCAATATATTTTTCTGCCATATTTATTAATAATTTTTTGGCTTGTAGTAATATGTCTTTATAGTCTTCTCCTTCAAGTTGTAACAAAAACGCAACAGCTTCAGCATATCTACCCATACGATCTACATGTCTAATATTTCTAACATCAAAATCTTCTTCTACAAGCAATCCAAATAATTTTTTATTTTCTAATTCTAATATTGAAAAACACTGTATAGCTCGTGCCGCCTCAGATAATTCAGGATCTTCTGCGATTATTATATTATTTTTAGACCTAAAAAACTCTCCAGGTGTTTTCATATACCTTCCCGGTAACTCTACTACCATATTAAAAATTTATTTATATTTTATTAAATTATTTTTTTAAATACTCAACCAAAGTCTGTACCACCGCACCATTAGCACCAACTCTTACCCAAGGTTTTCCTTTACTAGCATAAATAGCACTAGCCAAATCTATATGTGCCCATGGATATAGTGCTTTACCTTTTTCATCTTTAGTAAAAAATTCCAAGAAAGCTGCTGCAGTACTAGCCCCACCAAAACTAGATCTTCCACCTACTCCACCAATATTTTTTATATCAGCCACTTCACTTTTCATAGCTTCATCATATTCATCTCCAATTGGCAGATGCCAAAGTTTTTCTCCGGTGATCTCTGTCGTCTGCAAAACTTTATCAACTATTTTTTGATTGCCAAATACACCAGAGCGCTCAATTCCCAAGGCTACCATACAAGCACCTGTCAAAGTTGCCAAATCAATTACTTCTTTTGGATTATACTTGGCAGCATAACAAAGTGCGTCGGCCAAAATTAATCTACCTTCGGCATCAGTATTTAAAATTTCCACAGTCTTACCATTCATAGCAGTCAAGATATCATCTGGACGATAAGCATCTCCGCTTGGCATATTTTCTACTGCGGGCAAAATTGCAATTACATTTTTCTTCAATTTTAATTCAATAACAGATTTTATAGCACCAAGAGCAGTGGCTGCCCCCAACATATCAAATTTCATTTCCATAAGAGCATCCCCTGGTTTTAGAGAAATTCCACCAGAATCAAAAGTCACACCTTTACCAACCAAGATTGTTGGATTTTTTGTCTTAGTCTCCCCCCAATACTCAACTATAATAAATTTTGGAGCTTCTTTTGATCCACGAGCAACAGCCAACATACAACCCATACCAAGTTTTTTCATTTCTTCTTTATCCAAAACTTTTACTTTCACTTTTGCATTATTTTTACCAAGTTTTTCAGCTTCCTTAGCCAAAAAAGTTGGTGTCATGATTGTTGGTGGGGTATTTCCCAAATGTCTAGTAAAATTTACTCCCTGACCAGTAATTTGACCAAGCCCTGAACCTTCAATAAATTGTTTATTAATATCTTCTCCAAAAAATTCTACATTTTTAATTTCAACCATTTTTGCTTTTTCATCTGTTTTGTATTCATCATAAGCATAGTTTGCTATTTCAATAACAGTACTAGTTTCTCTAGCTAAAATTTTTACGTCAATTTTTTTGGTAACACTGCTTGGCAATACTACAGATAAATTTTCTACTTTCTTATTTTGAGCTGTTATTACAAACGAGCCAACTATTTTTTTCCACAAACCTATATTTAATTCCTTTTCTTTACCAAGACCCACCAAAAGAATGCGTGGTAAATCTTTATTTCCAGTTATAATCCAAGAAGTTTTCATAGTTTTAGCTTCAAAATCTTTTTCTTCCTTAGCCAGACTTATTAGGCCCTCAAGTTCTTTGTCTAAATCTTTTATTTCTTTGTCCAGACCCTTATCTTCAAACAAAGGTAAAATTAGACAATCAGACTTTTTTAAATTTTGACCTATTGAATATTTAATCATATAAAAATATTAATATTAGTTAAATTCTTACCTTATCTTAGCACCGATTGACAAAGTAGTCAATTGTGTGTTAAAGTTATTTTGCTCTTTTAAAATGGGTTAGAAAATAAACAAGACTGTGGTAAAAACTAGTTAATCTAGCTAATTTTTACCACGGTCTTGTAAGAGACCACAGCGTCAATATCGCCACAGGAGGAAGTGTTCCATGGCAAAAGTCTCTGTCAAAGTGTTCGATTCGTCAAACTCAGCCGCGAAGTACGCGGCCTGGGCTCTCATCGAGGTCATCGAAAAAAACCCTAACAAGGCGATCTGCCTACCGACAGGTTCTACGCCCAAGGAGGTCTACCTCTATCTGCGACAGTACGCAGAGAAGCACCCCGAATTTCTCCTCCAGACAACCACGTTCAATCTCGACGAGTACGTCGGGGAAGGGTATGGACCGGAAGACTCCTGCGAAGGGAGCTACCACCACTACATGGAAGCCCATCTCTTCTCCACGGTCCAGGTCGCTGCCTGCTACATCCCCGACGGAAGCGCCGATAACCTGGGGCAAACGTGTACCGACTACGAAGAGTGGATCACCAATGATGGTGGCTTCATCTTTGTCTTGCTCGGTATCGGCGAGAACGGGCACGTTGGTTTCAATGAGCCGGGGTCAGCTCAAAACTCCATCACAAGTGTGGTCGACCTGGCTCCGCGCACCATCGAAACGAACACTCAACACTTCGACGACGGCGAGATACCTCCTCAGGCTATCACCATGGGTATCGGCACGATCCTCAAAAACGCCCACGGCATCATCATGCTGTTAGCGTTCGGTGAGAAGAAAGCCGAGGCCATCCGCGACATGCTCGAAGGACCAATCAACGAAACCTGCCCGGCATCCTTCCTGCGCAAGTACGAAGGCGAACTCGTGATTGTAGCCGACAATCCGGCCATCGCACTCCTCGAGGAGGACGGCGACTACGAGATCGAGTACATGGACGCTGCCTAACCCACCCACACAGCTCTCCTGCCATCCGGCATCGAGAGCTTCCCCCTTCTAAGAATATTTAGAAAAATATTTTTAGATAATTAAAAAACCGACATAATGTCGGTTTTTTTGTTTATATTTATTTTCTATTTTGACACACTCAACTTTATTTTCTTACCATCAATTTCTTTGTCTTCTTTTCCACCATCTTTCAGTTCTGTTGCCAAGACTGACCTTTTAAGCTCACCCTCAAAATCTGTAAACACAGCATTTAGTGTTTCATCATCTGTACTATATTCCACTACCACTTCATCATCAATAGTTAATTTTTGTTCTTTACGCATTTGATTGATAGTACGAACCACTTCGCGAAGTAAACCTTCTTTTTTTAGTTTGTCTGTGAGAGTGATATCCAACCCAACTGTAAAACCACCATCTTCTTTTACAACAAAGCTTTCATCATTTGGTACACTGTCTACCAGCTCTACAGTTTTTACATTCATTTCCTTGGCGATAATACTTGCTAGGTCTTCGCTAATACTTTTATCTACTATCAAAAACTGTCCAAGTACTTGGCGAACTTTTACACCACTTTCTGCACGTAGAGCAAGACCCATTTCTACCAGTTTTCTTGCTTTAACCATGTTTTCAAGAATTGTATGGTTAACTTCCCCTGTCTTTGGCCAATCCTCCAGATGCACACTCTCCATCTCCCCACCAACTTCTCCATAAATCTTTTCTGCCATAAATGGTGTAAATGGTGCCATGATTTTACTAAGTGTAAACAAAACTTCTTTCAAAGTTGCCAAAGCAAATTGTTTATCTTCTTCGTCTTCACCTTTAAATCTATCACGACTACGACGAACATACCACTGAGAAAGCTCTGTAACAAATTCCAAAATTGGACGACTAGCTTCTGCAAGCTTATATTCATTCATGTTCTTCGTTGTTTCTTCTACCAACAAATTCAATTTTGACAAAACCCATTTATCAAGTATATTTGGAGAATCAGTGGAATCATTTTTTGAATCAGTGGAATCAATGTTAAACATATTATAAAACGTAAACACATTCCACAGAGTATTTACAACTTTATTATACATTTCCCTTACTCCAGCCTCAGAAAAGCTAAGACTCTCAGCATGCATGACCGGAGATGATACGAGATAAAAACGCATAGCGTCAGCCCCATATTTTTCCAAAACCACCAAAGGATCTGGATAATTTTGCAGACGCTTGCTCATCTTCTTGCCATCCTCTGCCAACACAGTACCATTTACAATTACATTGTTGAAAGCTGGAACTGTTTTCTTTTTCTTAATAACTGGATTTTTACCATTGGTAAGAGCCGTCGCCAAAACATGCAAAGTATAAAACCAACCACGAGTCTGGTCTTGACCCTCAGCAATAAACTCGGCTGGAAAACCTGCTTCAAACTTTTCTTTATTTTCAAATGGATAATGCATTTGACCATATGGCATGGCACCTGACTCAAACCAACAATCCAAAACTTCCGGAATACGCCTATATTCTTTGTCATCTTTTTTAATTACAATATCGTCAATTTTGTGTTTATGTAGGTCATCTACTTTTTCTCCAGATAATTCTGAAAGTTCTTCTGCACTTCCAATACACAAAGTATCCCCGTCTTCACTTCGCCAAACAGGCAAAGGAGTACCCCAAAAACGAGTACGAGAAATCGCCCAGTCACGCGCACCCTCTAGCCAAAGACCAAATCTACCTTCCTTGATATGCTCTGGCACCCAATTAGTTTTCTTATTATTTTTTAGTAAGTCTTCTTTTAACTTTGTCACTTCCACAAACCAGCTAGAGGTAGAATAATTCAAAAGTGGTGTATCACAGCGCCAGCAATGAGGATAGCTATGTTCAAATTTTTCTTTATGAAACAATTTATCATTGTGAGCTAGATATTTAATAATTTCAATATCTGTCACCATTGGGTCTTCTTTTGGTTTTACTTCTTGGCCAGCAAAGTCTACTACCTCTTCGATAAAAGTCCCATCCATATTTACATGCTGCACAAAACCTACTTCTTCTCTCTTACCAATTTGATAATCATCTTCACCAAAAGCTGGAGCAATATGCACTACACCAGTACCGTCTTCTGTAGTCACAAAATCAGCAGAAACTACACGAAAAGCATTTTCAGTATCTACAAAATATGGAAACAATGGTTCATATTCCAAACCAACAAATTCTTCACCTTTTAATTCTTTAACAACTTCATATTCTTTATCTTTCATTACATCTTTCACTCTCTTTTTAGCAACTACAAAATTATTATTATCAGATGACACTACAACATAATCAATCTCACCACCAACAGCCAGCAAAACATTTCCGGGCAATGTCCATGGAGTAGTAGTCCAAGCAAGCACAAACACATCTCCATCTAAACCTAATTTTTCTTTTGCATTTTTCAATTTGAACTTTGCAGTTGCAGACAAATCTTTTACATCTTTATAACCTTGGGTCACTTCAAAATTGGAAAGAGGTGTCACACAACGAGGGCAAATATGCATGGCTTTTTTTCCTTCGTAAATCAAACCCTTATCCCAAAGCTGTTTGAATACCCACCAGACACTTTCCATATACTGTATGTCCATTGTCCTATAGCCATGACTTCCATAACTCTCTGCTTCTCCGCCCGAGGCGGACCCGCCTTGGGCGGGCATATCCACCCAACGACCCATGCGTTTGATAGTTTTCTTCCATTCCTCAGCGTACTTTAAAACTGTAGACCGACAAGCCTCATTAAATTTTGGAATACCATATTCTTCAATATCCTTTTTACTATTCAAATTTAATTCTTTTTCAATAATATTTTCAATTGGCAAACCATGACAATCCCAACCCCAAACACGCTCTACACGATAACCTTTCATAGTCTGGTAACGTGGTACTACGTCTTTTATCAGACTGGCCACAATGTGTCCATAATGAGGAAGTCCAGTAGCAAAAGGAGGCCCATCATAAAAATGATAAGGTTTATCTTCTGGACGAGACTCCACAGACTTTTTAAAAGCGTCTGTCTTATCCCATTGTTTTAAAACTTCTAGTTCTTGTTCATTGGCATTATACATATATATAAATTTAAAATTTTAAAATAAAAAAACACCACATAATGCAGGGGTCTCTTTTGAGACGGTACCACCCCGCTTTGGTGCTTCATTACAGCTATTATGGGCTTACCCAGAGAGTTCTAGCCAACAAGGTTCTTCTCTCAGCTCCCCGTTGATAGCGGATCACAGCTTTTATAATTGATAGATAAATCATACTATATTTATAATGCTTTGTCAATAAAAATACCTCAAACAAAAAAACACCATATTCTGATGTTCTTTTGTGCCAGCCGATTCCCCCTCCAGTCCGGCACTCCTTAAGTTGTCTCGTCTTGAGGAGGACTCTTTACAAGTCTGTAGTATGTCTGTCTTTCGAGTACAGACACCTCGACAAACTCGTCAGCCGCGGCCTGATCCATAATACCGAAAAGGTGATCTTCGGTAAAGGTAGGAATCTTGACCTGAACCCTCTTCAGATAGTTCTCCCAATCTTCTTGCCCTTTAGAAATAGGCAAGAGATCCATCCGGTCCAGCCTCTTGAAACCCTCACGGTTCCTTTTGGCTGGATCCACCATCTCGTTCATAGGGTTACTCCTCTCCTAAAACAACTACCTATATCTAACCACAAAAACTAAAAAAAGTCAACAAAAAAACCCGTCTATTTGACGGGTTTTTATTAATTTATTTTCTTGTTTATCTTATCTCAAATGTCACATGAACATTCATTACGACATCCATACTCCCAGCTTCTACATCTGGCATACTACCACCAAGTCCATAGGCAGATTCAGCATAAGATTTGTATGGATAAGGATCTTGCCCACCAGTATA
This sequence comes from uncultured Gammaproteobacteria bacterium, assembly GCA_964603435.1. GTDB lineage: Bacteria > Patescibacteriota > Patescibacteriia > Magasanikbacterales > UBA922 > CAZRUM01. The sequence continues at coordinate 13,923 of CAZRUM010000011.1, read as the reverse complement.
TTCATCATAAGAAACTATACTAACAAGACGCACCCCAAGAGATCGAGACAAGGCACGAGCTTTCTCGGAGACTTGTTCTAGAGCTTTTTCGCGAGCTTCTGTCTTGTACACCTCATCATCATCAATTGTGAATTGCAAACCACTAACATTGTTTGCCCCCACTTCTCCAGCTAGAGCTAACACTTCGTTAGCAATTTCTAGATCACGAATCTTTACGCTTACATTTTGACGAACTTCATAACCCTCAAGGGTTCTACCATCATCATCGTTATAATCATAACGAGGATAAATATTGTAATTAGCTGTTTGGATATCATCTTCAGCAATTTCCAAACCTTTCAAACGGAAAATTAATTCATTCATGACAGAGGTATTTTGTTGTTGAGCTTCGAGCACTGTAACACCCTCAGCTACCATTCCCATAGTAGTCATAGCTACGTCTGGTTTGGCAGTGACTTCGCCCACGCCATCAACTGTGATGACGCGTTCCATTTTATCAGCTTGACCTATAAAATAATATTCTTGCAAGTTGTTACGAATCATTGTACCAAGCAAGACTACACAGTAAGCGATTAAAATACCAAACAGGGTCCACAAAATTCTGCGACCAAAGTCATGGCAGACGCAGTTGAACAATTGACATTGTTCCTGCTGAGTTTTTGGAGAAGAAACTTTCCCCACCTTTTTTTTGACAGACATACACTTTAGTTAAAAGTTATAAAGTTAAAAAGTTTGTAAAGTCCAATCCACACTTTATGAACTTTATGAACTAATACTATTATACCACAAAAAACAAAAAGCCTCTACCAAGTAAAGGCTTAACTGTTTATAAAATGTTAATTATTTTTTTACTACTTCAACACCAGGCAATTCTTTTCCACCAAGAAATTCTAACATTGCACCACCACCAGTAGAAATAAGATCAACATATTCATTCATACCAACCATATCCATAGACTGCAAAGTCTCGCCCCCACCGATCACACCATAGGCTTTTCCTTTGGAGCGACTGGCGACTAGACGCGCAATAGAAAGAGTGCCAACGTCATAAGGTTTTTGTTCAAAATACCCCATCGCACCATTCCACACCAAAGTCTGAGCTTTTTTAATATATTTAGCATAAAGCCTAATCGTCTCTGGACCACAATCCAAAATTGCTTCGGCAGGTTTAATCCCGAACGAAGAGAGGAATCCTTTTCCTTTGGGCATAGCTACCACTCTAAATTTCTTACCCTCCATGTCCCCGACTATAAAATCCACAGGTAAAATAACTTTTCTTTTTTTACAATATTCCAATGCTTCTTTTTTGAAATTCTTATCAACTAATGACTTACCAACTTTAACACCTTTAGCAGCCAAATAAGTATTAAATATTCCCCCACCAATCAAAATATAATCTGCCTTTTTCAATAAAGACTTAATAACTGGAATCTTGGTTTCAGTCTTTGCTCCGCCAATTATGGCTACATAGGGTTTCTTATATTTTTCTGTCACTTTTTCCAAACCCTTTATTTCTTGTTCTAACAGCAAACCAGCATAGGTCGGTAAATATTTTGCCACACCCACAACTGAGGCTGACGGTCTATGTGCTACTGCAAAACCATCCAAGACAAAATAATCTGCCAAATTCGCAAGTTCTTGAGACAAGGTTCCTGTGTCTTTTTTCTCATCTGGAGAAAATCTAATATTATCCATCATCACCACTTGTCCCGGTCTCATCTTTTCTATATTTTTAACAATTTCTAGTTTCTTTTTATCATTCAATTTGAAATTTCCAGTTTCTATTTTCTTCACTTTTCTTTTTAATAATTTTGATAGTTCTTCTACGATTGGATCGACTTTCAAACCAGCCACAACTTTTCCCTCTGGACGACCAACGTGAGTTAGTATTATTACCTTAGCTTTTTTACTAATCAGATATTCGATAGTAGGAATAGACGCATGTAGACGGGTGTCGTCCAAAACTTTCTTTCGTTTTATAGGCACATTAAAATCTACCCGTACCAACACGTGTTTATTTTCTAGATTACGAAGTTGTTTTATGGTTTTTATCTTCATAAAAATTAATTTTACACCTGTTTCCCAACAATCTGCACCATTTCCACAAGTCTATTTGCATAGCCCCATTCATTATCATACCAAGAAATAATTTTCACTAAGTTTCCACCGACAACTTTTGTCATCCCAAGATCAGCAATGGAAGAATATGGATTGCCAATAAAATCAGACGATACCAACGGCTCATCAGTCACAGCCAAAATTCCTTTTAGATTGGACTCACTAGCTTCACGTAAGACATTATTTACTTCTTCTACTGTCGCATCTTTTTTGAGAACTATAGAAAAATCTACTAGGGAAACAGTGATGGTTGGGACACGCACACAAAGACCATCAAATTTACCTTCGAGTTCTGGTACAACTTTGGCAGTAGCCACTGCAGCTCCCGTAGAAGTTGGTACCATATTTTGAGCTGCCGCTCTGGCACGACGAAGGTCTTTGTGGGGACCATCTTGAAGATTTTGGTCAGAAGTATAGGAATGAATTGTAGTAAGTATAGCTTTGTCAATTCCAAAAGAATCTTCCAACACACGCATCACAGGCGCTGTACAATTTGTCGTACAGCTAGCATTATCAATAATATCTTCCTGACCGTCTTTGTAGCTACCACAGTTTAGACCACGAACATAAGTCTTGATACCTTCTCCTTTGCCAGGAGCTGACAAAACAACTTTTTTGGCTCCAGCAGTCAGATGCATACCAGCTTTTTCTTTATCACGAAAAAAACCAGTACATTCCATGACTACATCCACTTCTAGATCACCCCAAGGTAATTTTGTTGGATCTTTTTCTGCAAAGGCTTTAACCTTTTTACCGTCAATTATAATATGTTCTTCATCATGAGAAATCTCATGTTCCCAAGCTGGATAAGCTGTATCATACTTTAGCAAATGTGCCAAAGATGCATTGTCAGTTAGATCATTGATAGCCACGATTTCTAAATCTTCTTTGTCCCAAGCTACTTTTAGAGCGTGACGTCCAATTCTCCCAAACCCGTTAATTGCGACTTTTGTCATATTTTTATATGGTTAAAATTTATGATTTAAGTATTGATATTATAGCGTATTTATTAGAGTAGGACAAGTTAGAAATATAAGAATCATACATAGATACAGAATACAAAAAATACAGAATTACAGACAATTCTGTATTTTATTATTTTATATATTAAAAAAAGCCCTTATTAGGCTTATCCTTTCCAGCGCACCCCAAGGTCTAGAGACCAAGGGGTGGCGCTGTGTACCTCCTAAACGAAAAGTCCGAGAACGAGCGCACTCACAAATGGGATGAGCAAGTTGTCCCAACCGTGAATGAAATTTTTTGGAGACTCGAAAGCTTCTGAGTATACTTCCACCAACATGGCAATGGTCAATCCAGCCGCCAAAGCCAGAAAAAGTATACCCGGGCTCATTTGCATGAGTGTGAAGCCAAATACTTCTACTCCTGGGTAGATAGTGGCACCAAGCACATGGCAAATCCACGTAAGCAAGGTGCCCAACGTACCAAAACCCAAAAAGTAAGTGCACCCTATCACACTTTTCTGGAGCAACCACTTGTTGGGTTTAGCTCCAAAATGCAAACTAAAGATGCGTGCAGCAGGGTCTCCCAAACCTAACCAGAGTAGTACGTTGGCAACAATCCAAGGCTGATCAGAAAAACACATCCAAACCAGCCCCATACCAGCAATGTTCATAGCTCCAGCTGACAAAGATTCGTGTTCCTTCTTACGAATAATGCCAGAATCCTCAAAAGCCTTTCCGACCCTGAGAATAAACTGGAAGGCCTTGGGATGGAGCCATCCCCAACCTTTCCCATCGGCTTTCTGCTTTCTGTTGGAAAGCATACGGACCATATCCAAAAAGATAATAAATCCACCGATACCTGAAAACAAAATCCAACCCGTAGTGGTCGAGATTCTAACCACTTGGACCAGGAACCAGGACATAGTGTTCAACACAAAATGCCATAGAGCACGCCACAAACCGAGATCTGGTTTTGTAGACTCTTCCATTATATCCTCCTCGGCCTTAGACCGTCTCTGTGTGTCATTTTCTCTCCCCTGCATTTAAACATAAATCCAACAAAAAAGCAAGGCTTGAATAACCTTGCTTATATATATTTATAAAAACTATTTCTTCATCTTTTGTGTCATCTTGTATGATTCCGCGCAAGTAATAGCAATAGCCAGAGCATCAGCGGCATCATCTGGTCGTATTTTTTTGCTTATTTTTAAAATCATCTTTACCATACGCTCTACCTGACCCTTTTCTGCCCTGCCATAACCAGTCAAAGCTTGTTTTATTTGCAAAGGATTGAACTCGTCTACTGGCAAACCAGCTTGAATAAAAGTAAGTAAAATCACACCTCTTGCCTGTGCAACTTTCATAGCGGTCTTTACATTCTTGGCAAAAAACAATTCCTCTACTCCCACACGCGTCGGTTTATATTTTTTCAAAATCTTTTGCAGTTCTTCTGAAAGCTCTACCAGTCTATCAACAAATGAATCTTTCATACTAGTCTCCACACAACCCCAATCAACTACCTCCCACTTTCCACCCACTTTTTCTATCACACCCCAACCAGTCCTACCATAGCCAGGATCTATGCCGAGGATTATCTCGCGATTATTTTTTTGAATCATAATTTTAAATTTTGGAATTATAAATTTAGAAAACAATTTTAAATAATTAAATATTTTAAATTGTTTTGAAATTACAAAATTTCTAAATTTAAAATTGCGAAGCCTTAGGCTTCATTTGTATAAATATTATCCACATCTTCTAGATCATCCAAAGCATCATATAATTTTTCCATTTTTGCACTACCTTCTTCATCAAGTTCTATGGTTTCTTTTGCAACCCATTCTAGACCAGACTCATCTGGTTCAATTTCAAACTTTTGTACAGCTTCTAATACTTTTTGTAAATTTTCTATTGAAGCTCTAATTTCCAAATCTGTTTCATTATCAATAATATCATCTGCCCCAGCATCAATAAGAGCCAACTCAAACTCATCTTTCTTATTACTTACTTTTTCTTTATTTTCCTCTGCAAGATGAACAACTCCTAGGTGTTGAAACTGCCAACTAACAGAGCCAGACCCACCCATAGAACCACCGGCTTTATTGAAAACATTTTTCACTTCAGAAATTGTCCTATTAGTATTATCAGTCACACACTCGACAATAACAGCTACACCTTTGGTACCAAAACCCTCATACATCACTTCTTGAAGCTGTGCACCATCTTTAAGTTCACCGGCCCCACGTTTTACAGCCTTTTCTATATTGTCTTTTGGCATATTGGCGCCTTTGGCCTTTTCTATAGCTATACGAAGAGAAAAGTTCATTTCTGGATCTCCTCCACCTTGCTGGGCTACAATAGTGATAGCTTTACCAAGCTTGGTAAACAAATTCCCCCGCTTAGCGTCAGTTGTACCTTTTTTATTTTTAATTTTACTCCATTTTGAATGTCCTGACATATAAATTTATTAATAGTAATATAGGTAATTTATCATTTTTTAAATTAAATATCAAGCTTACCCCATTTGACTTAGACAGCTATATTACTATAAAATACATTTACTTAACTTAATAAATTTTTATGAAAAAACTATCTTTCATCCTACCGATCATAATTGTAATCGCACTAGCAATTGGTATTGGCCTATATTTCCGTAACAATCCGAACCAAAACAACGAAGAACTAATAGCCTCCCAACTTTCTTATGTATTAGAATATTGCACCGAAGAAACCAAAGATGTCTCACCTGATAATGTAAAAATAGAAATAGACAATGGCACCATGTTACTTAGTCACACCCTAAATACTTATTGCAATACTAACAATGACAATTTTACTCTTGATTACAAACTCAATGGTTCCCATTTGGAAATAACAGAAATATTACAAACTGATACGACAGCTCGCTGTACTTGCCCTCTAAAAATTGACGCTAGTATTGCTGACCTAGAACCGGGCACATACTTATTAAAACTTGTTTTGGACAATCAATATATAGGAGAAAAAAATATAGTTGATGAATACGAGTTTGTGATAAAATAGAAAAATTCTATATAAAATAAAAATCCCCACCAATTGGTGAGGATTTTTTATTAAAAACTAATCCTTGACAAAAAAGGTCTTTTGTGATAAATTTTAATTGTAATAAAGTTCTTTCGCAATTTAAATTTAAGGAGTACTAATGAATGATTGTAACAAATTTTGTCTGTGATTTGAAACGAAGTTGATTTATTCTACTTTAATTCAAATCACGGACAAGCCCTTGGTAGGGCGGAAAGACAGAGGTCCCCGATGAAAGTTCTCTCTCTTGTTCTGTTGACCCTAGTGCTCACTCTCCCCTCCTGTGCTCGCAGAACGATCATGGTCGACAATCCCCAAATCGTCGACGAACCCACCACCTCCCCCTGCACCCAGTTCGTCTACGACGAAAAGGGTGACAAGTGGGACTTCGACTGTGATGGTCACTTCGATCTTGTTCCCACCTACCGTAGGGATACCTACGGGCAAATCGAAGTGGCTGAATATGATCTCAACGGCGACGGAAAGATCGACAGTAGTAATTTCTACATCCGCGACGAAGATGGAAAGGTGCGGATACGAGAACAGGATTACCACGAAGACAAGTGGTCCTCTGACCATCGCACCATGGACGGACGCACCGTCTACACTTACCACACCAACAGCGCCACCGAGACTGAGACGTGGTACTATGGTATGGGTGGCACCATCGACGGTAGTAGATGTTGTACCTACGATCGCCAGGAACGTCTCCTACACGAAGAATGGGACTTCAACCTCGACAAGATCGTAGACCAGACAGCTCTTTGTGTCTACGACATCTTCGGCCGAATGATCGGCCTGGAGTGGAACTACCACACAAAGATACGAGTGGAAACACTGCCTTCCTACTACCACTGCCCCCTTCACCCCAACACCCACCCCATTTAGCCTACCAAGTATCCAACCAAAAACAATCCTTCATTGAGGTGGTGGTCACTACTTTTGTGCCCACCGCCGTCCCCACCCATCTTTATAAATAATTTTTTTAAAGTTATTTGCAGAGATTTAAAATACAATATAGTATGTCATCCTGAGTTCTAAAAGAAATGAAGGATCCCTTTTCGTGAGATAATATTTCTTTATTAAAAAAACTTTGTTGATGTTGTAGGTTAGTTCATTAAAAAGGGATTCTTCCACTTCCTCTTCATTCCGTTCAGAGTCAGTGTCAGAATGACAACAACTCAACTATAAAATAAAAAAACCGCCTCTAATCCAGAGACGGTTTTTAATTATCTTATTTTCTGTACCAACCTTAAACTTTTTTTTCAGACTTGTCTACAAACCCAGTACCAGCTGGAATTCTACGACCGATGATAACATTTTCTTTCAAACCAGCTAGATAATCAACTTTACCAGTAATAGCAGCATTAATAAGAACTCTAGCAGTTTCTTGGAAAGAAGCAGCTGACAAGAAACTTTGAGTAGACAAAGATACTTTTGAAATACCCAAGAAAAGTTCACGAGCAGTGGCCTCTTTTTTCTTGTCTTTCTTAACTTGCAAATTGGCAAATATCAACTGAGCTTTTTCTACTACTTCACCTGGAAGCAACTCTGTGTCACCTGGATCTTCTACATAAACACGAGAGAACATTTGTTTAATGATAATTTCAACATGTTTATCATTCAAACGTTGACCCTGAGCAGCGTAGATTTCTTGGATCTCTTTTAGAATATAATTCTGTACTGCATAGCGTCCACGAAGTTCATAAAGTTCTTTCAAATTGACAGAACCCTCGGTCAATTGTTCACCCTTTTTCACTTCATCACCATCTTTGACCCAAAGTTTATAACCCATAGGAATGATATATTCCTTGGTATGTCGGCCTTCGTAAGTTAATACCAAGAATTTATCATCACGAGCCACAGTACCAGCATAGTTAGCTCTTACTTCTTCTCCGGATGAACCACTTACAAGTAATACTTGATTTTTCTTTACAGATTGTCCTTCTTCTACTTGCAATTCATCTGCTTTCTTCACTCTTATTTTAATTTCATCCATGCCTTCGAAGTGAACCTTGATAATCTTTTGTCCACGACGACCTTCAAAAATCTTTCTACCTGTTGGAGAGGTTATTACTTTACCGTCAGCATCTTCAATTTCAACCGTACCATCAACTTCTGATAAAACTGCTTTTCTCTTTGGATTACGAGCTTCGAAAAGTTCTTCTACACGAGGTAAACCTTGTGTAATATCTCCACCACCGGCTACACCACCAAGATGGAAAGTTCTCATAGTAAGCTGAGTACCTGGCTCACCAATAGACTGAGCAGCAATAGTTCCTACTGCCACACCTTTTTCTACACGCTTTTTATGAGCAAGATCAAAACCATAACAATTTTGACACACACCCTTTGGTAATTTACATTTGAAAACACTACGAACGTGGGCTTCTTCAATTTCATGTTCTTCGATTTGACGAATAATTTCATCATCAATAATTTCACCGGCTTTAACAAGAACTTTTCCATTTTTACCTTTTATATCTTCCACCACGATTCTACCCAAAATACGTTCGGTCAATTTTTCTCCCATTTCTTCAGATTGAGTTTTGGTAAATATTTCACCTTCAGTCGCTCCACAATCCTCTTCCAAAACCACCACATCTTGGGCCACGTCTACCAGACGACGAGTCAAGTAACCAGCGTTGGCAGTACGAAGAGCAGTATCAGATAAACCTTTACGAGTACCATGAGAAGAAATAAAGAACTCTAGCACATCAAATCCTTCTTTAAAGTTACCCTTTACCGGCAACTCAATAATATCTCCAGAAGGAGAGGCTACTAGACCTTTCATACCAATAACCTGACCTAGCTGCCCCCAAGAACCACGAGCTCCAGAATCAATCATGGCAAATACAGAACCGTCTTTATTGATAGCTTCTTTATTGAATGAAACTACTTTATCTTTTACACCAGTCCAAATTTCCAAAATCTTTGAATGACGTTCTGAGTCTGTCAAAAGACCTTCTTTATATTGATCCCAAACTTCTTGGACTCTGTCCTGGCCTTTTTCTAGAATATCAGCTTTTTCTTCAATATTACCAAAATCAGACATACCAAGTGAATAACCAGACTTTGTAACATATTTGAAACCAAGGGATTTCATTTTATCCAAAACTCTAGCAGTTTCTTCTTGTCCATAATATTCAAGTAATAGTTGAATAATCTGAGCCAAATGTTTTTTTGTTACAGATTCATTATAGTATGGAAGTTTATCTGGTAAAATTTCATTGAACAAAACTCTACCAATTGAAGTCTCGATAATTGGACCTTCACCCTCTTCAAATTTAGATAAATCACCAAATCTTACTTTGATACGTTCCTTTAGAGAAATACGACGCACTTTGTAAGCAAAACGAGCTTCAGTTGTATTGGCAAAATATTTTTTAACCTCAACTGTATCATTTTCTACATATTTTGTTAGGTAATAACAACCAAGTGCAATATCTTGTTGTGGAGTAGTCACTGGAGCACCTGTGGCTGGTTTTAGAATATTTTTTTCAGAAGCCATTAAATTTTCTGCTTCCCATTTTGCTTCTTCGGAAAGTGGTAAATGTACTGCCATCTGATCTCCATCAAAGTCAGCATTGAAAGCTGGACAAACTAGGGGATGCAAACGAATAGCTTTACCTTCAACTAGCAATGGTTTGAAAGCTTGAACACCCAAACGATGCAAAGTTGGAGCACGATTTAACAAGACGCGAGTTTGTTTGGTAAGTTCTTCCAAAATATCCCAAACTTCTGGAGCATTGGTCTCGATAAACCTAGAAGCACTACGTACATTATGAGCCAATTCACGTTTGATAATTTGGGACATGATAAATGGTTTGAAAAGTTCGAGTGCCATTCTCTTTGGAATACCACACTGATCAATATTTAAGTTTGGCCCAACTACAATTACAGAACGGCCAGAATAATCTACACGCTTACCAAGCAGATTCTGACGGAAACGACCTTGTTTACCTTTTAGAATATCAGCGAGAGAACGTAGTTGACGTTTTTGACCAGTAGAAGCGGTCACAGTCTTACTAGCTCGAGCATTGTTGTCAATCAAAGCGTCAGCTGCTTCTTGCAACATACGCTTTTCATTACGACAAATTACTTCCGGAGCATTCAGATCAATCAATCTCTTTAGACGATTGTTACGATTGATAACACGACGATAAAGATCATTCAAGTCAGAGGTAGCAAAACGACCACCATCAAGTGCTACCATCGGACGCAAATCTGGTGGAACCACTGGGATACAAGTCATGATCATCCATTCTGGTCTGATATCATTTTGATTCAAACTTTTTAGAAGTTTTACACGACGAACCAAACGATCATGTTTAGCTCCTTTTGATTTTTCAATTTCACTCTCAAGATTTTCAATTGTTTGTTTCAAATTTAATTTTTCAAGCAAATTGCGAATAGCTTCGGCCCCGATACTAGCATCAAACAAATGACCAAAACGCAAAGACAATTCCTGATAACGATTTTCTGACAAAATCTGCAACATCTTCATATCTTTCAAATCCTCTTCAGCACCCTTGAAATCCTCTTCTAGAGATTCCATTTTTCTTTCTTTTTCTTTCTCCAATTCATCCAATACCTTTTTACTTTCTTTCTTTTCATTGGCTTCAGCTACTTGCTTATCAAACTCCTTATTAATTTGTTTTTTCTTGGACTTAAATTCCTCACGCAAAGCATCATGAACTTGTTTTTTACCTTCTTCATCAACTCGAGTAATAATAAAGCTGGCAAAGTAAATAATCTTTTCCAAAGCCTGGATAGACATATCCAAAACCAAACCAACTTTTGAAGGAATAGAACGCAAAAACCAAATGTGAGAAACAGGAGCAGCTAGCTCGATATGACCCATACGTTCACGACGCACAAGAGAATGAGTAACTTCTACCCCACACTTATCACAGATAATACCTTTGTAACGAATTTTTTTATACTTTCCACAAAAACATTCCCAATCTTTGGTTGGGCCAAAAATCTCTTCGGCAAATAAACCTGCTTTTTCTGGTTTTTGAGTACGATAATTAATAGTCTCAGGTTTGGTAATCTCACCATAAGACCACTTCTTGATAACTTCAGGTGATGCGACTTTTAGACGTATCGCATCAAAGTTCATAGAGTGAATATCTCGTGACATAAGCTTATAATTATTTGATAATTAGATAATTGAAAAGTTAATTTATTCTTCTACTACACCTATTTCTGAATCATTTTCTCCAGCTTCTTTTTCTTTACGTTTCAATTCTCTTACCTCTTCGGCTGGTAAATAATTACCGCTTTCAGTTTGGGCAAGCAATTCTACATCCAAACACAGACCTTTCATTTCACGAACAAGCACATTGAATGATTCTGGTAAATTAACTTTACTAATCTTTTCACCCTTGATAATAGCTTCGTAAGCTTTTGATCTACCTGGTACATCATCGGATTTGATAGTCAAGATTTCTTGCAAAGTATGAGAAGCACCATAGGCTTCTAGAGCCCAGACTTCCATCTCTCCGAATCTCTGTCCACCAGACTGAGCCTTACCACCCAAAGGTTGTTGAGTGATTAAACTATAAGGACCAATTGATCTTTGGTGAATTTTATCTTCTACCATGTGGTTTAGTTTCAACATGTAGTTGTAACCAACCGTAGTTTCTGTATCAAAAGCTTCACCAGTACGGCCATCAAACAATTGTGATTGACCATGAGATTCAAAGCCAGCAGTTTCTAATTCTTTTTTTATCTGATCTTCTGTAATACCATTTAGAACTGGAGTAGCTGCACGATAACCAAGAGCATTGGCAGCTAAGCCCAAATGAGTCTCAAGCAATTGTCCCAAGTTCATACGAGAAACAACACCAAGTGGAGATAAAATAATATCAACTGGAGTACCATCTTCCAAAAACGGCATATCCTCTACTGGCACTACACGAGAAATAACACCTTTATTACCATGACGACCAGCCATCTTGTCACCAGGTTGAAGTTTTCTCATGTCAGCCACAGTAGCTTGAACTTTTTTGGTAACACCAGGTTGTAATCTATCACCATCTTCAGCAGAAAATATTTTTATATCAATAACTTTTCCATGTTCACCATGTTCTAAATAAAGAGATGAATCACGAACATCACGTGCCTATTCTCCAAATATTGCACGCAGTAATCTTTCTTCAGCTGACAGTTCTGTTTCACCTTTTGGTGTAATTTTACCAACCAAGATATCACCGGACTGAACTTCAGCACCGACACGAACAATACCTTCGGCATCTAAATTTTTCAATTTTTCTTCACTAACATTTGGAATGTCTGAAGTAACAACTTCTGGACCAAGCTTGGTGTCACGCACATCGGTAGCACAATTATCAATATGAACAGAAGTATATTTATCTCTTTGTACTAGACGCTCAGAAATAATAACCGCATCTTCATAATTGTAACCATCAAACATCATGTAAGCCACCAATACATTCTGACCCAAAGCAAGTTCACCATTCTCTGTAGAAGGACCATCAGCCAAGACATCACCTTTTTTAACTTTGTCTCCTAGATTAGCCAAGGCTTTTTGGTTAATAGCAGAAGAAGCATTGGAACGGATAAATTTATTTAAAGTATAAGTAAGGACTTCTTTCTTTTTTGTAGTAAGTTCAATTCTAGCACCATCTACATAAGTAATAGTACCTTCGTCCCCCGCCAAAATAGTATGTCCACTATTTTCAGCGGCTTTTCTCTCTACTCCAGTACCAACAAGCGGTGCATCTGGTTTTATACAAGGTACAGATTGTCTCTGCATGTTTGTACCCATCAGTGCACGAGTCGCATCATCATGTTCTAAAAATGGAATAAGAGAAGTACCAATACTCAAAATCTGATTGGAAGCCACATCCATATAATCAATGTTGTGTGGCTTAGACATTCCCGGCTCACCTTTGATACGAGCTGGAATTCTTTTTTCTAATAAAAATCCATTTTCATCAGTCTTTGTAGTAACACTAGTGGTAGTCATTCTTTCTTCTTGGAAAGAATTTAGATAAACAATTTCATTTGTGACACGAGGTTTTACTGCTACGGTTTCTAGATCTTTTTTCTTTTCCAATTTTGTAGCAATTTCTTTGGTAATTTTTTCTTCTGCTTTTACTATACCTTTTACCTCTTCACGAGCAATCTCACCTTCGGTAAAACGAGCTTCATTTGTTACATCGTGAATTATTTTTCTATATGGAGTTTCCAAAAAGCCAAAAGAATTAACTTTTGCATGACTGGCCAAATGTCCTACCAAACCAATATTTGGTCCCTCTGGGGTGGCAATCGGACAAATACGACCATAATGAGTAGTATGCACGTCACGAACTTCAAAGCCCGCTCTGTCACGTGACAAACCACCAGGTCCCAAAGCAGAAATTCTTCTTTTGTGTTCTAGCTCTGCCAAAGGATTGACCTGGTCCATAAACTGAGACAACTGTGAACTCATAAAAAACTCATGCACAGCTCCAATCACAGGACGAGCATTGATAAGTTTGTTTGGCCCAAGACCCTCAAGTTCATAGGTACTCATACGATCTTTGATGATACGCTCCATACGAGCCATACCAACACGGAAACGATTTTGTACAAGTTCACCCACTGCACGAATACGACGATTTCCCAAATGGTCAATATCATCTGGTTCTTCTTGGGTCACACTAAGACGAATAATTTCTTTTAAAACCAAAAGTAATTTATCTGGAGATAAAACTCTGTTTTCTTTAACATCAAAAGCTTTTTTATCAAGACCCATGTCAAATTTGATATT
>CAZRUM010000010.1:6697-31006 GCA_964603435.1 uncultured Gammaproteobacteria bacterium | reverse complement strand
GGACTCGTCAAAGACTGTCTTGCCATGGTGGCTGACGGATAACGACGGGACAAACAAGAAGGAAGTTGACCATGAGTGAACGGAGTGAGCGACTGGAATTTCTCTTCAGTATCCACCCAAATGCGAAGAAGCGCGGCGGTCGAATCCCCGACCGCAAACATTCCGCCGACTCTGGGTACGACGTGTACCCAGTCGACTTGTCCGACCTGTCGGACAAGTACCCGAACTTCCCCTACACCCTCAAGCCCGGGGAGGTCATCCGCATTCCCACAGGCCTGACCTTCCAGGCGCCGGTAGGATGGAGTCCCGACGTGGTCGCCAAGACCAGCCGGGCGTGGGAGGGCATCGAGCCCGCCGCTATCGTCTACGACTGGGGCTACCGCCCCAACCCGAACGATCCGGCCGGCTCTGTCTTCTCCGTCCGCAACGTGAGCAATGTTCCCGTTGTGATCGACGGAAAGAAATCGTTCGTACAGCTCATCCTCCGCCCCGTCTGCCCGGCCGACGTCGTGGTCGTCAACCACGGCACCATCGAGGCAGGCACCGAGCGCGGACAGAAGCGCTACGGGGCAGCGGACAACGACAACGACAACAAAGACCTCATCGCCTAAGTGGAGAGGTCTCACTACCTGCCTAGTGCAGGTGGGGCGACGGACTGGATATCCGTCGCCCCTTCCCAACCTAGTTTTTCTTTTTAAAAGGAATGTTGGGTTGGGAACAAGCTTACAAAAAAAAGAAGGAGGAAGGGAGATAAAATGTCCGACCAAACCAGAAATATCTGTCTCCCTACAAAAGGGCTAATTCTAATAATTGGTCCAATGTTCTGCGGAAAGTCCACTCTTCTGCTTAGACACCTGGTACAAGCAGAAAAAATAGAACTGAGAACTCTGACACTTAAACCCAAGACGGACACTTCTGTCCGAGGTACACACATCAGTACCCACGATGGGCAAAGCAGGACTTGCCACCTTATTTCAGATGACGTGATAAGTTTGGAGGGGCTAATCTTCCACGAAAATCCGCAAGCGATTTTCGTGGATGAGGTACAATTCCTTTCCCCAAAAATAATGGCGAAGATTTCGGAAATCAGCCTAACACGGCTTGTCGTGATGGCTGGTTTGGCCGAAGATTTCCGTGGGAAAGACTTCGGGGCTCTCCCTGAAATAATACGGGGAGGAAAGCCCCTAAAAATTCTCCACCTCACAGCCGCTTGCGCCCGATGTGGAAGCCCAGCGCTCCACACTCAGAGACTCACTCAAGGGAAAAACCAAATATCACCTGGCGGGGCCGAACAGTACGAACCTCGCTGTGATGAATGTTGGTCACCACAACCACCAGAAGGAAGTGTTTCATGGAATGTCTAGAAGCACAAAAGCTTCTACTCGCTGACATCTTTGAATTCGGAAATGAAAACGACCCTAACCTGTACGAGGCACACGAGCACCTCACGATGTGTGCGAAATGCCAAAAAGTCTTCCACCCCGCTCGTCCGAAGGAGGTGTCGGCACCTAGCAACTGACGTCCTCGGTGTTCGCTGACCTCCTGTCTGCGGCCACCTGATTTGTTTCTAATTATTTAGAAACAAATCAGGGAGGCTACAACCGCAGACAGTGGAAGTCAGCGACCCAACCTAGTTTTTCTTTTTAAAAGGAATGTTGGGTTGGTAAATTTTAATTAATATTATATGACCATACCAGAACTTACAAATCTCATTATGGAACAGGCTCAAAAAAAAGGCTTTGGCACAAATCCAGCCGACATAAATGTGGTAGAAAAAATTGCCCTTATCCACTCTGAAGTCTCAGAAGCATACACGGCTTATCGTCATAAAAATATAGACGGCAAAGACGGCTTCAAAGAAGAGCTTGGAGATATAGTACAACGAATTTTACATCTCTGTGGGGTACTTTCTATAGATATCGAAAAAGAAATTATTAAAAAAATTAAATTAAATAAAGACAGAGAGTGGGATTGGGAAAATTTAAATGAAACTAATAAATAAACATATGACCAAAGTCCAAATCAACAAAAAAGTAGCCACAGAAGATGCTCCTAGTCTAGCGGTGGCACTTGAAAACAAACTGCTCATCTCTGCTACCCCGGTAGAAGGCAAGATAGTAAACTACGCTGGTGTAAAATGGGTAGAAGTGGACAAAAAACGTTTTACTGTACCCATTAGACGTGAAGAAGAAAGTGTTTTAAAAGAAAAATATCCACATGGCATCCCTTTGTGTGGTGACCCAAATGAAAAAACAGTGAAAAGAAAAGAAGAGTTTTATTTTTTGCCACCAGAAACTGCCCAGGAGATTTGGAATAACGAACCACTACCTTTTTTTCACTAATATGATATACTTTTATAAACGTTTAAAATATTTTTTTATGAAAAACAAAAAACTAGAGGGTATACTCACTTTTCTTCATCGCGCCAATGAATTAAAAAGGACTCCCCGCTTTGAATCTTCACTAAGTGAAAAAGGTGACTCTGTGGCCGAACACTCTTGGCGCCTTACTCTCATGGTCCATGTGATTGGCACCGAACTAGACGAACCACTAGATTTACAAAAAGCCATGGCTATGGCCCTTATTCATGACCTAGCAGAATCTGTCACTGGTGATATTGACGCGATTGATCAAATTAATGATACTGACAAAGATAAAATTCAAAACAAACACCGAGATGAAGTAAAGGCTATGGGGAAAATTTTGAAAGGAATTCCTTTTGCTGGAGATATTTACAAAGTCTGGGATGAATTTGAAGAACAAAAATTACCAGAAGCAAAATTTGTCAAAGCACTGGATAAAATTGAAGCCTATTTACATCTAGATGAATGTGGCACAGATGTATATATCCCAAAAGAATTTCACTCTGACTATGCTGACAAAGCAGTAAAAAGCTTTGATGCAGCTATCAAGCATTTTCCCAAATTAAAGGATCTATTAGAAGCTGTAAAGGAAGAATTAAAAGAAAAATTTGCCAAAGAAGGTGTAGGTTGGATAGAATAGCGCACCCTATAAACACACCCCCTTGACAAAATTATAGAAATCGGGTATATTTACACCCGGTTTTAATTTTATTTAAGTGGGACCTTGGACCACTCCAAGGGTTCGTACCACCAAACAAAACTATATGTCAAAAAGAATGACAAGTCTAAAAGCTCAAATAGACAGTACAAAAACTTATAACCTAGATGAAGCCCTAGAGCTCATCAAAAAGACTAGTACTGTAAAATTTGATGCATCAGTTGAACTACATGCCAAATTGGGAATTGACCCTAAAAAAGGTGATCAACAAATCCGTACTACTATGGTTCTTCCTCACGGTACTGGTAAGACCAAAAGTGTAGCTGCTTTTGTTAGTCCCAATGATGAAAAAACTGCAAAAGATGCTGGCGCAGACTTTGTCTACGGAGAAGAAGACATCAAAAAAATCAAAACTACTGGAAAAATAGAATTTGATATTGCTGTTGCTACTCCAGAGATGATGCCAAAAATTGCTGTCGCTGCCAAAATACTTGGCCCTAAAGGTCTTATGCCTAGTCCTAAGACTGACACAGTTGGTCCAGATTTGAAAAAAATGATTGGTGATCTCAAAAAAGGTAAAGTTGCCTTCAAGAATGATGACGCCGCTATCATACATCTAACAATTGGCAAAGTAAGTTTCGAAATTGCCCAACTAAAAGAAAATTTTGAAACTTTCCTAGATACCCTAAAAAAAGCCAAACCAGCTTCTACCAAAGGTACTTATATCAAATCTCTATACTTGACCTCTAGTATGGGTCCAAGTGTAAAAGTGGAAGCCTAATTAGACAAAAAATTTATTACCAAAACCCTCCTTTTTAGGAGGGTTTTTTTATTATTTTCTCCACTTGCTACAAAGCCAGGTTTTTGCTAAAATACCTCTACTTAAGTAATAAAAAATATGGAAAAACAACGTGAAAACAATATCTCCTGGGACGAATGCTTTATGCGTATGGCCCATGTCATTGCCGAACGCTCCAAAGACCCCTCTACCCAAGCCGGTTCTGTCATTGCTGATAAAAACAATGTGGTCATAGGCCTTGGATACAATGGCTTTCCTCGTGGAGTAGAAAGTGAAGAGTTCCCTTGGGGAAGAGAAGGTAGTTTTTTGGATACTAAATATGCTTATGTCTGCCATTCAGAAGAAAATGCAATTTATAATTCCAACAAACAACCACACGACTGCAAAATATATTGCACCTTATTTCCTTGCAACGAATGTGTTAAAGCTATTATCCAAAATGGTATGACAGAAGTAATTTTTGAAAGTGATAAATATCATGACGAAGACATTTGGATAGCTTCCAGAAAAATGCTCGATGCAGCCGGAGTACACTATCGTCAATATATTTCTGATTATTCAAACGAAAAATAAATATGGATAAAATTATCTTTGGCTTTGTTGGACAAATAGCTAGTGGTAAAGGCACGGCTGTAAAACATCTAAAAACTAAGTACAATGCTTCTACCTATCGCTTTTCTACCATGCTGACTGATGTTTTAAATAGATTATATTTAGAAAACAATCGTGAAAATTTACAAAAACTTTCTCAAATTATCCGAGAAAATTTTGGTGAAGAAACTATGGCCCGTGTCATGGCCGAAGATGTAAAAAATGATAAAAACAATCTCATTGCAATTGATGGAGTAAGACGACCAGGAGACGTTGTCAATTTAAAAGAAATTCCTGGGTTCATTTTGGTAAACATTACAGCCGACATAGAAAAAAGATACGAAAGAATAATCAAAAGAACAGAAAAAGTTGACGACGTAGGTAAAACTTTAAAAGAATTTAAAACAGATCACAAACGCGAAGCAGAATTAAAAATAGAAGAAATAGCCAGTCAAGCCACGGACACAATTGATAATAACGGCAGTCTAGAAGACTTACACACTCAATTAGATAAACTTATCGAAAAATATCAGTCTAAATCTGTTTAAATCAATACTATGAAATTAAAAATTAAACGTCTACATCCAGATGCAATTTTACCAAACTATGCTCATCCAGGGGATGTTGGTTTAGATCTTTATTCTTTGGAAGATTGTGATATTAAACCAGGTGAACGAAAATTATTTGATCTTGGTTTTGCCACAGAATTTGATGAAGGTTATGCTGCGATAGTAAAAGACAAAGGAGGCCCTCCATTTAAATATGGTCTTCACACTATGGGAGGTGTATTTGATGCTGGTTTTCGTGGTGAATATAATGTACTACTTATCAACTTGAATAATGAAACTACTCAAATTAAAAAAGGTCAAAAAATTGCCCAATTAATTATTTATCCTGTGGCTACTGCTGAGCTAGAAGAAATAGAAGAATTAAGTAATTCTGCTCGTGGGGAAGGTAAACATGGCAGTACAGGTGAATTTTAATCCTTTGTCATTCCGAGCGAAGAGAGGAATCCCTTTACAAGTCTCGTTATTCGCATTAAACAATAATTTGTTAAAAGCATCTCAAGGTGCACTAAAAAGAGATCCCTCGTCGCCTCTACGGGTTCACTCGGGATTACGACCTTTATGAAAAGTTATCTAGATATAGTAAAACACATTTTAGAAAATGGTGTGGAAAAACAAGACCGTACTGGTACTGGTGTTATTAGTGTTGCCGGAGTTATGTTTGAACACGATATGAGCAAAGGCTTTCCACTTCTTACTACCAAAAAAATGCCTTTCAAAGTTATGTCGACTGAACTTGAATTTTTTATAAAAGGCATTACTGACAAAGAATGGCTCAAGGAACGTAAATGTCACATTTGGAATGAATGGTGCAGTCCGACAAAAGTTCCTTATGATCATGACGAAGAAACCAAAGCCAAAATGGCAGCCGAGCGTGACTTGGGGCCAGTCTATGGTTTTCAATGGCGCCACTTTGGAGCTGATTACAAAAATTATGATACTGATTATACTAACAAAGGTGTGGATCAATTAAAATATATCGTTGATACTTTGAAAAATAATCCAACTGACAGACGAATGATAATTTCTGCTTGGAATCCTACTAAATTAAAAGAAATGGCCCTACCTCCCTGTCACTATAGTTTGCAAGTGACAGTCACTGGCGATAAACTAAATTTAATGTGGAACCAACGCTCAGTAGATGTAGCCCTAGGTTTACCTTTTAACATTTCCAGCTATGCCTTGCTTTTACACTTACTTGCCAAAGAAGCAGGATTAAAAGAAGGAAGACTAGTTGGTTTCTTGGGTGATACACATATTTATTCCAATCACATTGAAGGGATAAAAGAACAACTGGAACGAAATCCTGATGAATATACTCTACCAAATATTGAAACTGAAAACTTTACCTCTATTTTTGACTGGCAAGCTACTGATACTACTTTAAATAATTACCAATCACACCCAAGAATTAAATTTGATATTGCAGTATAATAAACAATTTTGTAATTTAGTAATTTTAAATTTTGAAAACAATTTAGAAATAACTAATTTAAATTAAAATAATTAAAATTGTTTCCTAAATTTCAAAGGAACACTTGTACTTTAGTGATAATTTAAAATTCCAAAATTATGTCTATAGCCTTAATAGTCGCCATCGCTTCCAACAACTGTATTGGAAAAGATAATAAACTCCCTTGGAATATTCCAGAGGATCTTTCTCATTTCAAAAAACTTACCATGGGAAAAACTGTTGTAATGGGCCAAGCTACTTTTGAATCAATCCTCGGATATCTTGGTAAACCACTTCCTAAACGTAAAACTGTGGTTTTAACTTTTGATAAGAATTATAAAGTACCCGAAGGTGTACGACTAATGCACTCTCTAGATGAAGCTTGGGAAAAACTAAAAGATGAAGATGTTTTTATCTGTGGTGGCGCTAGTATCTACAAACAAACTGTTAACCGTGTTGATAAATTATACATTACTCATGTACACCAAGAAGTCGACGGTGACGCATTTTTCCCAGAAATTGAACCTGACATTTGGAAGGAAGATTGGCGTGAAGATCATGAGGATTTTAGTTTTGTAAATTATATCAAAAAATAATATGACAAAAGGTTTATTTATAATGATAGAAGGCACCGATGGCTCTGGTAAAGGTACCCAGACAGATATTTTAGTTGATAAGTTAAAAAACGTTGGCAAAGAAGTAGAACAAATTAGCTTTCCTCAATATGGAGAACCTAGCGCCTTTTTAGTAGAACAATACTTAAACGGTAAATATGGTAGTGCTAGTGAGGTCAGCCCAGAAAAAGCTTCTATCCTTTATGCAGTTGACAGGTTTGCAGCTTCTGATAAAATAAAAAAATGGCTAGATGAAGGAAAGATAGTTATTGCCAATCGTTATGTCGCTTCCAACATGGGACACCAGGGTGGAAAAATAAAAGATGTGGCAGAAAGAAAAAAATATTTTGATTGGAACTACAACCTAGAATATAATATTTTAGAAATCCCCCGCCCTAGTGTAAATATAATTCTTCATGTCACTCCAGAAATTTCCCAACAGCTGGTAGATATGAAAGACAAGCGTGAATATTTAGGAGACAAAAAACGTGACATTCACGAAGACGATATAAATCATCTACGAGATGCGGAGTCAGCTTATTTACAAATCGCTGAAATGTACCCTGAATTTAAATTGATTGAATGTGTAAAAAATGAAAAAATGTTATCAAAAGAACAAATTCATGGTATAATCTGGGAAGAAATACAAAAACATTTAAATTAAAATTAATTCAAACATATGTTAATTTCTGCAAAAGAAATAATCAAACAAAGTGTAGATGTATACAAAGCTAATTTTGAGCTTTTCTTACGCTACATGCTCGTCTTATTTATCCCAGCTGGAATTGTTGGTATTACTACTTCCATTTTTGGATCATCTCTGCAAGCTATTAATTTTTATGGTTTTAGTCTAGCAACCATAATTTACTTTTTAATTATCATTGCTGGTTCTATTTTCAGTATTTGGATTAGTCTTTCTTTTATTAGAGTTCTAGTCAAAAGATTAACTAACAAAGAAACAGAGCCTGTACGCACAGAATTACAAAAAGCAGTAAAATTGATTGTCCCTGCCTTTATTGTTTCTATATTAACTACCTTAGCTATATTTGTAGGTTTTGCTCTATTTATAATCCCAGGTATTATCGCAGCTGTCTGGTTTGCTTTTGCTATGTATAGTGTAGCTTTGGAAGATAGCAAAGGGACAGAGGCAATGCTTCATAGTAAAGAATTAGTAAGGGGGCGTTGGTCAGCTGTACTATGGAGACTTCTTGCTCCTACTGTCGTTTTTGCTGTTATTCTTATTTTCTTACAATGGCTTGTCAGTTGGCCATTTGAAATGATTATGGGTTTAGTTAATCCTACATCTTCTATTGCTCTTACTTTGTACGTAGCTTTCATGTCTTTAGTTGGTGTAATTGTCAGTTTACTTGTTACACCATTAAATACTTTGGCTCCGACTATTCTTTATCTAGAACTTAAAAAAACTCCTGTCAAAATGGAACATCCCGAACCACATGAAGATACTCCAGAAGAGCCTCCTGTAATGTAAAAATATTAAAATACCCCAAAAGACCCTCCTTAGAGGGTCTTTTCATTTCCTCTATATAATGCTAAAATACTTACAGTCTTAAATAAAAAATATGTCAGAATATGTAACAATCATAGGCATGGAAGTCCATGTGGAGCTAAAAACTAAATCCAAGATGTTTTGTGGTTGCAAAAATAATCCTGATGAAAATGAAGCAAACAAGAATATCTGCGAAATCTGTACTGGACAACCTGGTACCTTGCCCGTACCAAACAAACAAGCTATCACTTGGACAGTCTTGGTTGGTAAAGCTTTAGGCTGTAGTATAAGAGAAAAATCAAAATTTGATCGTAAGCATTATTTTTATCCAGACCTACCAAAAGCTTATCAGATTTCTCAATACGATGAACCAATCTGTGAACATGGTAAAATTACTTTAGATTTACCTCTAGAAGAAAATTTGAGAGATACTGCCAAAATTGGTATTACTAGAGTTCATCTAGAAGAAGACACTGCCAAACTACTTCATGGTAACAAGGGCGACACTCTGGTTGATTTCAATCGTGCTGGTACGCCGTTAGTAGAAATTGTGACAGATCCAGATTTCAAATCTTCTGCTGAAGCTAAAATTTATTGCCAAGAGCTTCGAAGTATTTTCCGTGCTCTAGGTGTTAGTGATGCTGACATGGAAAAAGGTCATATGCGTTGCGAAGCCAATATTTCAGTACAAGAAGCTGGTAAATTTGAAATTATTGACGCAATAGTAAAACCTTTGGGAGATTATAAATTAAATAATAAAGTAGAATTAAAAAACTTAAATTCCTTTAAGGCAGTTGAGCGTGGAATTGAATATGAAATAAAACGACAAACTGAATTATTAGAAAAAGGCGAAGGTTGGGATCAGGAAACTCGAGGTTGGAACAAAGAAAAACAAGAAACTGTTTTGCAACGTATCAAAGAAAATGCTGATGACTATCGTTATTTCCCAGAACCAGATATTCCACCGTTTCATCCAGAGATTATTGCTGGAAAAATTTCTTTACCAGAATTACCTGCGGGCAAAAGAAAAAGATTCCATGAAGAATATGATTTATCTTACTCTGATGCAAAATTACTTGCTGAAGACAAAAATCTAGCTGACTTCACAGAACAAGTAATAAGTGAGCTAACTGAATGGCTCGACACCATGCCTGAATCAAAAAATAAAGCCGAAGATGTTCCACAAAAAATCGCTCGTCTGGCTGGAGGCTGGATTACAAGCAAGCTAATGGGTGTTTTGAAAGATAAAAACTTAAATATAACTGATGTAAATTTTACAGCGGAAAATTTTGCCGAACTTATTGCTCTAATCTACAATGGGCGCGTAAATTCCACCAATGCTTACAAAATTCTCCTTATCATGGCGGGTGCCAAGGAAGACCGAGACCCTACCCATATTTTAGAAGACAAAGGTTGGGGTCAGGTCTCAGATGAGAGGCAAGTCGGTGACGCAGTAGACGAGGTAATCAAAAGTTACCCCAAACAGGCTGAAGAGTACAAAGCTGGAAAAGAACCTGTTATTAAATTTCTCATAGGAATGGTCATGAAAGCAACTGAGGGTAGTGCTGATCCAGAGGTAGTGGAGAAGATTTTGAAAGAAAAACTATCCACATAGTACCACTTGGCAACAAGCCAAATTAATGATAGAATATGTCCAATATGGTATACAAATTCCACACAATTCAAACTATCAATAACTAGAGACCACTCCGGCAGGAGTGGTCTTTTTTTGAAATAACAAAAATAAAATTAAATAATTAATCTATATCTATGCCTAGCACAAATTTCAAAAACAGAGACATCATCTCTATAAATGACCTATCAAAAACAGACATGCTGTACATTTTAAAACATGCCGAGGAGCTCAAAAAAAAACCTCAGCCAAATTTGCTCAAGACAAAAGTAATGGCCAGTTGTTTTTTTGAACCATCCACTAGAACCCGCCTTTCCTTTGAAACTGCCATGGAAAGACTGGGGGGGTCTGTCATGGGCTTTGCTGACGGCAAAGTAAGTTCTGCCAAAAAAGGCGAAACTACTTGGGATGCCATGAAAATTATTGGTCAGTATGCTGATGTTATTGCTATGAGACACCCTCTGGAAGGTGCTTCTCGTCGAGCTAGTGAAGCTACCAATAAACCCGTTCTTAATGGTGGCGACGGCGCCAATCAACACCCTACTCAAACCCTACTTGATCTCTTTACTATTAAAGAATGCCAGAAAAAATTAAATGGTCTCACGATTGCGATTGCAGGAGACTTAAAATATGGTCGCACTACTCACTCTCTAGCTCAGGCTCTGTCAAAATTTGATGTAAAATTATATTTTGTGGCTCCCGATATTTTACAAATGCCAGAGTATATCCAAAACGAACTTAAAAAGGCTGGAGTAAAATTTTCTCTACATAATAAAATTGAAAACATAATTAACAAGGTTGATATTCTATACATGACCAGAATCCAAGCAGAAAGATTTGCTGACCCTATGGAATACGAACATGTGAAAAATACCTTTGTCTTAAATTCTGGAATGCTCGCCAAAGTAAAACCAAACATGCGTGTTATGCATCCACTACCAAGGGTAAATGAGATTACTCCAGCAGTTGATAAAACCAAACATGCTTATTATTTCGAGCAAGCCGAAAATGGACTTTATGTTAGGCAAGCTTTGCTTGGTTTAGTTTTAGGTAAACTAAAGTAATTCATATAAATCCTGAACAAGCGAAGCATTGTGAAGGATCCCGTCTTATATAAATTAATTAATTATAAAAAAGCGTATTTTTGCGAGGACAACGAGATTCTTCGTTACGCTCAGAATTAAAAAATATATGCATAGCAAAACTTTATCTGTAGCTGCCATTAAAAATGGAACTGTAATTGACCATATTACTTCTGGTCACGCTCTAAAAATAGTTCGTCTGCTAAATCTAGCAGAACATAATAAAACTGTTACCCTTGGACTAAATTTACCAAGTAAAGCTGACAAATATAAAGATATTATAAAAGTAGAAGGCAGAGAATTAACTCCGGAAGAAATTAATCGTGTAGCTATCTTTGCTCCAAAAGCTACTATCAATATTATAGAAAATTATGACGTTGTAAAAAAATTCCCTACTGAAATGCCAGAAACAATAGAATATGTAATTGTCTGTCCTAATCCAAACTGTATTACCAATAATGAAATCATGGATAGTAAATTCCATATTAATCAGGAAGGAAAAGACATAAAATTAAAATGTAATTATTGTGAAAAAACTTTTGCTGAAGAAGAGATAACGGAATATAAAAATAACTAAAAATAAAAAACAACCCATTTTATAAGTTGCTTTTTTGGGAGCCCGAACATAGTCCAGGCTACACCTCCTTATAGTTAGTATTCCCAAGAAGCTCTTTCTTCTGCGGCCTGATTGATCATCTCGTCTATCAAGGCCTTCCCAACCCGATAGCCCATTATGAAAGCACTGCAGGCGGGGGAAGGATGGCGGTCTTCCCACCATCTATAATAGTTGTCGTGCCAGCCGTAGTCAAAACCTTCCCGCCACTTGGACAACAACTTAGGACTGTCCAACAACTCTGGATTAAGCTCTGGGCACAGTGAGTCGTGAACAAGATCCTCTTCCAGATTCTGTCGACGCTCCTGACAATAGCTACATACGTGATCTCCCTTGGCCGTGGTCATGGTTCCCTCCTGCGTTGAGCAGGAGAAACCAAGACGTTCTTGATTCTATTCTGCTCAAGTAATAAAGTCAAACCGAATATACCATAAATAACTAAGTTTGTCAAGTATTATGCTAATACCTACTTACAACAATAAAACCATAGAACTAGACCTACCAGAAACTCTAACTGGCAATCTTATGGCTCTTCCAGCCTTAGTTGACCCTCACGTTCATTTTAGAACTCCAGGGCATGAATATAAGGAAGACTGGACTACTGCTAGTCAGGCTGCTATAGCTGGTGGGGTGACAACAGTACTTGATATGCCTAACAATCAGCCTTCAGCTATCAGCTATCAGCACCTGGCAGAAAAAATAAAATTAATTGAGGGACAACTAGATGAAATAAACATACCTTTACACTACGGGCTGTACTTTGGAGCCACAAATAATAATTTTGAGGAAGCCCGAAAAGTAAAAGATAAAATTAAAGCCATCAAACTTTTTATGGGCTCTAGTACTGGCAATTTATTAGTTGATGACAAAGAAACTCAAGATAAATGGTTTGCTCTGGCTAATGAATTAAATCTTCCAATCGCTGTTCACGCCGAAGACGAAGAAATCATCAAAAAGACGCAAGCAAAAATTCAGAATCCAACAATTTCTGATCATTCCAAAATTCGTCCACGCGAGGCTGCTATAAAAGCTGTTAAACAAGCAATCGAGCTGGCAAAAAAACATAATACAACTTTATATATTCTACACTTGAGCACGAAAGAAGAGGTTGATTTGGTAAAACAAGCAAAAAAGGAAGGTGTAAAAGTCTATGCCGAAGTCACACCTCATCATTTATTTCTAAATGAAAATGACTATACCAAACTTGATAGCAAAGTCCAGATGAATCCTCCTCTTCGTACAAAAGCAGACAACGATGCGCTATGGGAAGGTATTGCCGACGGCACAGTAGATACTATTGGAACAGATCACGCCCCACACACTCTAGAAGAAAAAGCTAAAGCCTATCCAAATTCTCCTTCTGGAATCCCTGGTATTGAAACTTACTTGTCACTTCTGCTCAATGCCCATAACGAAGGCAGAATAAGTTTAGAAAGCATTGTAGAACTAACCAGAACAAATCCACAAAAAATATTTAATCTAGAAGACAATAATGATTGGGTAATAGTTAATCTGGATTTAAAAAAAGAAATAGAAAACAAAAATCTAAAAACCAAATGCGGCTGGTCCCCTTTTGCTGGATACAAATTGAAAGGCTGGCCTGTAGCTACAATTTTAAATGATAAAATTTATTCATAATTCATAATATATATGAGACACCTCATCTCTCTAAAAGAACAGTCCAAAGAAGACATTTTAACTATTTTGGAACTAGCTCAAAAATTAAAAGCAAAAAGAAAAGCTGGGGAAAGTGTTGATATTCTACACAACCAAACCATGGTGATGTTATTCCAAAAAACTTCTACCAGAACTAGATTATCTTTTGAAGCTGCTATGACAGAACTTGGAGGACATGCGATTTATCTTGATGGTAGAACTTCTCAAATGTCTATCGGTGCTGAGTTTATTGATGAAATTAATGCTATAATGCGCTACTCACACATCTTAATGTTTAGAGCACTAAAAGCTGATAACGTAATTACTGCCGCTTCAATCAACCAGGTACCAGTAATTGATGCTTGTAGTGAAAAATATCATCCCGCCCAAGCCTTAGGCGACTTTTTAACAATGATTGAACATTCGAATGGTCTGGAAAACCTCAAAAAAATGACTTATTTAGGTATTGAAAATAATGTTTCAAACTCCCTTCAGGTAATTTGTGCTAAATTGGGTACAGAAATGTCCATTGTTGCTCCATTAGTCAATGAACCTAGCGTCGATGAAGAATTGAATAAAACATCTAATGATAGTGGAATGATCAAAAGAACTCGTGATTTAGAAGAAGCTCTAAAAGATACAAATTACGTACACACTGATACCTGGATTGATATGGAATTTTTTAAAGATGGAAAAGTGGCTCCTGAATTTGAGACAGAATATCAAAAAAGAGTGGACACTTTCATGCCGTATCAAGTGAACGCTAAAATGATAGATACTTATTGCCCAGAGGCCGGTATAATGCATTGTATGCCTTGTCACATTGATTATGAAATCACTCGTGACGCTGTAGATCACAAAAATTCTGCAATCTACGACCAAGCTGAAAATAGAATGCATGTTCAAAAAGCCATGATACTTTGGATGCTTGAGAAGGAAGGCGAAGTAGTGTAAAATACCAATATAAAGTAAAGACGCACCTTGGTGCGTCTCTGAATATAGAAAATTATGTTAAAAACAAACTTCCTAGGAAAACAATTCAAAAATCCAATCGTCTTAGCTTCTGGTATTTTAGGTGTCTCTGCCTCTGGTATGGCTAATACTGTAAAAAATGGTTGCGGAGGAGTCACACTAAAAACACTTTTCAAAGAAAAACGATCTGGACACCCAAATCCGACAATGTTTGGAACTGAGCATTATTTTATTAATGCCGTTGGCTTATCTGGGCCTGGTATAGAAAATTCGATCGAGGAAATTAAAAAATTCAAAGAAATTTCTGGTGCTCCACTTATTGGTAGCATTGGCGCTGGTTCCACAGAAGGTTTTGTAGAGGCTGCAAAACTAATAAACCAAGCTCCGATAGATTTATTGGAAGTGAATGTATCTTGCCCTAATGTTGGCACAGAATTTGGCACACCTTTTGCTTATTCTGCAGAAGCAATAAAGACAATTACTGCCAAAGTCAAAGAAGTATCAAAAGTGCCAATCTCAATCAAACTTGCCCCTGGCGTTTGGAATATAAGCGAAATTGCAAAAGCGGCTGAGTCAGCTGGAGCAGACGCAATCACAGCTGGCAATACAATTGCTGGTATGGCAATTGATGTTAGAGCAAAATACCCTATTTTACATAACAAAGTTGGTGGTGTTTCTGGTCCAGCTTTATTTCCAGTAGCTCTAAAATTTGTTCATGATGTTTATAAATCTGTAAAAATTCCTATCATCGGTACTGGTGGTATCACTACAGGTGAAGATGCTCTTGCTATGGTAATGGCCGGTGCTACCTTACTTGGTGTTGGCTCAGCAGTTTATTTCCGTGGTGACAATGCTTTTGAAAAAATTATAGCTGAAATGGAAGTCATCATGAAAGAAGAAGGTATTAATTCACTCAATGAAATTCGTGGCTGTATTCACAACTAATATGAAAAATGATTCACCAAAACAATTAAAAATAACCAGAATAGTAGAAGAAAATCCTTCTGTCAAAACTTTTTATTTTGATTATGAACTTAGCTCCAAACCAGGACAATTTGTTATGCTCTGGGTACCAGGTGTCGATCAAAAACCATTTTCCGTAGGTTTTGATAATGGGGAGAGTTTTGGTCTAACAATTTTCAAACGCGGCCCAATGACAGGAAAGCTATTTGAAATGAATGAGGGTGACAGAGTTGGAATAAGTGGTCCTTATGGTACTAGCTTCTCTGTAAAAGACAATACACACTATATAATGGTAGCTGGTGGCTATGGGGCAGCCCCACTAGGATTCCTAGCTGAGGAACTTCAAAAAAAAGAAAAAGTGACAATTGATTTTTGTATGGGTGCCAGAAATAAAGATTTATTACTGTTTGAAACCCGAATGGAAAAATTATCAAATGTAAACATGCACATCTCAACTGATGACGGCAGTAAAGGACACAAAGGTTTTATTACTGATCTACTTCCAGAGTTAATTGATAAAAATTCTATCAGCTGTACTTGTGGTCCAGAACTTATGGAAAAGAAAGTATTAGATCTTTGTAATGAAAAAGAAACGGACTGTGAAGTCAGTATTGAACGCCACATGAAATGTGGCATTGGTGTTTGCGGTCAATGTGCCGTGGACGATCTGGGGATTTGTATGTGCAAACAAGGTCCAGTAGTCAAACGCGAACTAGCCAATAAAATAAAAGAGTTTGGACATTATCATCGTGACAAAAGCGGTGCTAAAATTGATTTATAAATTTTTAATTTTAATTTTAAACTATGGAAAATATAGAAAAAGAAGTTGCCAAAATTTTATTAGAAAAAAAGGCTGTCACTCTAAATGTTGAGGAGCCATACACTTATGTCTCTGGAATCAGAAGCCCAATCTATTGTGATAATAGATTATTAAATTTTTTTCCAGAAGAAAGAGAAATTATTGTAAAAGGTTTTGTAGATATAATTAGAGAAATGAATCCAGAAATAATTGCCGGCACTGCCACCGGAGCTATTTCTTGGGGAGCTTGGATAGCAGCAGAATTAAAAAAACCTTTTGTCTATATTAGAAAACAAAGTAAAGACTATGGTAGAGCAAAATTAATTGAAGGCGGAGATATCAATGGTAAAAAAGTAGTTGTAATTGAGGATCTTGCTAGTACTGGTGGCAGTAGCATGAACGCAGTGGAATCAACAAGAGAAGCTGGAGCTGAAGTTTTGGCTATGGTAGGAATTTTTACTTACAATCTAAAAAAAGCTACAGAAAAATTTGAAGCTGGAAACTGTAAAACAGTTTTTCTTACAAACTTTGATATCTTGGCTCAGGTGGCCGCAGAAAATAATTTTATTGATGAAGAAAGTCTAAATATGGTCCTAGACTGGAACAAAAACCCAGGAGAATGGGGACCAAAACATGGCTTTCCTCTAGGTGAACAAAAAAATTAAAATCATAACTATGCTAACTTATATTGAACGTTCTAAACTTTGCACCAACCCAGCTTCTATCCGTCTATTTAGACTGATGGAAGAAAAACAAACTAACTTGGCAATTGCCGCTGATGTCACTACAAAAGCAGAACTTCTAAAAATTGCTGAGGAACTAGGACCAGAGATTTGTGTGTTGAAAACCCACATTGATATTGTTGAGGATTTTGATATGGATCTGGTGACACAATTACAAAGACTCTCTGAACAACATGAATTTCTATTATTTGAAGATAGAAAATTTGCTGATATTGGCAATACAGTAAAACACCAATATCAAGATGGCGTTTATCATATTGCAGACTGGGCCGACATTACCAATGCCCATACTGTACCTGGTCCTGGTATTATTGAAGGTTTAAAAGAAATAGGACTACACAAAGGCAGAGGTCTATTACTATTAGCAGAGATGAGCCCAAAAGGTAATCTTGCTAAGGGTGAATATACGCAGGCTAGTTTAAAAATGGCAGAAGAGCACAAAGACTTTGTTATAGGTTTTATTACCATGCGAAAATTGATTGACGATCCGTGTTTTGTAAATATGACACCGGGAGTAAAGCTAATACAAGGAGATGATGGGCTAGGACAACAATACAACACTCCAGAAAAAGTAATTAGAGATCAAGATAGTGATATCATAATCGTCGGCCGAGGAATATATCAGGCAGATGATCCTCTAACCGAAGCAAAGAGATATAAAGAAGCCGGTTGGAAAGCTTATCAAGAAAAAATAAACTAAATAAAAAATCCGACGTAACGTCGGATTTTTTATTTAAACGCTCTAGTTTGTTTTGGCATCTGATTAACCATCCTTTTCATATCCTTAGCATCATCATAGCTTATTGTACCTTTTCTTCTATCACGCTCTACCTGCAATTTCATTTTACGCTTCGCCAATCTACCAAACCCAGAACCAATCGAAACTTTTTTGGCATGTTTTTTAACCACATCTTGAAAATATTCTCTATCTTTTTTACTAATATTTTTATAACTAGCCGGGGATGTTTGATAAAGTTTGGCTAATTTTCTTTTTATACTATTGCGCCCACCACTTCTAAATTGCCCTCCTGTTTTTAATCCAATATCATAAACATTCTTTCCGACATCTTCTTCTTTTCTTTGTTCGGACAAATCACGAATATGTTGATAACGAATTCTGTCTCTCACTTCATCAAGTTCTTCATCTTCAGACATGGACTGCTCATCTGCATTTACTTTATTACTTTTTTTTTCTTCACCTACATGAAAAATAGAAGTTGTGCCTGGATTGTATCCTTTACCAGCTTTTGCTCGAGCAACTTGATTGGCCGATACCCTGGCATCTTTGATAGATTCTCTCCCTAAATTTGTAGACGAAAAATTCTGAGCTCTGCCCACAGACCCAACAGAGTTCCCTAAAGATAAATTTTTATTAGAGCTAATAGGCATATCTAATCTTTTAAAAAATTCTTTACCAATTCATCGGCTTCTTTATAGTCTTTACACCAAACAATATTTTTATCACGTTTAAACCAAGTTAATTGTCTTTTGGCATATCTACGAGTATCGCGTTTTAATTTTTCTTTGACCTCTTCTAAAGAAATTTTTCCTTCAAAATATTCTTTAAATTGACTATAACCAATTCCACTCATTGAAGGTAATTCCCAAGCATATTTTTGTTTTAGTAAAGCTTCCACTTCTTTCAACAATCCCATATCAAACATCTCTTGTACTCTCTTTTCTATTCTTTTATACAAAACTTCTCTATCAACTTCAATACCAATTTGTAAAAAATTAAAAATTGTATCACCTTTGGTTTGTTGTTCAGAAAATGGCGTACCACTCAAAATACAAACTTCCAAAGCTCTAATTATTCTTCTTTTGTTATTTTCATCTACCGCCTTGGCAGTTTTTGGATCCAAACTTTCCAACCACCTCATCAATTCCTTATTGGTTTTTTCTTCTAGACTTTTTCTGAGTTTCTTATTGGGGGCAACTCGTGGAATTTGTAAATTACTAGTAAAAGCATACATATACAAACCAGTTCCACCGATTATAAAAGGTATTCTATTATTTTTGTGGGCTAATTTGGAATATTTAATAGCTTTATCTCTAAATTCAGCTACGGTAAACTGTTTACCAGGATCTAAAAAATCCATCAAATGATGTGGTATATCATGAACATAATAAGTCGAACGTAAACCATTACGACGCCATTCTCCCGGTGCTTTAGCAGTACCTATATCCATTTTTTTGTAAACCTGCCTAGAATCAGCTGAGATTATTTCACCTTTATATTTTTGCGCCAATCGCAAACCCCAATCTGTCTTACCACAGGCTGTTGGACCAACAATAGCCACCACTTTTTGTAATTTTTTTGTTTCAGTTCTCATATAACATTGATTTCACAGATTAAACTGTTTGCCTGATGGCAAAGATTTCACAGATTTTTATTATAATTTTTATAATTAGCAAATCTTTTAACTTCTAAACTCTGATTGCAGAAGTTTAATAATAATCCAACTTCCAAACCACTTGCTTTTAAATATGAAATAGTTTGTGTTTGAAATAATTTCGGTATTTCTCCTGATACAGCTTTTAACTCTACCACAACTTTATTACTAACTAGCAAATCTAACCGAAATGTCCCTACCCATATATTTTGAAATTTTATATCGAATTTTTTTTCACTTTCTACTTTCAATCCTTCTTTTCTCAAAGCCACAATCATAGCCTGATGGTAAACCCTCTCTTGAAATCCGGGTCCGATTTCACGATGTATTTTCATTGCCACACCAATTATTTGTCTAGTTAAATCCCCCTCTTTATACATATTTATAATTTTTATTAATCTATGGAATCCTTTTTAAATAATCAGTGGAATCAATGTCTATATTATACCAAATCCCCATCTAAACGCCAGACATCGGCCTTTTTTATTTCTACACAGACAATTTGTCCTGTCAAATCTTCACTACTTTTGAATCTAGTTAATTTTAATTCAGATGAATTACCCTGACACCAACCGCTCTTATAAGTCTCCACCATCACAGAGACTGTCTTACCAACATATTCCTTATTCTTTCTAAGAGTAATTTCCTCCATCAAATCCTGCACCGCAAACCAACGTCTTTTCTTTTC
This sequence comes from uncultured Gammaproteobacteria bacterium, assembly GCA_964603435.1. Lineage (GTDB taxonomy): Bacteria > Patescibacteriota > Patescibacteriia > Magasanikbacterales > UBA922 > CAZRUM01. The sequence goes on along the minus strand of CAZRUM010000010.1, from coordinate 10,913 downwards.
TTCTTGAGACACATCATCTGTAAAATTCTTTGCAGCTACTGTACCCGAACGAGTAGAATATTTGGCAGGATAAGCAATGTCAAAATCACATTCTCTATACAGACTTAAAGTCTCTTCAAAATCTTCCAAAGTCTCACCACAAAAACCCAAAATCAAATCAGTCCCAATAGCTATGTCTGGTTTTTTGGCTTTAATTTTTTTTATCAAATCAATAAAAAATTCTCTATCATGACGACGGCTCATTTTCTTTAAAATTTTTGAACTCCCAGACTGCACAGGCAAATGAAGAAAATTTATTTGCTTTGGTAAAGTCAGAGCATCTATCACTTCGTCATCCATATAAATAGGATGTGGCCCTGTCCAATGAATTCTTTCTACTCCTTCGATTTGATTTACTTCCCAAAGCAATTTGGCAAAATCACTTTTTTTATAGATATTATCTTTAGAAAAATATTGTGAATCCTTAGCTGTATAATGATTTACAAGCTCGCCCAATAATGTTATTTCTTTGTAGCCTTTTTCTGCTAGACATTTTATTTCTTCCAAAATATCTTTCAAAGATCTATTTACTTCTGTCCCACGAGCATAAGGCACAGCACAATAAGTACAAAAATGATTACAACCGGTCTGAATCGGCACAAAGGCTTGAAATTTACTTTTGTAAACTGGTTTTATATTCAAATATTCTTTGGGAGTTTTTATTTTTTTAAATTCTGAATTTAGTTTGCACAGCCATTTTGGTAAATTAACCATTTCATCATTTTTAAAAAACAAATCTACTTCCTTTAGTCTTCTCTCAATCTTTCCATCTTTATCACGACCAGGCATACAACCAGTCACCCCCACAATTAGATCTGGTTTCTTTCTTTTTAACTTTGAAATATTATTGGTCTTACTATAAACTCTGGCTTCGGCTGATTCACGTATCGAACAACTATTGAGTAATACAATATCAGCCTGCTTTTCATCAACAGTAGGCTTTAGACCCATATCTTGCAAAATAGACGCCATTCTTTCAGAATCAGTCTTATTCATCTGACATCCATAAGTGACAATATGATAATAATATTGCTTCATACGGTTTATTAAGGACCACAATTATACTGTATTAAGCAAAAAAATTCAAGGACTACCTTGACAAAAGGCTAAAATCGTGCTATAATGGTAGATGTAAGTAGTTTTATTTTTAAAAATAAACATATGGAAGGACAAAAACCAGGCTTGATGGATCGTCTCCGTAGTATTGGTAAAGCTAAACAAGGAGAAGATATGTCTCTAGCTGAGGCCAGTGAAGAAGAAATGGCAAGAAAAGAAAAAATCAGCTATGAAAACCCTACAGATAAAAAAGAAACTGAGATTCTAAATTCGGTAGCCAAACAAGGTGAAGAAACTTATCAAAAAAGATTAGCTGAAACAGAAGCTGGTGTAACACCTATCAAACCAAAAGAAATAGAAGAGTCAGAACCACTAAAAAAAGCTGCTTAATAATCCACACATCAAAAAAATCCCCTTACTCAGGGGATTTTTTATTACTCTTATTTTCTATCCTTTATCTCTTCTAAGACCCTCTCAATAAATTCTTTCTTTCCTATATTCTCTTGTTCTTCTTGTCCACGTACACGAATCATTAAGTCTTCACCTGCCAATTCTTTATCTCCTACTACAAGCACATAAGGATGTTTTTGTTTGGCAGATTTTCTAATTTTATTTCCCACAGTTTCATCAGCTTCATCAATCTCCACCCTAATATCCAAAGTTTTAAATTCTTCAGCTATTTTTCTGGCACCCTCTACATGCTTTTCTGAAACCGGTACAAAATGAACTTGCACAGGTGACAACCAAACTGGAAAAGCACCAGCATAATGTTCTATTAAAATACCAAAGAATCTTTCAAAGGATCCATAAATAACACGATGAATCATAATTGGTCTTTTTTCTGAATTATCTTTATCTATATATGTCAGATCAAATCTTTCTGGCAAATTCATATCTAACTGTACTGTACCACATTGCCAAGTACGACCAAGGGCGTCTTTGATATGCAGGTCTATCTTAGGGCCATAAAATGCCCCGTCTCCTTCGTTTACCACATATTCCCTACCAGAGTCATCCAAAGCGTCTTTCAAGCCCTTAGTGGCCATTTCCCAAGCCTCATCACTACCTATGCTTTTCTTTGGACGAGTAGATAGTTCTAGATTAGATTCCAAGCCAAATTTTGAATAAATCTCATCTGCTAGATTAATTACTCCCAAAATCTCATCTTTGATTTGTTCCTCGGTCATAAAGATATGGGCGTCATCCTGCCAAAAAGATCTAACTCTAAACAAACCATTTAAAACACCAGACAGCTCATGGCGATGGTCGAGTCCAATCTCGGCCCAACGCACTGGTAATTCACGATAAGAATGAATACCTTCTCTAAACAATAACATTCCACCGGGACAGTTCATAGGCTTGATAGCATACTCTTCTTCGTCAATCTCAGTAGTGTACATATTCTCACGATAGTTATCCCAATGTCCAGATTTTTCCCACAAAGATTTAGAAAGAATTACTGGGGTTCTTACTTCTCCATAACCTGCCAAACTATGCACTTCTTGCCAATACTTAGTCAGTTCATTCCAAATAATAGTTCCCTTTGGTTTGAAAAAAGGGAAACCTGGAGCTTCTTCATGAAAGCTGAACAAATCTAACTCACGACCAAGTTTTTTATGATCTCTCTTTTCAGCCTCAGCAATCAGATGCAGATAATCATTCAGTTCGTCCTTTGTTTCAAAACAAACACCATATATTCTCTGCAATTGAGCATTATTCTGATCACCACGCCAATAAGCGCCGGCAAGTTTTGTAAGTTTAAAAACTCCAACTTGTTTTGTATGCTCCACATGTGGACCACGACAAAGATCTACAAAATCTCCAGTCTTATAAAGTGAAACATGGTCTACGCTGTCAGCTAGATCAGCTTCTTCTGGATCAAGCTTGGTAGTACCTTTTTCTTTTATATCTTTTAAGAGTTCTACTTTGTATTCTTGTTTATTATCAGCAAAATATTTTATAGCCTCGTCAATTCCCATCTCTTCTCTTTCAAATTTTATTTTTTGTTTGAATAACTCTTTAGCGCGTTTTTCAATTTTTTTCAAATCTTCCTCACCAATTGGCTCACCAAAATCTATATCATAATAAAAACCATTTTCAACGACCGGTCCCACTCCAAACTTAGCTTCTGGATAAAGAGACTGGGCAGCAGCTGCTACTAGATGTGCACACGAATGACACATCATTTCTATATTTTTTTCTTCCATATATAACATTGATTACACTGATTTAAAACTCTGATTCCACAGATTACATAAAGTTCCACCATACTCAGTGAAATCTTTTATAAATCTGTGAAATCAATGTACAAAAAAACCCCGACACTAAATAATAGTATCGGGGTCTCAATAATAATTGGGACGGTTCCACCCGAAGTTTCACTTAAATTCAGTTGTCTTGGGTTTAGTCCCGACTTAGTCGGGATCTCTTGCGAGAGCACAGTTGGTAGCCGTGCCAATCACCTGCATATATAATATAACTAATCAAAACCATTGTCAATATCTATAAAAAGCTTGCCCCGCAAATGTTCCTCTCGGTGAAGTTTACCCTGTCGCATGACAGGGTAAAACGAGCCGGAGTGAACATTGTGCGGGGTCAACTAAATATCACTTTTTTACCTTATTTTAGCTAAAAACTAACAGAAAGAGTGGATAAAGACCTTGACAAAGACCTGTCTTTATGATATACTTTCTCGTTCGCTAAATACCCAAATTGGGTTTCGGAACGCCTGTTCTTCACAATCGACGCGGTCATAAACCGCACAAGGAAAGGAAGTCCTAAGGACTTTCTCTACAAGCCGACAACTCTCATCGCCCTCTTCTTGATGGCCATTGCGGTCATCCTCATACCCCGCCTCAGCAAAGAAGAGGATCAGCCCAACGCGGTCGACACGATGAGCGAGATGGGCATCATGTCCTCTCCACTCACCGACGACAACGTGGACGAGCAGGAGCGCCAGCTCCGCCTCGCCCTCGTCAGCAAGATCTGCGACGAGGACGCGGAAGGCTTCATCCCTCACGAAGTGTGCTGGGATGGAAACCAAGACAACGACCAGCTCCTCGGTCTAGCTCTCGCTGACCAGGAGATCGTCGGCGTACTCTTCTTTGGGGCCTGTTCACCT
>CAZRUM010000010.1:0-6597 GCA_964603435.1 uncultured Gammaproteobacteria bacterium | reverse complement strand
CACCTGGAACGAACACAACCTCACCTACTAGCGAACAACTCCCCACGTTCGCTCCCATTCCCCATTCATTATAATCCACCAAAATTGTAATGAGTGATAACGGAGCGAAGAGTGGATTATAAAATCACCCGACATTATGTCGGGTGATTTTTATTTTGAAAATTTAATTTTTATTCTACATCTTTAACAATCACCTGTACATGCTCTGCCACATGAGGAACGGTATGCATCCAGGCTGGTTTAAATTTTATTTCTACTCCATGGACATGATCTAAAGATAACAAATAACGTCTAATCTCATCTTTGGTTTTTCCATAAAAAATCATTTTGTCTACTTGATCACTTTCTGGATTGAGTCTTACCTCACCTGAGACAAACAACTTCAAAACTGCACTACCTTCTTCTAAATTATAATTATCAAGAGAGACAGAATAATCACAACCTTCCTCCACATCTTCGGCTTCGGTCACTTTTCTTTTATTTAATAATTCTTGGGCATCACCACGTAAATCTTCGTCATTATAAAAAACTCCTACTACGACTGCTTTGCCTGTTAGCTCAAAACCAGCCACCTCTTCGCCAACTCTGGCCTCAGTCGCTATACTACTCTCAACCAGTGAGTAAACCATTTTCATATCTGGATTCAATTGTTCTAATTCTGTTCTGGCTTTTTTCTCCAAAGTCGCTAGCATATCTATTTCAGCTTTTTTTAGATCATCAGTACTAAGAACTCCCAAAACTTTTACTCCACCAGTCATCACACTATCACTAGAAGCGTAGATCAATGCCTGTGTTTCTTGTCTCAACCCCGGAATAATAAATTTTTTTACTGGACCAATATTTCCACCTTTACCTTCTTCATCGGCATAAACTGCCACACCGATAGTTCCTCCTGCTGGTACTGAAACTCTATCTCTTAGGCGAAATAAAATTCCATCTGGAGTAAGCAACCTAGTAGTTGCTACCAATGGTTGATTATATTCAGTCTCATTGTGCAAAGTCACAAAGCCAGTGGCCACATCCAATTCTTCTCTGGTGCCAGTTGGATTATATTTTTTACTTAGTTCCATATCCTGACTAATTACCACTCCCTTATTTTTTTCATCTTCTCCAACACTAACAAACTTGGTAGCCTCGGCTATTTCTGATTTTGTAATCACCGTAATAGTAGCTTGCTTTGAAGACATAAAAACAATCACAGCAAACAATACCACTGTCAAAACAAGAAAAGTAAGGGCAATTATTTTATAAAACCTAACAGGTTGGTTATCTACAAAATTTGTTTCTTTTCGTCTTGGAGTCATATATTGGATTATTAATTTTTTTTAAGAAATAAGGTAGAGAAAATAACATTCTAATTACGAAATCCACTTCGTGGTTCGAATTTTCGAATTTCGAAAATTCGTACAGATTCGTAATTCGAATATTACGAGCCCGAAGGAGGCTATTCTGATACTCTAAATACCTCTTCTAAAGAGGTTAATTTTTCTAGTGCTTTTATTATACCATCTTGAGCCATTGTTACCATACCCTGAGCAATAGCTGCTTTTTTGATATCATATTCTGACACATGACCGTTAATTATCATTTCCTTTATTTCTGGAGTAACGGAGAAGACTTCGTAAATACCAACCCTGCCTTTATAACCAATTCCACCACACTCTTCACAACCTTTACCTTTGTAAAATTTTAATTCTTTCTTTTCAAATTCTTTTTTCTTGTCTTCAGGCATTTCAGCTATAATCTCCCCGACTCTTTCCAACATATGAGAATCTACCTCTTCTTCTACTACACATTTATCACATATTTTTCTTACTAGGCGCTGACCAATAACACAATTGAGTGCTGGAGCTAACAAAAATGGCTTCACCCCCATAGATAAAAATCTCGGTACTGCCCCTGCAGCGTCATTGGTATGAATTGTAGATAAAATTAAATGACCTGTCAGAGATGCTTGGATAGCAATTTCGGCTGTTTCTAATTCACGAATTTCTCCCACCATAGCGATATCTGGATCCTGACGTAAAATAGATTTTAGACCCTTAGCAAAAGTATAATCTTTGGAAATATCAACTTGGCTTTGATTGATACCTTTCATTTTATATTCTACAGGATCTTCCAAAGTAATAATTTTTACATTTTCTTTATTCAAAATATTCATGATGGCATACATCGTAGTAGTTTTACCAGAACCAGTCGGGCCAGTCGTAATGATGAGGCCATTGGGGCGTTCTATTTCTTTTTTTAGGGTAACATAGGCTCTATCACGCAAACCTAATGAATCTAAATTTAAACCTTCCATTGTTTGTCTGAGCAAACGCATTACCACACTTTCACCATAAACAGTTGGCATAGTAGAAACACGGACATCTACTTCACCTTCTGGTGGTTTGATAGTAAAACGCCCGTCTTGTGGTTTATCTTTTACATTAATTTTTAAAGATGAGACTAATTTTATACGACTGACTAATTTTAAATATTCTTGTTTATCCAAAGTTGCAACATCATGCAAAACACCATCCAAACGCAAACGAACAGCAACACCTTCCTCTTCAGCTTCAATATGTAAATCAGAAGCATTCAATTTTAGAGACGCTCCCAAAAGTAAAACTAGTAAATCACTAGCCGTCTTTCTATCCAGACTTTCTTGAAGAGAACTAAAATCACTGACACTAGCTTGCACTGCCTCTATATCTTCCACTTTTACCTCTATATCTTTAGTAATTGGTTCAATTTCTGGTAAATTCGCATATAATTTCAATACATTATCCAAACTGTGCTTTGAGATAACATAAAGAGCACCATGAGCATGATTACGTTCTTCTATAGCATGCAATAATTCTTGAACTTCTTCACGGCTCGGATCAAGCGCCCCAACCCTAACTTCATCTTGAGTAGCATAAAAACAAACAGCACCCAATTCTTTTACCATTTCTTTTGAAACCTGACGCAAAGACTCATGACTAACTGGAAACTTTTCTAGATCAATATGAGGAATACTTAGCTTGGCTGACAAACGCATAGCTTCGTGTTCTTTTTCTTTTATACCCACATCTTTCATTTTTTTAACAAAAGCTTCATTTATTTCTTTGGTAGCAACCTTAAGCCCAGGAGCTTTTTTCAAGTCCTCAGGATTTACATCTTGATCTTTATCAATTAGATCATCAATTGTTTGAAAAGCTACCATACGTAGTAGTTAAAAGTTTATAAATTTACATTCTAATTGCGAATCTATACGAATTTTCGAATTCCGAAAAACTCAGCTTGCACAATTTCGTAATTCGTAAATTCGTACCACGAAGTGGGTTTCGTAATTAGAATGTATTAAATATAATATTAGTGCTTTTTAGATATATGTCCTGACCAATGCATTATACGGCTATGAATACCGTGTTTGTGCATTTTCATAAACAAATAAGTCCAAACAGAAGTAGTATAAACCGTAAATAAAGACCCTACTAAAATTATAAACAGAGTAAACCCGACTACTCCCAAAGTTAGACCAATAAAATATAGCCAATATGAAAAAGTAAGACTAGCAACCAACCAAGCCAATAAAGTTGGGAAGAAAATAACCATAAAAGCAAACAGGACCACCAAACCCAAAACCACATTCATAAATAAAATTACAAGACCAACCTCAATTGAAACTAACCAGTGATCTATAAATAATTTCCAAGCAGAAGCAACAGCTTTACCCAAAGGATATTCTTCTACTACCACATAACCAGCTGCATAAATTACTAAAAATGAAATAACCATACCAACCAACACGACTGCCAAAAATGCTAATAAAAATACAAATAGATTCCAACCACTCTCTTGGACAACAAAATTTAGAGTAGCAAAACCTACTAGTACGGACAAAATTACCATTATTAATTTTTTAACCAAGTTCAAAGTAAACAAACGCCAAAAATGACTTACACCTACATGCCAAGCCACACCCACATCTGGTAATTTTTTACTTTTGACTGATTTGGCCGAAGCATGAATCAAAGCACCCTGTGACAAAACTGACATAAAGACAAAAGCAGCCAGTAAACCCAGCAAAATAACACCAAGCCAAACCATCCAAATCCAACCCTCTACTGGAATATATTCTGCTTTAAAACCTGATGCAACATATTGGCAAAATTTTGGAAAAGCCAACCATTTTGGATGAAGAGCATAATCACTAGAAGATACCCCAACTTTTCCAATGAGCTCAAGCAATCCCATTTGCCCTAAAAAAGTTGCAAACAAACCATAAACCCAAAGGAGTTTGTGATTCTTTGCTAACTGCCAGCTGTGGGCCAAAGCCTGACGATAGAGTGGAGTTTTCATATATTTATATATTAAATCTAAACCTAATTTATAATTTAGATTTTGATATTTATTATTTGTTAATATTATACCACAATCTAAGAAAACTATCTAAAAGCTTGACAAATATTTGTGTATATGGTAAAAATATTGCATTGTTAACCACTGCCTGAGGAGGCACAGCATGCTGTTCGATGATGGAATCATTTACGCAAAACAGCTCGACCAAGATGTTCCGTACGATGAGCTGGAGGAGCGTCTCGAAAAACACAGGCTCTGCTCCGTGGACATGGACTGGGTTGCCCAATGGCTTCACCAAGCCAACCACAACATCGCTGTGGGAGCCATTTGTGGCAGAACCTTCATCGAGGTGGCGGGGGGAATCGTAGCCTACCAGGTGCAGGCTAGTCGCAGCCTCGAGCCGATCTTCTTCCCCGACGGAGTGATTCCGGCGGGTAAAAGAATCATTGTGTCCCCCACCGAACTGGGCGACGGCGCCACGGAGGCTGATTAGACACGACGCCGACCACAACACATGAAGTCGTCAAAGACAACGAAGCAGCCATCACCGACATCGTAGTGGTAGACAACGATGAAGAAAATGGCGACGGAGTCAGCGGCGACTGACGAAGGCCACTCTTGCGGCAGAGAGTGACTGAAGTCAAAAACATTCCTCTCTCTATCCTAGAGAGGCAATCGGCGCCAAACAATCAACATCTGCACCGACTTGCATTGTTTCTAAAAAAATTAGAAGTAGTGCAAGGAGATATGTGCAGGTGTTTTTTGTTTGTTAAAATTTATTTTAAAAAAAAGTAGAGACGCGATTAATCGCGTCTCTACAGTTTATCTATTTTTTATTCAAATTTTATTTCTCCAATCTCTCTTCCTCTTTATCCTCCGAAGCTTTAGTGTAAGAAGACATAACTTTATTAAACACACTTTCCTCTACGGTTTCTTTTTCTAGTAAGACTTTTACTAGTTCATCCATTTGCTGTCTGTGTTTTTCTATAATGTGCCCCGCTAATTTTTTAGCTTCTCTTAAAATACGATCAATTTCAGCGTCAATAATTTCCGCTGTTTTTTCTGAATAATTTTTCTTATCATGTATTTCTTGAGCTAGAAAAATCATTTCTTCATTTTCTGCAAACTGACGTGGACCGAGCTTATCACTCATACCATAACGCACCACCATAGACTTTGCTATCTGTGTAGCTTTTTTAAGATCGCTAGATGGACCAGTTGATAATTGATCATCACCATAAATTATTTTTTCTGTCATATAGCCACCGAGGATCATAGCGAGTTCGTCTTTGAACTGAGCTAGAGTTTTGTAGCGAACATCTTTGTCTGGCATTGATAGAGTATAGCCACCAGCCATACCACGACCAATAATTGAAATCTTACGAACCTTGTCACAGTTTGGTAAGAAATGTCCTACTACTGCATGACCTGCTTCGTGATAGGCTGTCATCTCACGTTCTTTGTCAGACATAACACGAGATTTCTTTTCTGGACCAAGCAATACTTTTTCAATACTTTCCAAAACTTCTCCAGTATCAACTTGTTTTTTGTTAAGACGCACTGCAAGAATAGCAGCCTCGTTCAAAAGATTGGCAAGATCAGCTCCAGAAAATCCTGGAGTACGCTCTGCAATATTGCGTAGTTTTATATCTTTTGCCAGTGGTTTACCTTTAGCATGAACTTCCAAAATTTCTTCTCTGTCTTTTATATCAGGTAAATCAATCACCACACGGCGATCAAAACGACCTGGTCGAAGAAGAGCTGGATCCAATACATCTGGACGGTTGGTAGCGGCTACCACGATAACACCGAGATGAGGATCAAAACCATCCATCTCTACTAAAATTTGATTTAAAGTTTGTTCACGTTCATCATGACTTCCACCAAGACCAGCACCACGCTTGCGACCAACTGCGTCAATCTCATCTATGAATATTATAGCTGGAGCTGCTTTTTTGGCTTTGTTAAATAAATCACGCACGCGAGAAGCACCCACACCTACAAACATCTCTACAAACTCAGAACCAGAGATATGAAAGAATGGCACTTCAGCTTCTCCAGCTACTGCTTTTGCAATAAGAGTCTTACCAGTACCAGGAGAGCCCATGAGTAAAACTCCTTTAGGAATTTTTGCACCCATGTCAGTAAATCTTTTTGGATTTTTTAAGAAATCTACAATCTCTAGCAATTCTTCTTTGGCTTCTTTAGCACCAGCTACATCTTTGAAAGTTTTTTTATCTTTTCCTTCTGGTTTATTTTGTTTGGCAGTAC
>CAZRUM010000009.1:0-32459 GCA_964603435.1 uncultured Gammaproteobacteria bacterium | reverse complement strand
TCCCGATTTGATCGGGTCGGCGGGTCATTATACAATTTGACCCAGAAACGTCTCAAAAAAATATATAAGCGGGGTAGAGCAATTGGCAGCTCGGCGGGCCCATAACCCGCAGGTTCCAGGTTCGAGTCCTGGTCCCGCAACTAAGTATGCGGTAATAGCTCAGTTGGCTAGAGCGCTTCCTTGCCAAGGAAGAGGTCGCCAGTTCGAATCTGGTTTACCGCTCAGATTTATTATCCACAAGTGGATATTGAATCTAGTGTTTGCACTATTTAAATAAGTAGTGTATAATATTTCTGGGTTTATTCAGTTACTAACTGATGTCCCAATTACTGTATGGTAAAAAACCGTCCTCTGGATGGTTTTTTGCTTTTTAGAGAATTTTGGGGTAAAATCATAATACTATGTCACACACTTATCATATTGCTAAAAATAAAGAAAATTTGGAATTACGTTTTCAGATTACTAAGCTAATACGAGAGTGGTTTTGGTTGCAAAAATTTACTGAGGTAGAAACACCAAGTATTGTGAAATTAACCGGCCAAGAGCCTAATTTGGCGCCTATGAAGGTGTCTGTGTTAGATGAACAGAAAAAGGAGTTTTTAGGCTATCTCCATACTTCCCCAGAATATACTATGAAGAAAATGTTATCAGCAGGTTTTGGTGATATTTTTTATTTGGGTAAGTGCTTTCGGAATGTTGAGAGTTTTGGTGGTTTGCATAATCCAGAGTTTACTATGCTTGAGTGGTATAGGGTAGATTGTGATTTTTATAAAATAATGGAAGACGTTGAGAATCTATTTTCTTTTTTAGTTGATAAATTACAAATTAAAAAATCTAAATTTCAAAAAATTAAAATGAGTGAACTTTGGAAAGAATGTGTCGGTGTTGATTTAGATGAATATTTGGAAACAGGAAAAATGTTTGAGTTGTGTCAGAGCTTGGGGTATAAGCCAGGCAAAGATGAAAATTATGAAGAATTATTTTATAGAATATTTTTAGATAAGATTGAACCTAAATTGATCGGGCCAACTATTGTTTATAATTATCCTGCACAGATGGCGTCATTATCAAAAATATCAGAAAGTGACCCTAGATATGCCGAGAGATTTGAGGTGTATATAGGTGGTATGGAGCTCGCCAATGCTTTTTCTGAGCTAATAGACGCAGATGAACAATTGAAACGTTTAGAAGAGGAACAGACTGAGAGAAAGAGACATGGCAAAGAAGTTTATGAGATTGATATGGAATTTATTGAGGCCTTAAGAAATATGCCAAAATCAGCCGGCATTGCTCTTGGTGTGGATCGTTTGGTTCAAGTACTCCTAGATTGTAAAAATATAGATGATGTGCTAACATTACCAATGTCAAAACTGTTTAGTTAGTAGTTCATAGCCAATAGTCTATAGTTTATGAAAACTTATAAAGATTTATTTGTTTGGCAAAAATCTATTGAATTGGTCGTTGAAATTTACAGACTGACAGAATCGTTTCCTCAGGAAGAAAAGTTTGGTCTAGTAAGTCAGATGAGAAGATGTTCAGTTTCAATGCCTTCTAATATTGCCGAAGGTTATGGAAGGAAAAGTGTCAAAGAAAATGCTCATTTTGTAAATATTTCCTTTGCTTCTGGGTTAGAACTTGAAACACAAATTATAATATCTAAAAAATTAAATATTTTATCTATCGACCAGTGGGACAAAGCTGATAAGTTGCTTGATGAGGTGTTAAGAATGTCTTATCGCTATCGAGAATCGCTATATGCAACTATTGGCTAAAAACTATTGGCTAAAAACTATTTTTTTATGGGAAGTACTGATGATATAAAAAGAGGTGCAGTCCTCCGTCACAATGGAAAATTTTATATAATTTCTAATTTTAGCTTTGTTAATCCTGGAAAAGGACAGGCTTTTTTTAAATGTAAATTAAGAGCTATTGGTGGAGATAAAGGAATTGAAATTACATATAAGAGTGGTGAAACTATTGATTCTGTTCGTGTAGACCATGAAACTTTCCAGTATCTTTATAATAAGGGAGAACTATATTCTTTTATGAATAATAGCACCTATGAAACTGTGGAAGTGTCAGAAGATATTATTGGTGATGATATTAAATATCTAAAAGAAGGTCTGGATGTAATTGCTTCTTTACACGAAGGTAATGTTGTGGCAATTCAGCTCGCAAAGAAAGTTAAATATAAAGTTATTGATTCACCTCCGGCTGTAAAAGGTGATACTGCTAGTGGTAGTGTAACCAAAGAAATCGGATTAGATAATGGTCTTCATATCCATGCTCCAATTTTTATTAAAGAAGGTGAGGAAATATTGGTAAATACTGAGACAGGTGACTATGGTGGAAGAGTACAGGATTAATCTAAAATATAGAAAATTATAAAGCCGCCTTCTAGGTGGCTTTATGTTATAATAATTGAAAGAAAATGTATACTTATGCGTAATATATTATGAATAATATTAATTAAAAATTTTATGTTAAAAAATACTCTTACTTTGGTAGGTTTTTTTGTTCTTTTTGGTTTTATTATGGTTACATCGGGGTGTGGTAATACAAATGTAGACGGTATTAACAACCAAGAAGACAATACAAAAAGTCAGGATTATAAGCAAAGTAATTCTAAAATTAAAACACCAGAAAGAGAAGTTGATATATCGGGTATTATAAAATCTATTGTAGGAAATGAAGTTGTAATTACCCAAGTAGATATGGAAGCAATTCGTGAACAAATGATGGCGAGTAGGACGAATGATTCTGAGGATGATAAAAGTAATAATAACTTTGTAGCTAGTGGTGGTATGCGTGGTATGGGAGGAAAACCTCCAGGAGAAGGTGGTGGTGAAAAGAGAGAAGAAATGAATGAATTGATGCGTGAAAATAGCCTGGGAGATGTAAAAATTTTGATTCCGGTAGGTATTCCAATGTATGCTCGTAATATTGAAGCTTCTTTGGTTGATGTTAGTGTGGAAAGTAGCATTACGGTCTGGTTGGATAAAACTGTAGAAAATAGAAAAATAGCAGAGTTTGTAATTTTAAGATAATATGACAAATATAAATAAAGAACAATCAATTGGGTCAATTCTTGAACAGAGTAAGAAGTCCAGGGGTGTACGTAAATTTATACCTTTAATTAAGAATAAAAAAATTATTTTTGCAATAGTATTTTTATTTTTAGGAGGGTTTTTTGTTTATGGGAAAATGGGTGATACTACAGAAAAGATAGTAAAAGAAGATGTGGTCGTTGAAGTGGAAAAAGGAGATATCCAGGTTGTTATAGAATCTGATGGTAATATTATTGCCAAGGATGGAGTGGATTTGTCTTTTTCAGATACTGGTGTACGTATAGAACAAGTTTACGTTTCTGAGGGCTCTGTGGTCAAAAAAGGTGATAAAATTGCACGTATTGGAACAGATGAATTATATATAGATCTTAGTTCAGGGCAGGCTTCTTTGCAATACTCTGTGGCCAAATTAGTAGAATTGGAAGAGGGTACTACTGATATAGATTTAGTTTCATATAAAAATTCAGTTGAATCAGCTGAAGCCTCACTTGATAAGACGATTTATCAAAATGAATTTAGCATAAAAGATGCCGAGCGTGCTGTGGAGACTGCGGAAAATAATTTGAAATTAGCTGAAGGCGGAGATGATAGTGCAATTGTAAAAAGTGCCTATGAAGATTTGATTAACACATCATTGAGTTCATTAAATACTTTATCGTCAGCTCTTACAGATTCCGATAATATTTTAGGGATTGATAATGTTATGTCTAATGATGATTTTGAAACAGTTTTGTCTGCTTTAAATTCTAGTAATTTAAATAAAGCTAATCAGTCCTATATTTCTTCAAAAGCTAAAATTCAAAATGCTGAGAATCAGGTTGTTGTTTTAGTTCTTAATTCTAGTCATGAACAAATTTTATCTGGTGCAGGATTGTCCAAAGAAGCTCTTGTAGAAATGCAACAACATCTATATCATATGCAAGAGGTTTTGGATTCTACAATACCTATTGGTAATCTTTCTCAGTCAGAACTTGATAGTTTGAAAAGTAGTATTAGCAGCGCCAAGTCATCTGTTATTTCCGCTCTAAATTCTTTGAATAATAGTATTGATGCTATCAATACAGCAGAAAATAGCTATGAGTCATATTTGAGTGCTTATGAAAAATCTATTGATGACTTAGAACAAGAAAAAAAGGACGCACAAGCATCTGAATTGTCAGCACAAATAAGTTTGGAAAATTCTAAAAATAGTTTAGCTAAAGAATTGGATCCTCCGACTGAGTCCGAGTTGGCCTCTGCTCGTAGTAGTGTGGCTAGTGCTCAGGCCAATGTCAATAAAATTTGGTATCAAATTCAGGAAGCGACTCTAACGGCGCCTATTGATGGTGAAGTGGTACTTTTAAATGGTAAAACAGGTGATATCGTAGTGGAAGAAAAAAATGAGCCTTTTTGTACAATTCTCAATAAAGATGTTTTTTATGTAGAAACTCAAATTGAAGAAATTGATATTAGTAAAATTGAAACAGGACAAAAAGCTAATGTGACAATCGATGCTCTCGATAGTGCAGAGACCGAAGGTGAAGTAAATTTTGTTTCGTTAGTCTCAGAACAAAGTAATGGCATTGTAACTTATAAAGTTCGTGTTTTACTTGAAAATACCAGTGCTTTAGATATTAGGGAAGGTATGAGTGTGTATGTGGATTTTATAATTGCCGAAGCGGAAGATGTATTTATAGTACCAGTACAGGCTGTGAAAAATATAGATGGTAAACCGGCTGTAAGATTGGAAGATGGTAGTGTTCGCAATGTGACAACTGGTTTTACAGATGGTTCAGAAGTAGAAATTATTTCTGGGCTTGAGCAAGGAGAAAAGGTTAAATACTAAATGTTATGTTAGAAGCTTCAGTTATAAAAATGGAGGATGTACACAGGTCTTATTATCTTAGTAACGGCGAAGAGGTAAGAGTATTGCGTGGGATAGATTTAGAAATTAAGCGTGGTGAATTTGTGGCATTGATGGGTGAGTCAGGTGGTGGAAAAACCACTCTTCTTAATATTATCGGTTGTTTGCATCCACTGACGGATGGTAAATATTTTTTGGAAGGAGAAAATATTGGGGATGTACGCGATGATTATACTTTGGCTTTTATAAGAAATAAAAAGATGGGTTTTGTGTTTCAACAATTTAATCTTTTTTCTCGTTTGTCAGCTTTGACCAATATTGCGCTCCCTAGTGTTTATGCAGGGGTAGAAAAAAAAGAAAGAGAAAAAAGAGCTCTAGAGCTTCTTAAAACTTTTGGTATTTTAGACAGAAAAGATCATAAGCCGACCGAACTTTCTGGTGGGCAACAGCAGCGTGTGGCTGTGGCTCGTTCACTTATGAATGATCCAGAAATAATTTTGGCTGATGAACCGACTGGTGCTCTTGATTCAAAAAATGGTCTTGAAGTTATGGGGATTTTTAAAGATTTGGCAAAAAAAGATAAAACTATTGTAATGGTGACTCATACTGCTGAGGTTGCCAAGTATGCTGACAGAATTATTTATATGCGTGATGGAAAAATTTTAGATCAAAATTATCAGCTTAAATCAGATTACTAAATATGCATTTAGAAATTTTTAAAATGGCCTTTGAAGCTCTTGTCTCTAGCAAAGTGAGAAGTTTTTTGTCAGTTTTGGGTATTATTATCGGGGTCTCTACTGTCATTGTGGTGGTGGGAATTGGTACTGGAGCCAAAAAACAAATTGAAGAACAATATAAGAATTTGAGTGTTACCCAAATAATGGTAATGGAAATGAAAGGGCGAGGTGCAATTACCCCGTCTAAGTTAGAAGTAGATGATGTGCAGGTAATAAAACAGGGTGTTGAAAATGTGAGTGATTCCACTGCTTTTGTGATTGGTAATACATCTGCTTCTTATCTCAAAGAGTCCTCATCTTTTTCTTTATTTGGAGCTGAAGAAAATTTTTTTGATATTACAAATCTAGATTTGTCTGTTGGTCGTTTTCTTACTGAAGAAGATAGTGATTCACGTGCCAAAGTAGCTGTGGTAGGTTATGGTCTGGTAGAGACTTTGTTTGGAGAAGATGTCGTGGTGGATGATATAGTTGGAGAGGTGCTTAATCTATCTGGTAAAAAAGTTGAGATTGTAGGTGTGTTGGAAGAAAATGGCGGTAGTCCTATGGGTAAGATGTCTTATGGTGATGCTTTATATATGCCATACTCTACTGCTGAAAAAACTATTTTGGGTGGAGATGCACAGATGATGATCGTGGTTCTTATGAATGATGTAGATAATTTAGAAAAAGGTATGGAAGATATCACTACTGTTTTGCGAGCTGAACATAAATTAAAAACAACTCAAGAAGATGATTTTCGTATGTTTGATCCTGGCTCTATGGTGGGGGCAGCTCAGGATTCAGCCAATACGATGTCGCTTTTGTTAGTTTCAGTTGCTATCATTGTTTTAATTGTTTCCGGTGTTGGTATTATGAATGTGATGTTTGTAACTGTAGCCGAGCGCACCAAAGAAATTGGCATTGCAAAAGCTATTGGAGCTAAACAAGAAGATATTTTATCTCAATTTTTATTAGAATCAGTTATTTTGTCAATTGGTGGTGGTTTTGTGGGGGTTATTGTTGGTCAAATTGTTATACCCATACTTAATACACTCGAGGGTTGGTATGTAGTGCCATCAGTTTCAGGTGTGGTGTTGTCTTTTAGTTTTTCTGCTCTTGTTGGTTTGTTTTTTGGATTTTATCCTGCCTACAAAGCAAGCCGTCTCGATCCTGTAGATGCTTTGCGTAGCGAGTAGGATGTGGTTATTTTATTCTTTTGGTGTTAAAATGATAGGGAATACAATTATATAAAATATGGCAGGTATTATAAAATGTGAAGGTAAAACTGATGAGGAATTGGTGAGTCTAACTTTAGATAATCCTGATTATTTTGCTTGCCTAATGAAAAATTATGAAGCTGCATTGCTCAGATTTATATATCGTATTTCGGGAGTAAGACGAGAAGATGCTGAAGATGTATTACAGGAAGTATATATAAAGGTTTATAGAAATTTGCGTGATTTTGACACAAGTCTAAAATTTTCTTCTTGGATTTATCGTATCACTCGCAATCACGTTATTAGTGAATCTAGAAAAAGAAAATTGAGAGCAGAACAGATTTTATCAGAAGACGAAGACTATCAACATTTTGTTAGTGAGCTTAGTGCTGACAGCCAGACAGAAAAAAAACTTAATCGTGAGATTATAAATAAGATTTTGGTTGAATTGGATGGTAAATATAGAGAAGTTTTGATTTTAAATTTTTTAGAAGAAAAAAGCTATAAAGAAATTTCAGATATTATAAAAAAACCAATGGGGACCATAGCTACACTTTTAAATAGGTCCAAGAAGAAATTTAAAAAAGAAATGGACAGACAAAATATTAAAGTAAAATAATATGAAAGACAATATCATACAAAAAGTCTTGGGAGAAATTAAAACAAAAAAAATTGAACCAAAAGCAAAATGGCAGTTTTTATTAAAAGACAGTTTTGTTTGGGTTTTGTTTGTTCTAAGTATTCTAATTGGGGCTTTGGCAACTAGCGCTGCTATTTTTAATATTAAATTTAGTGATTGGGATGTGTATGGTAGAATGCCAATTGCGAGATCCAGTTTTCTAATAAGTGTCCTTCCATATTTTTGGTTAATAATTTTAGTGGGCTTAATTTTTGTATCTTATTACAATTTGAAACACACAAAAAAAGGTTATAAGTACAGTGTGGTTGGTATTATTTTGCTTAGTTTATTGGCCTCCTTAATTTTGGGTAGTGTATCCTACTCACTTGGAATGGGAGAAAAAATGGAGCGCAGAGCAACCCAACACTTACCTTTTTATAAAGGACTTGAGGGCAGGAGAATGCAGATGTGGCAAAAACATCCAGACAAGATATTGGCTGGAAAGATTTTGAAAATTTATGAAGGCAAATTAGATTTAGAAGATCTTAAAAAAGAAATGTGGGAAGTAAATACAGAGAGTGCTAAAATTATGTCGATGGTTATTTTTGAGGAAGGCGAAATGATAAGAGTAGTAGGACAAAAACAAGATGGGCAGATTTTTGTAGCTGAAGGTATTATGCCTTGGCATCGTCCTGGTGTATGTAATAATGGTTGTGAAAGAAAAAAGCCAGGCGTGCGTATTAATATACAGAAGCCACAAGGTTTCTAGGGTAGCTACCTAGCCCATTATTCACTTAATCTAAATACACATATGAAGAACAAAAAATATTTTAATATGGCACTTGTAGTCGCTGCTATAGTAGCACTAACAGGTGTAACCATGGCCTCAGCTAGCTTTGAGGGTTTTCGTGGTAAAAAGGCTGGTGGAGATGTGAATTTCACTCCTAGTGCTGAAAAATTGGCTCAGATGGAAGAAAGAAAAGCTGATATGGAGGCTCACCAGGCTGAAATGCAAACTATCATGGACAGTGGAGACTATAATGCTTGGAAGGCTGTTGTGGAAGCTAAACAAGCAGGGCGCGTTAACGTTCTAGATGTTATCAACGAAGACAACTTTGATAAAATGATAGAAATGCATAATTTAAAACAAGCTGGTGATATTGAAGGTGCAAAGGCTATTGCCCAAGAACTTGGATTTCCTGATAAAGGTGATAGGGGTATGATGGGTCATGGTAAACGTGGTGGTAGGGGTATGAATAGACATGTTCAACCAGAACAAAACTAAAAATCGGATTAACCCTCCAAATAAAAAACTCTCGACTATACATCGAGGGTTTTTTAATTGTCTAGAAATAGAAAACTAAAAAAATAAATGGGTAAGTAAAATCTTTGTACCAATAACGATAAGTATAATACCGCTAAGTATTTTTATTTTTTTACTATTAAAATTGCACAAGTGACCGCCAAATTCGTAACCCAAAAATGAAATAATAAAAGTAGTTATCCCAATGATTGTGATTGCTAGTAAAATAGAGATATCTACAAAAGAGAAAGTGGTACCCACCACAAGTGCGTCTATACTAGTTGCGATACCTAATAAACACAGGACTTTCCAGTTTTTGGTGTGAATATTTTTGTTTGGTGCATTGGCTTCCTGAATAAACTTTATTCCTATACCGAGTAACAGCGCAAAAGCAATCCAGTGATCTATGTGTGATATATAAATACGCAGACCATAACCGAGCATATAACCCAATGCTGGCATAATAGTTTGAAAAAATGCAAAAATAATAGCCACTGTAATGGCTGATTTTAGTTTATGTTTTGTGTCTCTGCATGATAATCCAATTGCTGTGGCAAAAGAGTCAAACGATAAACTGACGGCAATGAGAGTAATGTTTATTATGTTAAGTTCTATATGATTAATTTTTTACTTTTTATTTTTATTTATATTACCAAATAAACCAAAGCAATCTGTATTAGTAAGATAAAAGAAATAACAATTTGAAAAGAATTTTTCTTGGTTTTATGACGAAAGAAGTTCATCCCAGCTAGGGCCCCGACAGTCCCACCAACCAGAGCTAAAATCCAGAGAGTTTTTTCTGGTACGCGACGGTGAGAGAGTTGGGCTTTTAGTTTGTCCACGCCAAAATAAAAAAAAGTGATAAGATTAATTAGCACTAAATAGATTAGCAGTAGTTGTTTTGTAAGTTCAAGTTGGACAAACCATTCTATCATATAAATTTATTCATGGTGATGTTTTCTGTCGTCTTCAGATAATTCAATTAAAGCACGGCGGATTTCATTAGGATGAGGTACGTTATAAAAAATAATATGAGTGTTACTAGAAGCAGTTTTTACTTTTACGTTTCCATAATGTAAGATGGTCGGAAAAAAGCCACTAACATTTACAGTTACATCTTGGATGCGGTAGAGATCAACTTCTGAGATTGTTCTGGAGAATAAACCATGTTGTTCTATATCAACGATTCTATCATTAGTTACAATCCACAGGTCTAGATAGAAATCTATAAACTGGGCATAAAAAAATAAATATAAACTAAGATAATAAATACTAGCAAATAAAACAGCCAAAGGAAAAAATATTTGACCATTAAAAATTTCTGGATAGATATTATTAATAAGAAAATAAACTCCAGCTGGAACAAGCGTTAGTATTGCAAATAAAAAACCAATCGGAATAAAAGTAATGGGGTGGCGACGAAGAAGAAATTCAACTTTTTCGTAACTTTTTTGTTTTATAAGATTTGATATATCCATATTTTTAGAAATTTTCTGGTCCACTATTGCCAAACCAACCTGGGTTTATGACAGTGGTAGTAGTCTGCCAATCTACATTAACCAAAAGGGTATAAGTAAAATATAGGGTCAAGACTGTAAGAGTAAAAATAAAAAATGTAATTATAAAACTGGCAAAGGTAAAACTAGCTGTCATGACTACATGATAAAAATTCATAATAGAAAAAGCCACAAAAATTGCCAAGAATATGAAGTAGATAAAGAGGAATGAATATAAAGGAATTGTAAGCATAATTCTAAATTAAGTTATCTTGAGCTGTATATTTTTTACCAAGATGTTTATAAGCAAGTTTTGAAGCCTTTCTGCCACGTGGTGTGCGTTCTATCATGCCTGTTTGTAATAAATATGGTTCGTAAACAGTTTCAATCGTATCCATTTCTTCGGCCACTGCGGCTGCAAGGGTGGAGAGCCCAACAGGACCTCCGTCAAAGTTATCAATTATAGTATTTAAAATTTTTCTATCAACTTCGTCTAAACCGTGTTCATCTACTCTGAGCATATCAAGCGCATTGTGAGTTGCCTCCTCATCTATTTTACCATTATGCCTGACTTGTGCAAAGTCGCGGACACGTTTCAAAAGTCTGTTGGCGACACGTGGTGTGCGTCTGGCACGTTTGGCAATGATACCACTGGCATCGGGATGAATGTCAACTTCCAAAATTTTAGCGTTTCTATTTACTATTTTTTCAATATCCTCATGTTCATAAAAATTGAGGTGAAAGACGTGCCCAAATCTATCTCTCAAAGGTCCAGAGAGCAGACTCATTTTTGTAGTAGCACCTATTAAAGTAAATTTGTCTAATGGCATACGCATGGTTCTCGCTGCTGGGCCTTTACCAATAATAATATCAATCGCAAAATCTTCCATAGCAGAGTAGAGGACTTCCTCAATAGTTTTGTTCATGCGGTGAATTTCGTCAATAAACAAAACGTCACCTTCTTCTAGGTTTGATAATATAGCGGCGAGATCACCCACTCTTTCAAGAGCAGGTCCAGCAGTCACTTTTATATTGCCTTCCATTTCTTTGGCAATGATATTGGCTAGAGTAGTTTTACCAAGACCAGGATTACCGTATAACAAGACATGTTCTATAGGTTCATTTCTTTTTTTTGCGGCTTCCATGGAAATGTTTAAAGGATCTTTGATATGATGTTGTCCTACAAATTCTATTAGATTTTGTGGACGTAAAGTGACCTCAATAATTTCTTCTTCATCACGAGATTTTGAACCAACAAGTCTCTCCTCAGCTTCTTTTATTAGCTCCGGATCATAATCCTCGTTTAATTTGTAGATTTCATCTATCATAGTAGAAGTATTATACTTTTTTTTATCCAAAATGGCAATTAGTTGCTTTTTGTAGATACGTTATAATTATTGATTTTTTAGAGGTGTTTTGTTATCATACCCCTACAATTCAAGATCTAAACCTATTTTGTGGGCAGGGTTTAAAAACTAAACGAATATAGAGACGGCCCTCTTGTCTTTTTGTAAATACAAGAGTGAAGTGGTATTATTTAATTAACTAATTTAAATAAAAAAATATGCAAAATATATTTGGATTACTATTTCTTGTCTCACTTGTCTGTTTGATAATTGGACTTATCAAACCAGCTAGTTTTGGTAAATTTATCAAAGGAGAATTAACAAAAAAAAGAATTGGGAAAATTTTTGGTATTTCAACTGTGGCTTTCTTTATTTTAATTGGAGTTACAGGTGAAACACCTAAAGAAACTGTAAATCAAACAGCACAACAACCTGTAGTAGAGAATACACAAAACACGGAAGTTGCAGAAGAAAATAAAAATGAAGATTTCACTCCTGTTGTTGTAGAAGAAACCCAAACTGATATCATTCCTGCGCCAACAGAAAAAGAAACAGAAACTACACCAGTGGCAAAGCCAGAACCTACCCCAACACCGACGCCAGAACCTGCTCAAGTTGAAGAAACAAACAACACAAATAATATGGAGCCAACAACTCCAAGCGAAACAGTTAGCCAAAAAAATGCTGTCAAAAGTGCAAAAGCATATTTAGACTATTCAGCATTCTCTTATGGTGGGCTTGTTGATCAATTGGAGTATGAACAATTTTCACATGCCGACGCTGTTTATGGTGCAGATAACTGTGGGGCTAATTGGAATGAACAAGCCTCCAAATCGGCAGAGGCTTATATGGAATATTCAGCTTTTTCTCGTGGTGGCTTAATTGAACAGTTGGTATATGAAAAGTTTACACAAGCACAAGCTGAATATGGGGCTGATTCGGTTGGGTTGTAAATAAGGATTACATAAAAAATTCACTATAAATCAGTGAGTTTTTTGTTTGCAAATTTGTGTTCAAGTGTTTAAGTGGTTGAGTGATAAGGTGACGGATGTGGATAACTAAATCATACCCTGCTAGTATCAATTTAATTTGTGGCTAGGTAGAGCCAAAAGCCAAATGTTTATCAATGATTTGGTTAGGTTTTTGATATTGTGGTATAATACTTCTGCTTGTCGTAAACACAACATATTGTGGTCTGGGATAGAGTGCAGACACTATATATAGAGTTTTACTAAATGACGATAAGCGCCAATAAATTCAAAAAAGGCGTTTTTTTAGACCCTTTGCGGACTTCGTAGATTAATGATAAAATGGTAGTCCGACTTTCCAAAAGATTTAAATAAAAAATATAATTTATAAATCTATGGGACCAACTGACTCCAAATTGATCCAGAGTATCCATTTCGGACAAGACAGCGAAGCCGAATTTAAATATAATCCTGAAACAGGGATGAGATTTAAGCGTGTCTTTAGTAAGGAAGGTGAAAGTCCTTTTGAATCTGTGAAATATGATCGTCGTCAGTCTATGATTCGTGAACCAGATGGTACTGTAGTGTTTGAAATGAATGATATTGAAATTCCATCTGAATGGTCCCAAGTGGCAACTGATATTATTGCTCAAAAATATTTTAGAAAAACTGGTGTGCCACAATATAGTGATGACGGTGCTGCCAAATTGGATGAGTCTGGGTCACCCATGCTTGGACCTGAGACTTCTGCCAAACAAACTATGCATCGTCTAGCTGGCACTTGGCGTTATTGGGGAGAAAAATATGGATATTTTGCTAGCCAGGAAGATGCTCAGATTTTTTACGACGAGTTGATTGTCATGCTGTTAAAACAAATGGTAGCTCCAAATTCACCACAGTGGTTTAATACTGGTCTGAACTGGGCTTATGGTATCAATAGTCAATCACAGGGTCATCATTATGTAGACCCAGACAATGGTGTTATGACACAATCAAAAGACGCCTACACTCATCCTCAGCCACATGCTTGTTTTATCCAGTCAGTCAGTGATGATCTTGTAAACGAAGGTGGTATTATGGATTTGTGGGTACGTGAGGCTAGACTATTTAAATATGGTTCTGGCACTGGTACCAATTTTTCAGGACTTCGTGGCAATGGTGAACCTTTGTCTGGTGGTGGGAAGTCTTCTGGCCTTATGAGCTGGCTAAAGATTGGTGACAGAGCTGCTGGTGCAATAAAATCTGGTGGTACTACTCGTCGCGCTGCCAAAATGGTAACACTTGATCTTGATCATCCAGATATTGAAGAATTTGTTGGTTGGAAGATGAAGGAAGAAAAGAAAGTGGCGGCACTTATCGTCGCTGGTTATTCCTCAGACTACGAAGGTGAAGCTTACCAAACTGTGGCTGGACAAAATTCCAATAATTCAATTCGTGTGCCACATAAGTTTATGGAGTCACTGGAAAATGAAGGTTCTTGGAATATGACTTGGCGAACTGATGGTTCAATTTGTAAAACAATAAAATCAAAAGATTTGTGGGATAAAATTGCTTATGCTGCTTGGGCTTGTGCTGACCCTGGTGTGCAGTTTGATGATACTATCAATGAGTGGCATACTTGTCCGGAGTCTGGACGTATCAATGCCTCCAATCCTTGTAGTGAATACATGTTTTTGGACAACACTGCTTGTAATTTGGCTTCATTCAATCTTGTTAAGTTTTTTAAACCTGAGACAAAAGAATTTTTGGTAGAAGATTTGAAACATGGCACTAGACTTGTGACTACAGTTTTGGAAATTAGTATTCTCATGGCACAGTTTCCAAGTAGAGAAATTGCACAGGGTAGTTATGACTTCCGTACACTAGGCCTTGGCTATGCCAATCTTGGTTCGGTCCTCATGATGAGCGGTATTCCTTATGAAAGTGATGACGCCTATGGTTTTGCTGCTTCTATAACTGCACTTATGACAGCCGAGTCTTACAAGACTTCCGCTGAACTTGCAAGATTGCTTGGGCCATTTAATAAGTTTGAAATGAACAGAGCCGACATGCTTCGTGTAATGCGCAATCATCGTCGTGCGGCTTTCAATACTCCTGATAGTGAGTATGAAAAAATGGCTGTTAAACCAATTGGTATTGATCCAGCCCATGCACCGGCTCATATTCTTGCCGCTGCTCGCGAGTCTTGGAACGAAGCTCTTGCTATGGGTGAAAAGTATGGCTACCGCAATGCTCAGACTACTTTGCTTGCCCCAACTGGTACTATTGGTTTGTTGATGGATTGTGCTACGACTGGAGTAGAGCCAGACTTTGCTCTTGTTAAGTTTAAAAAATTAGCTGGTGGTGGTTATTTCCGTATTGCAAACGAAGCTGCACCTTTGGCTTTGAAAAATCTTGAATATACAGAAAAAGAAGCCCAAGAAATCATTGACTACATGAAGGGTAATGCCGACGTGACCAATGCTCCTCATGTTAATACACAGACTTTGAAAGAAAAAGGTTTTATTGATGAAGATATTACAGCTGCCAACAAAGCTCTTAAAGGTGCTTTTGAAATCAAGTTTGCTTTCAATGTATGGACTTTGGGAGAAGATTGTATGAAACGCTGTGGTTTTGCTTCAGAACAATACAACAACCCAAATTTTAGTATGCTTCATGCCCTTGGTTTTTCTGAGGAGCATATAGAAGAAGCCAATCAACATGTTTGTGGTACCATGACTATTGAGGGTGCCCCACATTTGAAAGAAGAAGATTATCCAGTGTTTGATACAGCTAATAAAAATGGTAAAAAAGGTAAAAGATTTATTCAATATATGGGTCATGTACGTATGATGGCCGCTGTCCAACCATTTTTGTCAGGTGCAATTTCCAAAACTATAAACATGCCAAATGATGTTACAACTGATGATGTGAAGTATGCTTATGAGCAATCTTGGAAGATGTGTCTAAAAGCTGTAGCTCTGTATCGTGATGGTTGTAAACTTTCTCAACCTCTATCAACTAGTTCTTCAAACAAAGGTGATGAAGAAGAGGAAGAAATAGAAGAGGAATCCACCCAAGGCGGATCCGTCTCGGTCGGAAAAGAAGTAGAAGCTAAAGAAGAAATAATCGAAAAACACCTAGAAGAAGTTTCACAGATTGTAAAAATGATTGATACAGACGATAGCGATGATGCTGTTCGCCAAGCTAGTGAGATTCTTATTCAACACGTGACAGGTAAGGGTGTTTCTACTCCGGTAGAATCATATACAAAAGAAGGTGGGATTGATGAGCGTCGTGTTTATCTGCATGGTGAGAAACGCAAGCTTCCGGCCAAACGCAGTGGTTTCACAGTTTCAGCCAAAGTTGGCAATCAAAAAGTCTGGCTTAGAACTGGTGAATATCCAGATGGTAGGTTGGCAGAAGTTTTTATTGATATGTACAAAGAAGGCGCTGCTTTTCGCTCTATGCTAAACTTGTTTGCTATTTCTATTTCTATGGGTTTACAATTTGGAGTGCCTTTGCAAAAGTATGTCGACAAGTTTACCTTTACTCGTTTTGATCCAGCTGGCTTTACTGATCACCCAAATATTAAAAACTGTACTTCTATAATTGATTTTGTTTTTCGTGTGCTGGGTATGGAATATTTAGGAAGAATGGATTTTGTACAAGTACCACCAAAAGGAATTCAAAAAAAGAAATTTGAAAATTTGTCCAAGATCGCTGAAGTTGGTGACAAACAAGAAAGTCTACTAGAAGAATTGGGTGACCCAGTTATTCAAGTAGAAAATGTTCCAGATACGCAAGCGTCTCTTCCAACTATCGAAGCACAAGTCCCAATGCAAGATGCTGCCAGCGCAGCGTTGTCAGAGATGATGGGAGACGCTCCTGCTTGTCCTACTTGCGGACATATTACAGTTAGAAATGGAAGTTGCTACAAGTGTCTCAATTGTGGGGATTCGCTTGGGTGTAGTTAGACAGGCGTAGGACATAAGGTGTAAGAAGTAAGATATAATAATTTAGAGGGGAATATAAATTGATAGTCAATAAAACCACTCTATTTAGAGTGGTTTTAATTGACCGTAAATACTTACAGCCAACCAAAAAACCAGGATTTACCTGGTTTGGTGATGTAGAAGGGTCGTTTGTTTTTAGTAGAAACAAACTTTAAAGATACGGGACCTTCAGTCTATATCATTTTTTGTACATTATAATTATACAATAATTATGCCAAAAAAGAAAGTTACGGCAGCTCAGAAGAAAAAAGAGAGAAGTCCTTCAAAAGTAAAGAAAGTATTAAAGAAGAAAGGTTACTCTAAGGGAAAATTACCCAAAGATAAAGAGCTGCATCATGTTAAAACTGTTTCTGAAGGTGGTAAAACTACACCTAAAAATACAAAGGTTGTATCTAAGACGAAACACAAGAAAATTCACAAAAATAGAAGAAAAATTGGTAAAGT
This sequence comes from uncultured Gammaproteobacteria bacterium, assembly GCA_964603435.1. GTDB lineage: Bacteria > Patescibacteriota > Patescibacteriia > Magasanikbacterales > UBA922 > CAZRUM01. Next base: position 15,444 of record CAZRUM010000009.1, on the reverse strand, counting down.
ATAGACCATTTTTTGTGAAACCAAAATCGGCTTCGGTCGGTTTTTGGGTTGCAAAATTTACTATTGAAAACTTAGTTAATTTGATATATGATACATATACTATGACAAAAATATACACAAAAACAGGGGACCCCGTACAATGTTTTACCAGACTTGTCCTTTGGGACTTCGTCTGTGTAAACATTTACGGGGCAGGCAAGTTTAAAAAATAAATTTATGAATAAAATCTACACAAAAACAGGAGACAAAGGAGAAACAAGTATGCTTGGCGGTAAACGCGTATCCAAGTCTTGTTTGGAAATGGATGTGATTGGTGAGGTGGACGAGCTAAATACTGTGCTTGGTATGCTCGTAGAAGAAATTGAAGATAACACGGAGAGCACGGAAGGAAAGGAACTCACGGAAGTAAAAAAGAAGTTAATAAATATTCAACACAAGCTTTTTACGATTGGTTCACAGCTAGCAGCTTTGCAAACAGATTTGGTAGAGACTCCGGAGATTAGTGAGAAAGATGTGGAAATGCTGGAAAATTGGATTGATGCTATGGATAAAGATTTGCCAAAGCTAACAAATTTTATTATTCCTGGTGGTAGTGAAGAATCATGTCTTAGTTTTTATGCTCGCGCTATCTGTCGCAGGGCAGAGAGAAGGCTAATTGAGCTGTCAGAAAAGCATGATATTCCAGAACCAGTAAAACAGTATGTAAATCGTCTCAGTGATTTGTTGTTTACTTTGGCTAGGTGGTTAAATGTGGGGCAAGAGGCAGAAGAGGTAAAGTGGAAGAAATAACCTTGTACCAGAATGGTATAGGGTTTTTTATTTATGATATGAAGATGTACTGTTGTAGAGACGCGATTAATCGCGTCTTTACCGTGTTTAATAATTAAAACGGTAATATATATAAAAAAGTGTATTTTTATAGTATTAAAAAACACTCTCAAAATTGAGAGTGTTGGTGCTCGAGGCGGGAATCGAACCCGCACGGTATTTCTACCAAGGGATTTTAAGTCCCTCGTGTCTACCAATTCCACCACCCGAGCTTAAATTTACCATCACAATATATCATATAAACATACATTTGGCAAGTTTCGGCTGTTCTATCTATTTTCAACGCCCTGTTTCCAAGCTAGCTCAAACAAACCTTTTAGAATATTGGATAAAGCTACGCTCTCAATAGTGACGCCCATCAAGTTTGGTTCTTTAAGAAGTGCCATTACAACCTTATTTTCATATATATTAATATCTCCACCAAATTCTTTTATACCTGGTACATCTTCTGGTTTTATCCAGCGATAGTCTGTATATTTAAATGATCCGTGATAATTTTTCATCCAATTTTTACCAGAAAGTGTATCTAATATCAATATTCTTTCTTTTATTTTTTTCTCTCCACGCTCACGATTGTAGTTTTTACCCCACTGTTTAAAATCTTTTGAATCCCAACCCTCCAGATCTAAGATAGATAATATTTCTTCTTTTGATTCTAGTGTTTGGGTATAGATTGATTTAACACCTTCTACACCTTCTTGATATTTGATAGTTGGTTTATCAGATATCTTATAAAGAGAAACAAGATCAGGTAGTCTTTCCTCGGCATCTTTCAAACGTCTATCCCAAGAATTCTTTTTATTTTTTATAAATTGTATTAAACGGTTAGGGTGTTCCGCCGAAAATTTTATTTTAGTGCCTTCTCCCGAGATACGATTTACAAAACCATAGGTACCTAGTTTTTCTAAAATTTGATAACCAAAAGTACGGGTAATGCCGGCTTTTTTTGTTATCTGGCTGACAGTAGAAGGACCAAGCTCTAAAAGTGCTTGATAAATTTTAGCTTCATTTTTTTCTAACCCCAGATCATCTACTAAATTTATCATAAAAATTTACTTATTTTATAATTGTATATTAACAAAACAACGAAATTGTGTCAATAATTACTTACATTTTATAGTTTAGCATTTTATTTTAGCTTATTTTAGGTAAATCAACTCAATCAATTTGATGTAGAGTATTTACAATAAGTTATTATATTATTATGCTAAAGAGTCTAGAATCGTGAAAGTCACGAAAAAAGAATTGTTCTTTAAAAAAGGGAGGAAGTCATGGAAACTTTCAAAGTTTATCTATGCCGCTTGTGCTATGTGTGGTGGCGTTTCAGATCTCTGAGTATGACACCTCCAAAATCCATCAAGGACATAATGAAGGTGATTGAGGAGAGTGTCAGTGACGAAGTCAGAGCTCATATGTGTAGTGAAGAAGATAAGTTGGGTGAGGATGAGGAACTTATCGAGATAACAATCCCTGTCGCTGAAGTTGTCTTTGAACGAATTGAAACTTGGATTAAGAAAAGCGAACGACGCCCTCGTGTCTTGCAAGTTTTCAAACCCAGGTTTCTTGAACGACCTTATAAGTTTGTACTCTTGCTTCGAGGGCGCAGTAAGCATATTTTGGTGACAGGATATCAAGAATATCACGCCGATATTTCTAAGGGTTTCTATGAGAATATTTATGATAGCAAAGGTGATTTCTATGTTTTGGGTGGTGGTCGTATGAGGATGGATCTTGAAAAGAAAGAAATCCATTTCTACGATAGGAGTGAAGGATTTGGACCATTCGATCACGCGGTGGTTAGAAGGCTTGCTCTCAGGGCGATGAAGAAGGAGGGGTATGCTGATTGGGAATTGAGGATATCTCCATCGGCCTATAACCTCAAAAAGAGAAAGAAGTAAAAAGGAGAGTAAAGTGGTCAGCCAGAAATCTGAGAAATCAGAGAGTATGGCTGGCTTCATTCTTTTATTAATGCTAAAATACCTCTACATCAGTGTAATCAATGTCAATAGAAACAGAAAAATTTAATTCTCGTGAGGGTAAGGAGTCTCGTGAGGGTAAAGAAGGTGAAGTCGATAAAGAACTTCAATCCGCTGCCGCTATGGAGCGGGCTGACGTTATGATTCGTGAAGTAAAATCTAGCAAAAAACAAATGCAAAATATTGTTCGTCACATGCAGGAGGTCCAGCAAGCTATTCAAGCTCTACGCCAACAACTTCAGCTAGCACAGAATGACGATGAGGATTCTTCTGTAAAACAAGATAAAGAACAAGTAGAAAAATTGAAAAAGAAAATATCTGGTTTTGTGGGTGAGCTAGAGAATATGAAACATGAACTGGTCAAAGAACAAATGGATGAGCTTTCAAAAGGGGTTGGGGTTGGTATGAGTACAGACGAGCTTCAGAAAAAAGCAGAAGAGATGGTGAGTGATCTAATAGAACAGGCGAAATCATAAATTATATATAAAATAAAAATCCGACATGATGTCGGATTTTTTTATTTGTGTAAATTAGTTTAAACCTGCCTGCCGGTAGGCAGGTCAACACTAGTTGTTTGTCAGTTCATTCCTATAATAATGATCGTAGATAGAAATAACAGAAATGAACATGGCGGCGATGATAGGTCCAATAATGAAACCAGAAACTCCAAAGATAATTAGACCACCGACCGTAGCAAAGAAAACAATCAACGGGTGCATTTGAATATCTTTTCCAATCAACGGTGGGCGAATAAGATTGTCAAAAGTACTGACAAAGACAGTTCCAATTATTAAGACTATGGCTTGCCAGATATTTCCTGTGGCGAGCATTATTATAGACGCTGGTAGCAGTACTATGGCGGGACCAAGAGCAGGGATAATAGCGATAAAACCCATTACCACCCCCCAAATAAGTGCACCTTCAATACCTGTTATCAAGAACAGAATTCCACCAATAACACCTTGGATAACACCGATGATAATAGTACCTTTCAAAGTTGCTCTGGTAGTGGATTTAAATTTTTGGAATAACATTTCTTCGTATTGGTCACCCAAAGGTGATAGGTGCATCAGTCTTTTTAGCATTCGAGTTCCATCTTTGAAAAAATAATATAAAGAATAAAACATTACCAAAGTCATAACTACAAAACGTAGTGTATTGGCAGTTACTCCTTTTATACTAGCTACAAGTGTAGAACTAATCCACTGAGCAATAGAACCAACATAGTCTGTCCAGGTGTTACGAACGTATTCAAGTGCAGTGTCTAGTAGAGGAATTGACTGTAACCAAGATGAAACTTGTTCTGGATTTTGGAAAATTCCAGTTTGGTTTACTTTTTGGTAAAGATCAATAGATTCGTTTACCAGTAAGATTGATAAAATTGTTAGAGGAATAAAAATAACTATCAGTACCAGCAAGATTGCTGCCAAAGCAGTTAAGGTAGGGTTTTTTAGGTATTTCAATAAAAATAGATAGGCAGGATAAAAGACAATTGCAATAACTGCTGCCCAAAAGATTGGATAAATGAATGGTCTAAAGATATAGAGTAAAATTAGACCGAGGATTATAATGAGCCCAAAGAAAAATATAGAACGCATTTTTTCAAAACTCACACTGTCTCTACTAGATGTTTTAGACATAAAAATAGATTAATAGTTTAGTATCTATATTTTAGCATAAAAATGGGTTTTGGGGAAAATTTTTTTGTATTTTTCTTTTGGTAGAGGGAAGATTTACCAAGTCATTGTCTTAATCAGTCACAGTATTGACAAGTATCTTTATATATAGTAGAATGGAGTCACTAATTTATCCCTCACCTTTCGCATTTTTTCCTCTCTGACAACCATTTGTTGGGGTAGCGATTGGGAGGCAAAAGGAAATATCTATGAAGATCCCTAGCATAATGGAGATGCTGAAAGCTGGTGTACATTTTGGACACCAAGTTTCTCGTTGGCATCCCAAAATGAAGCCATTTATCTTTACCCAAAGAAATGGTGTTCATGTAATTAACTTGGAGAAAACTCAGGAAATCCTTAAAGGTACTCTTGAGGATGTAAAAAATCTTGCCAAAGACGGTAAGGTTATTTTGTTTATATCAACCAAGCCACAAGCTCATGATTTGGTAAAAGAAGCTGCTATAGAATGTGGCATGCCATATCTAGTAGACAGATGGATTGGTGGTTTACTAACAAACTTCCAAGAAATTAGAAAATTGATTCGTCAATACAATACTTTAAAAGAACAACAGAAAACTGGTGAATTGGAAAAATATACTAAAAAAGAACAATTGGAAATTTCCAAAAAATTGGTGAAGATGGATATGAGTTTGATTGGTCTTACAACTTTAGACAAAATGCCAGACGTGCTATTTGTTCCAGCTCTACAAAGAGAAAAGACAGCTGTGACTGAAGCTAGAAAAACAGGCGTAGAGGTCATCGGTATCGTTGATACCAATGCTAACCCTGATATGGCTGATTATATAATTCCTGCCAATGACGATGCTGTTAATTCTATTGCTATGATGGTAAAACTAGTTTCAGAAGCTGTTAAAGAAGGAAAATCTCAAATTGAAAAAGTAATCGGTACAGAAGAGATTAAGAAATAGTATCACTTTGTGGTATAATATTTATCTTAAAATAACTTAAAACAAAAAATATGGAAATTAATGCTAAAATGATTGCTGAGCTTCGAGCACAAACAGGAGCAGGTATGATGGATTGTAAAAATGCTTTAGATGAAGCTAACGGCGACACGGATAAAGCCGGTGATATTTTAAGAAAAAAAGGTATTGCCAAAGCTGCTAAACGCGCTGGCAAGATAGCTGCTGAAGGTATTGTCTATTCTTACATTCATGGTGAAGGAAAGATTGGAGTTCTTTTAGAGCTTAACTGTGAAACAGATTTCGTTGCTAAGACTGATGGTTTCAAAGCTTTTGCTCATGGCATTGCTTTGCATATTGCTGCGGTCAATCCAAAATATTTAAATCGCGAAGAAGTTTCTACAGAGGATTTAGAAAAAGAAAAAGAAATCCATACCGCTCAATTAAAAGAAGAAGGTAAACCAGCAGAAATGATTGAGAAGATTTTGGAAGGTAAGATGAATAAATATTACGGTGAAATTTGTCTTCTAGAACAGGCTTTTATCAAAGATGAAGATCAGACTATCGAGCAGTTACTTACTGCCAAGACTGGTGAAATCGGAGAAAAAGTTACTCTACGTCGTTTTGCTCGCTATGAGCTAGGCGAAGGTATTGAAAAGAAAGAATGTGACTTTGCAGCCGAGGTTGCAGAGCAGTTACAATCTTAATTCCGAGCGAAGAGAGGAATCCCTTTTCAAGTATTATAAAAAGGCATCACCTGGAACGGTGATGTTTTTATTTGATTTGTAATTTGTTCTAAAAAAGGTTATTATACTTGCATATAATAATTGCGCTTGCAACGGGATCCTTCGACTCGCTGCGCTCGCTCAGGATTTAGTGTATGATTTCATATATAACAGGTAAAATAATAAATAAACCCGAACAGTCTGTGGTAATTTTGACAGCTTCTGGCTTGGGTTATGAGGTGCGAGTAGCTCCGGCTTTTTTTGTAGAACTAGCCGAAGGAGAAGATGTAAGTCTGTATACTTATTTAGCTGTACGAGAAAATTCACTAGATTTGTTTGGTTTTAAAAATTTGGTTGAGCGAAGTTTGTTTACGAAATTTTTAGGAGTATCTGGTATTGGTCCTAAAAGTGCTTTGCACTTGTTATCACTTGGTACAGTAGAAGAAATCTCTTCTGCCATTTCTCGTGGGGATTCAACTTATCTATCAAAAGTAAGTGGAGTAGGAAAGAAAACTGCCGAGAGAATTGTGGTTGAATTAAAATCAAAAGTTGGTGAACTTAGTTCTCCTGATGAAGATAAAAATGGTAATTCTTTGGGTGAAGTAATTGATGCTCTCATTTCACTTGGTTATTCAAAAGAAGAAGCAAGACTCGTGGTGAAGAGTCTGGATGGTAAAGACAAAACTAGTGAGCAGTTGGTGAGAGAGGCGCTGAAGTCGGTTAGTAAATAAATTTTTTTATGGATACACTGTCATCATCACTTACATCCGCAGAAGATGATTTTAAATTAGGTGCCATTCTTAGTAGTGTTTTTAGATTGATTAAAAAATTTATAAAAGAAATAATTATAATCGGTGCGGTAATTTATATACCGATAAATGTTATTTTGGAATTTGTGACGAAAACATCTACAAACGAAATGAGTATCGAGTATCTTAAAAGATACCATCAGTTTGATCAAGTATTTGATTCATTATTAGGGATTATAGCGTCCATATCTTTTATTATAATAATCCAAAATTTTCTTGAAACACAAGAAAAAATGAGCTGGCAAGTGGCCATAAAAAAATCTGTAGCAATATGGCCAAGAGTTTTTACTACACAGATAGTGCAAACTATTTTTTTATCTTTTTTATTTCTTTTATTAATCGTTCCTGGATTTATTTATTCTGTATATTGGGCACTTGTTGTTCCGATTGTAGTAGTTTTAGGTAAGGTAAATACGGATGCATTGAATTGCAGTAAGAAATTAGTTAAAGGAAAATGGGGTAAAGTATTTTTATTTTTTTGTGTATTTTTTGCTTTGTCTCTTTCTTTGTCTCTTGCTGTAGCTTTGGTTATGGAATTATTATTTTGGTTTTTATCTGGGTACATGGTAATGGGCGTTGTAAATGGTGTTTTGACTGATTTTATATTTATAATTCCCACTGTTGGTTCCTTGTTAGTATTTAGACATTTACAAAAAGAACAAGAAAGTAAAGTGCGTATTTATCCAGAAGAATAAAACAAAAAACAAAATAATAAAACCCACCGTTAGGTGGGTTTTATGTTTGGTGTTGTGGATGTTATTTACAAGAGCGTAATACTCGCCACCTTATCAGCCTCAGCTTTTCCGCCCAAGGCGGACCAGCCTTGGGCTGGGAATCTCACTATAAGAGAGTTATAGAAGCTACCTTATCAGCATTAGCTTTAAATCTCATGACACGCACACCTTGGGTAGCGCGACCGAGAGTGGAAACTGATTTTACAGAAGTTCTGATTACTTGGCCTTTGGCAGAGATTAGAAGTAGATCTTTTTCTTCACTCTTATTTATTACACGAATGCCGACAATTTTCCCAGTCTTTGGAGTGACTGCCATAGTTTTAATTCCAGAGCCACCACGACCTTGGACTTTGTATTCATTTAGTTTGGTGCGTTTGCCCATACCATTTTCAGAAACTACGAGCATTTCCAAAACTTTTTGTTTTATAAGTTCTGGAGAGACCACATCCATACCAACAATTTCATCATTTGATTTTAATCTGATACCACGTACACCAGAAGCAGTTCTACCCATGGCACGGATACCACTTTCTCTAAATCTAATGGCTTGACCACCAGCAGTGACCACCATGACTTCATCTTTGCCACCGGATGGTTTTACCCATTCTAGCATGTCTTCAGATTTTAGTTTTAGAGCAATGAGCCCAGAGCTACGGACATTTTTGAAATCTTCCAATGGAGTTTTTTTGATAATACCTTTGGTTGTTACCATTACCAAAAATTTGGATTTACTCACATCAGCCATAGAGAGAATAGAGGAAACTTTTTCATTTGGTGCTAGTTGTAGGAAGTTTACTAGCGCCTGGCCTTTGGCAGTACGACTAGTCTGTGGAATGTCATAAGCACGAAGTTGGAAGACACGTCCACGAGAGGTAAAGAATAAAATATTATCATGAGTATTGGTGCAGATCATCTTGTCTACCACATCTTCTTCTTTGGTAGTAAGGCCCATGATACCTTTGCCACCACGAGTCTGGGTGCGGAAAGTATCAGGAGGTAGGCGTTTGATATAACCATCCTCAGTTGCCATGATAATAGTTGGTTCATTTGGCACCAAATCTTCTATACTAAATTCTTTTACACCATGGGGAACAATCTTAGTACGACGTTCATCTGCATATTTTTCTTTCATTTCTGCGGTTTCAGTTTTGATAAGTCCTAAAATTCTTTTTGGACTAGCCAAGAGAGCTGTAAGTTCTTTTATAATGGCCATTTTTTCTTTCAACTCATCTTCAATCTTTTTTCTTTCCAAATTGGCTAGCTGTTGCAGACGCATATCTAGAATCGCTACAGTCTGGCGTTCAGAAAATTTGAATTTCTTCATCAAATTTATCTTGGCTTCATCTTTATCCTTTGATTTACGAATCGTAACAATGACTTGATCAATTTTGTCTAAAGCTTTTTTCAAGCCTTCCAAAATATGAGCACGGTCTTTGGCTTTATCAAGATCAAACTGGGTACGACGTGTGATAATTTCTTGTCTATGTTTGATAAATTCTTCCAAGATAGTTTTGAGATTCAAAACACGAGGTTGGATGCCATCAATAAGAGCTAACATGTTGTAATGAAAAGTAGTTTGCAAGTCAGTCAGTTTGTAGAGTCTGTTTAAAGTCTTTTTTGGATAAGAATCTTTTTTTAGATCAATTACGACACGCACACCATCTTTGTTTGATTCATCACGCAAATCTTTGATACCATCAATTTTCTTTTCTTGAACTAGGTTGGCGATTTTTTCTAATAGAGTTGATTTGTTTACTTGGTAAGGAACTTCAGTGACAATAATCTGAAACTGACCGTTTTTATTTTCTTGGATATCAGTTTTGGCTCTTACCACAATACCACCTTTACCAGTTGCAAAAGCAGTGGCAATATCTTGTTTGTTATAAATAATACCACCGGTTGGGAAGTCCGGTCCTTTGATAAATTTAGTTAGTTCTTCAGCTGGAGTTTTTGGTTGGTCAATCAATTGTGCAATACCATCACACAGCTCTCCTAGATTGTGTGGTGGAATATTGGTGGCCATACCAACTGCGATACCCATACTACCATTGAGAAGTAAACTAGGTAGCTTGCTAGGCAATACCGAAGGTTCTTTGTTGGAGCCATCATAAGTTGGTCTAAAGTTTACTGTACCTTTATCAATATCAAAAAGCATCTCCTCAGCAATGGCTTGCAACTTGGCTTCGGTATAACGCATGGCAGCAGCCGAGTCACCATCCATAGAACCAAAGTTACCTTGACCATTAACAAACATATGGCGCATGTTGAAATCCTGGGCCATACGAACCATAGAGTCGTAAATTGCGGAGTCACCATGCGGATGGTATTTGGCCATCACTGTACCAACTACATGAGCAGACTTTTTGAACTTGGCATTGTGCTTTAGTCCAATCTCCCACATAGCATAGAGGATTCTTCTGTGCACTGGTTTCAAGCCATCACGGACATCTGGTAGAGCACGAGAAACAATAACACTCATGGCGTATTCCAAGTAGGAAGCTTTCATTTCCTCTACCAATGGGGCTGGTTCTATTTTACCAACCTGATCAGTTTCTAGTCGGTCTTGAATCTTCTTTTTACTGGGTTTTAAAATAGATTTTCTTTTTGGCATAAATAGATTTATTTCGTAATATTATTAATTTGTTGTGGTGGTAGTACTAGTTGTAATGTCCGTGCTGGTGACAGTACTAGTGGTATTGATAGTGTTTAATAATTCAGCTAGACTAGCTTTTAGTGAATCTTTTATATCAACTTTGGTAGGTTCTTCTTTTGTGGTAGTCTCAACATCTTCTTTTATATCAATTTCCTCATCTAAAGTATTTTGTATGTTTTCCCAGTTATTTTTAGCCTGATCCAAAATACCTTGGTTATTTTTTTGTATATTTTTTGTATCGGTAAACATGGTAACAGTATTCCAACCCCACATACCAAGTATCACAGCCGTAAAAGCAATTACTGTTAGCCATAGTAGTTGGCGTTTTTTCTTTTCGTCATTGCTATAATAAGTCGGGTGAGAAAATTCTTTTTTGGTATAAGTTTCTTTTTCTTGTTCTGAAAATTTTACTTGCTCGACAATTAGACCAGGAAGTTTATCAACAGCTTCTTTTATTCCCGCCTGCAACGCCTTGCCTTGCTTGGCGGGCAGGTCAGCTTCAATTTTCTTTTCTACTTTTTTAGGAGCTGTTTTTTTGACAGCTTTTTTTTTCGTAATTTTTTTAATCACTTTCTTTTCAATGGGTTTTTTACTAGCGGATTTTTTCGTAGTTTTCTTTTTCCCGCCTGCAACGCTAGCGCTAGCTTTGCGGGCAGGTGTTTTTTTATTTTTACTGACAGGCATACTTTGAAATTTCTAATTATCCTAATTCATCTAATAAAATTTCTAATGCCTAAATCAAAATTTTAGGTGAATTAGTAATTAGGTGAATTAGTAATTTGATAATATTTAATTTAATGTTCGAATTTACTTTTTATAAAAAACTTTTTTTATTCCTTACCAAGAACAATGACCTGTGTTTCTTCTTGTGGTAAATCTTTTTTCTTGATAATCACTTTCTTTTCCGGAGTGCTATTGGTAGAACCAATTTCTTTTAGAAAATTGTCTACTGGTTTGGCAGTTGGGTCATTGTCAGATTTGAAAGCCATAGGAATAACTATGCGAGGTTCAATAGAACTGACAGCTTTCGTAGCAGCCTCAGCATCAAAACCATCACCATTACCAACTGGGACCAATAAGACATCTACACCAGAGAATACACCCAATTGTTCATCTGTTAATTGTTTGTTAATTAGGCCCAGATGACCAATGCTAATCTGTTCAGCATCGACACGAAGCATTATATGATTTTTATCATGGCCTTGGACAGCTGTGACTAGTACACCCTTATTTTCTATTTCACCAGGGTTGGACAAAACAAAAGGAGCACCAGAAAGGGTGATGGAGTCTTTTTCCCCCCTAGTATAAAGACCAATATCTGGGGCTAGACTACGAGGAAAAGAGCCTTTGTCTTGTTTGTAAGGGTCAATTACTACAACTATGTCTTTGTCAAAAGGTTTAACTTGAAGTTTGAAAGCAGTGTTACCGAGCCAAGATATATGCATAAAATTAACTAAAAAATCAAAAATAAAACGTCAAAATTGACACCAATATTATACATCAATTACCCTAAAATGGCAAGGTAAAAACAGTGTGTATAAGTCGCATTTTTTTGGCTTAGCTTAGCCTAGTTTTAGAGGTGTGTGGATGAGTAATCCTGAGCGACTCTGAGTTTATCGAAGGGGAGTCGAAGGATCCCGTTGTTTTTGACTTATATTTTGGATTTAGATTGGATTTTAGTTAATACTTTGTTTTAATTTCCTGACACGGGATCCTTCACTGCGCTCAGGATTTAGTTGTTATTGACAAGATATATATCTTATGATATAGTATGTCCACTATTTAAATCCCTTTTGGGGAGCCTAGAGCAGATTTACGCCACTAATCTAGGTAATATTTATTTTTAATTCAGGCGTTTTTTTAATTCCTATGATACAAGAAGACACACAAGCCGAGAGTAATTTCGGCAATCTGTTAAAGCAGTTCTTTTCTAAATTGCCAAAAGCTGGTGAATTAGTAAAAGGTAATGTTATCTCAATTGATAACGGTTCTGTCCGTTTGGACATCGACGGTGTTATGACTGGTGTAGTTCGTGGTACTGAATTATTTGCTGAGTCTAGCGAATTCAACAACATCAAAATTGGTGATGAGGTTGAAGCTACTATTCTTGAAAGAGAAAATGAAAATGGTGAGATGGAGTTATCTTTCCGTGTAGCTGGACACCAAATTGTCTGGAACAAAATGGAAACTTATGCCAAAGATGGTATTACTATCAGTGCAAAAGTTACCAATGCTAACAAAGGTGGTCTAATGGTACAGGTAGATGCTATTTCTGGTTTTATGCCAGTATCTCAGCTAAACCCAGATCATTACCCACGTGTTCCTGGTGGAGATAAAAATCGTATTCTAGAACACTTGAAGACTTTGGTTGGTATGGAACTTCAAGTAAAAGTTTTGGATGCCGATGAAAAACAAGAAAAATTAATCGTCTCAGAAAAAGAAGTTTGGGAAGATGATCAAAAAGCCGTACTTGATTCTTATAGTATCGGTGATATTGTCGAGGGTGAAGTAAGTGCTTTGACTTCATTTGGTGCTTTTGTGAAATTTGGCGAAGGTCTAGAAGGCTTGGTTCATATTTCAGAAATTGTGTGGCAGAGAATTGACCATCCAAAAGATATTTTGAAAGTTGGTGATAGAGTAAAAGCTCAAATCATTGATCTTAATAAATCAAAAATCTATTTATCTATAAAACGCTTGGTAGATGACCCATGGAAGAGTGTAAAAGATAAATACAAAGCAGGTCAGATTGTAGAAGGTAAGGTTCATAAATCAGAACCATTTGGATTGATGGTAAAACTAGACGAAGATATCCATGGTTTGGCTCATATTACAGAGCTATCTGACGATCCTAGCTTCAACAATACTCAAGTAAAAGAAAAATTTCCAGTGGGCTCTACTCACAAGTTTGAAATTATCTCTATTGAACCATCTGAACATCGTCTTGGTCTAAAACTAGAAGGTGTAAAGGGCAAAGTAGAAGAGAAAAAAGCTGCTAAAGCAGAGAAAAAAGCTGAAGCCGAAGCTGAAAAGAAAGAAGAAGTAGAAAAAGTAGAAGAGGCTCCTGCTAAAGAAGAAGTGAAAGAGGAAAAGAAAGAAGAAAAGATTGAAAAGACTGAGGAATAAAAACTGAAGATTAGAAGATTTAAAGATTAAAAAATCCCGTCAAAAACGGGATTTTTTATTTGCCTAAAAACTTTTATTTATCCACCATAGCTTTCTCGTCCTCCATAGCTTTAGCGGTGGAGGAAGCGGAGGTGGGGAAAAGTCCTTAGGCAGGGCGGCGTCGTCTGGGTCGGGGAGACTCAGATGGACGTCGCGGGGTGAGGTTATTTGCAGATGAGAGCGAGGGTTGGGGTGGGGTTCGTGTCTAGTGGTTGTCGGGGTCATTCGGGTCATAGCTGTCGATGCCCCACCCAATCTGACCTCTGTAGTCGTGCAGGAAGACGTAGAAGACGGAGCCGGGACCAAATGATGTCCCGATCGGGATTTCACCACGGGTTCGCGAATCGACACCCTGGGCGATCATGTGGTTGTCGTTGCAGAACATCACCTTGGCGACGCCGGGGTAGAGAGCGTCGAATTCGTTCATGGCGTTGTTCAGGGTGGTCCCAGAAGGATTGAGATCGAGGGTGTCATCGAAGATGATGTCGACGGTCTCGATACCAGCTCTTTTCATGAGGTGGGCGAAGATTAGAGCGCTGGACATCGCCTGGTCATCCTGGGTCGAGATTACCACCACCTTGAGGTCGGAGGTATCTAGCTCCCCCTTGACGTAGGCGGTAGCCTTCCTTACGTGGTTGATGCGATCGGTCGCACTGACCCAGAATTCTCGCGGGTAGTTTGCCATTATAAATTCCTTTCGCTATTCGCGAAATGCTCTCTTCCAGAGATACAACAGCATGTCGCAAATCTGGGGTTTCCAAGAGCTATATACCATATTTATCTAGGATTAATATCCTAAACATATAGGGTAATAGCTCTTGATTACTCTCATATATTGTAAATAACGCTCAGCTACAAAAATAGGTAAATAGTGTTAAAAATTAGCACGATTTTCCATTATTTTATAACACAGAAGTATATCATGAAAAGAGGCTTTTGTCAAGCATGTAAAGCAAATTATCCATTATTGACAAAAGGGCGGTTTTCCCCTATACTTAGCCGTACTAATATATCAGTGGAATCCTGCCATTAGGCAGTTGTCTAATCTGTTTAAATTAATGTTTTATGAAGAATCTAATTAAGAATTTTGCCATTGTCTTTGCCGTTATGATTTTGATCGTAGCTTTGTTTAGTTTGGCTGATCTGGGTGTAGAAAAACCAGAAGAAGTAGGTCTAAATACCTTGGTACAGAAAATAAATAATGAGGAAGTAAAAGAAGTAATAGTAGAGGGTGATATTATACTTGTTACTTTATTTAATGATAATGAAGCAAAGCTTGAAATTAAAAAAGAGTTTGGACAGTCTTTTACCGAACTAATGACAGATTACGGAGTTGATTCAGAAAGATTAAGAACAGTAGATGTAAAGATTAAAGCTGAGTCTGGTTTAGATCATTGGTTAGGATTGCTTTTACCAATCATGTTTCCTATTATATTAATTGTGGGAATTATATTTTTCATGACTCGCCAAGTGCAGGGTATGAATAATAAAGCCATGGGTTTTGGTCAGAGTACTGCCAAACAAAATAAACCAGAAGGAAAAGATAAAAAAACTTTTAAAGATGTAGCTGGTGCTAAAGAAGCAAAAGAAGAGCTAGAAGAGATTGTAGATTTTTTAAGAAATCCTAAAAAGTTTGTGGCGATGGGGGCAAAGATTCCTAAAGGAGTGTTGCTTACTGGTGCTCCGGGTACTGGTAAAACTTTGCTTGCTAAATCGGTGTCAGGTGAAGCAGGAGTTCCATTTTTCCATATGTCAGGGAGTGAATTTGTAGAAATGTTTGTGGGTGTTGGTGCTTCCAGAGTACGAGATTTATTTACAAAAGCACAAAAAGCAGCGCCAGCAATTATATTTATTGATGAGATTGATGCGGTAGGGCGTCGTCGTGGAACTGGTGTTGGTGGTGGGCATGATGAACGTGAACAAACTTTAAATCAAATTTTAGTTGAGATGGATGGCTT
>CAZRUM010000008.1:0-32837 GCA_964603435.1 uncultured Gammaproteobacteria bacterium | reverse complement strand
AAGTAGTTATCGAAGGTCTCTATGGTGTGGCTACCTTGCCTTTGCAAGATCAGTTTGTTTTTGCTTCTTATAATCAGTACGTCAATTTAGGTTTAGCTGACAAAATAAATCAATTATTAAATTCTTTTTTACAGAAAACAACTAACGTTGTTTATGCTGCTATGACTTCTAGTGAATGTGAAATAGAATGTCGGGCTAGCGCTGGTTTTATTGATTGTGTGGAGGATGAATATATGAATATTTCAGACTGTGAAGATCAAGTTTTGCCTGGGTGCATTCAAACTTGTCTAAATGAGAATGGTTGTACTCCAGAATGTAGTGATGTTTATTATTGTGGAGATGATGGTTGTGGTAATTCTTGTGGTTGTGGTTGGGAAGGTTACGGTGTTTGTCGTGAGGATGTTTGTGTTTTTGATGGTGATGAAGATGGAGTAGCCGACGATGTTGATAACTGTACTGGTGCTAGTATTTTAGAAAATCGTAATCCTGACCAGCTTGATTCTGATGGGGACGGTTGGGGAGACACTTGCGATCCTAATCCTGGAGAAATAGATCCTCCAGATTTGGATGATGTGGATTCTGATGGTGTGGATAATGACATTGATAATTGCCCTGACGTTTCTAATTCCAATCAATTTGATTCTGATTTCGATGGTGTCGGAGATAAATGTGATATCGATTGTGATGGTGCTTGTATATGTAAAAATACCTGTACTTCTAATAAGAATATTTGTTATGCTGACATAGCTGCTGGCGGAGAGTATACTCAAGCACAGTGTAATTCTGATTATAATCTTTGTATTGACGATTGTAATTTTATAAATGAATTAGAATATTTTTATCGTAAAATTGATTTTGAAGCAGAGAAAATTTGTACTAATTATGTTAGTCGCTGTTCAAATGATTGGGATATAGTTTGTGATTCTGCTGATGATTGTAAGTATGCTACTATACCCGTTGCTGGGGTTGATGTTAATTTTATTTATCAAACACAAACCACTTTGGATGATATAAGGACTATTTTTAGTAAGTCTCATATTGCTGATCTTAAGAATGATGGGGAAAATACTTGTTTAAATTTGCCTAAAAATTATGATATAGATAAAGAGGAATCTTGTTCATGGGATTGTCAGAGTTATGGAAGTTATTGCGGAGATGGTATTTTGGATGGTTCTCATGGAGAAGAATGTGATGATGGGAATGATAATAATTTTGATGGCTGTAGTGGTGCTTGTCAAAAAGAAAATATAGTTTGTAAAAATAAATATCCTCTAGTTAATATTTCTGAAGCTGACGTCAAAACAAATATATTTATTAATGAAGGTGCAAATTTAACTAATTATATAATAAATGCCCCAGTGATATCCGAATGTAAAGATTCTACTACGGGTAAGCAAATTTGTAGGGCTTATGATTTAAATTGTGAGGCAGTAAAGGTATTGGTTCTCGGCAGTTTTTACGAAATTACTTACGCTGATACTGAGTATAATAGTAGTTGTGAAGTTGTTCTAGATGAAATCATACCAGATGATATTGAAACCTTTCCTTATAAAATAGTCTGTGATGGTGTGTATACTGGGGATTTGGTAAATCCAGACGAATATATTGGTGGTTTTTGTGGTAATGGTGTCATTGAGACCCCAAATGATAAGGGTGTTAACGAGGTTTGTGACAAAGGTAGTGAAAATGGTAAAAAATGTACCCCAACAGCCTATGGCGAAGTCTGTTCCTACTGTTCCAATGACTGTGGCGAAGTTTATACTGTGGATGGTGGTTATTGTGGGGACGGTATATTGCAAGATGATTATGAGCAATGTGATCCAGAAATAGATTATGTGGGTATGTGTCCAGATAAAGGTGAAAAAACTTGTAATGAAGATAACTGCAAGATTATTGATAATTGTGTGACCTGTGGAGTTTTACCGGCTTATTCTGATTTTGGAGCTACACCTTATCTATCATTGTTGAATCCTATGTCCAGTTCTAGTTTTGCTTTTGTAAATGATAAATATTCTGTTGGTTTGTATAGGTCTGGTTTGGGTAATCCTTTCATTGCTTTAAGGCTCTTGGCCCCTGCTTTATATAATTTACATCATGATGCCATGATTGTAGACGATGCATCTGGTTTGCATACAATTAGGTTAGAATCTAATTTATACTGTGCTGACGAATATAAATTATATTTCAATTATATTGGTTTACAAGTTTCATTAGGTTATTTCAATAATATTCATTATGATCCATCCAACCTCTCCATAGTATCGGATGTTCAAAATACTTTTGCTGAGAACATCACACTGGGTGACAGCACCTTGAAATTGGAAGATGTTGGTGACTTATTTGATTATGAAGTTAATGAAGAGAGAGAAGGGATAAAACATGAGATTATTATGTCTCCAGCCGTTCCAAAAGGTGTGTTTAGAGTGGTGGTCAGGTGGACACCAGGAGAGGGTGTCTATAATGGGATGGTTTATAATGATATATTTGCTGATGCTGATGCTGATGCTGGTGATGAGGAAAATGATAAGGGCGCTAGCATAGCTATGTATTATAAAGCTTTTGTCACTGGAGATTTTTGTAATGAAATTTCCTATAGAGAAGAATCAGTGACTCATAATAATTATTGGTGGCCCTTAAATTGTGAAGGTGATTATGAAAATGAAGATGATAATCCTCGAGTAATGATTCATGATAAAATTGTGGGTGAAGAAAGTATAATTGAGTCATTTACTATAGATACTAGGTACTCTCTGGATATAGATACTTATGCGTTTTTTGTAAGTTCTTTGCAAAATGAAACTATTGGTATGAAGAGAGATTCTTTGCCAAATTCTAGTCTTAGTGTTGAGGTATATGAATGCCACCCAAAGCAAATTCCAGAGTATTCTTTCTATGAACCAGATTATGTTTTTAACATAAAAGATATAGAAAATATTGATAAAATAAATAGAGGTGCTTATTACTGGCATGCCTTTAATATAAAAAAGGTTAAGGGTAAATATCAAATAGAAAAAGTTAAAAAGATGGACGCAAGTTTTGATCTTATAGAAGATGCGGGGGTGTATAGGGTGTATGATGATGGGAAAATAGCTACTGGATTTTGCGATGTTTTAGAATATATGTCCTATACGGAGAATTGTGCTCCAGAACCAGAAAATTAATTTTTATGAAAAAAATAATAATAATTTTAGTTGTATTAGTCACAGTGATCACTCTGGGTGTATTTGTTGTAATCAGAAATGATAAAGAAAAAGTTGAATCTGTCATAGATAAAACAGATGAACAAATAGAGAAAGTTATGGAACCAGTTGATAATACTGGGTTTCTCCCAGAAGATAAAAAGTTAGACAAGTTTAAAGATGATCAGGATAGAGATGGAATTTTAGATGTTGAGGAAGAAGCTCTGGGTTTGAGTACTCATAATTTTGATACCGATGGTGATGGAATTGGTGATAAGGAGGAAATAGATAGGTGGGGGACTGATCCTACCAAAGCAGATACAGATGGAGATGGTTATTGGGATTTTTTTGAGATTATGAATGGATATAATCCACTTGGTGAAGGGAAACTGAGTTCGTAATTCCGAATTCTGTAAGAAATGAGGAATCCCTTTTTAAGTCATGAACTTTGCATTAAATAAAAAAGTAATTAGTGCTATAGCATCAGTGTTTTTTTGAAAATTAGTAATTGAGTAATTAAGAAATAAAAATTAATTAATATTTTAACCCAAAATGGCAGGACAAAATTCTTTGTTTGTGTGATAATTAGGATAATATCCAATATTTGATATACAGGAAAGGGATCCCTCGCCCTGCTCGGGATTAACAAAAAACTTATGTTCGACGATCAAAACAACAATCCACAACCGGCTGGTGTACCAAATAATCTTCCTATAGGCGAACCGGAAGATATGTTTGCTGGTGTGGATAAAGATGTAAGTACACCTGATAATCCAGTTTCTGCTATGCCCGCAGAGCCACAGGTTCCATCTGCTGTTGGGGCAGGTATTTTAAAACCTAAAGTAGAGAATGATGGTCAAGCACGAGTAGAAGTGTCCAAAGTAGAAGAACCATCTGTGTTAGAGCAAAATGAAATTATTCCTCCTCCATCGGCCGCTCCTCAGATTGGTATGAATGATGATCTGCCTAATGTTCCTGGCACACCAGCTCAACCAAATGATATCTATAAAATAAAAGAACCAGCTATTGGTAAGGGGATTGTTAGAATTGTAGTGGCTTTGGTGGTGGTTGTGATTGTTGGTGGCGGTGGTTGGTGGATTTATAGTTCTTTTATAAATACTAGTAGTCAGCCAGAGGATGTATTTGTAACTACACCAGACATTTTTATGCCAGAAGAAAATCTTTTTGTAGAAGAAGAGCCTTTTGTTGAAAATAATTTAGTTTTACCTGAAGAGGTGGTGGGGGAGATAGAACAACCAGAATTTGATAATCAAGAAATAATTCAAGATATTGTTGATGAACAAGTTTTATTTGGACAGCCAATTGATAAAGATGTCGATGGTTTAGATGATGACAGGGAGGTTAGTATTGGGACCGACCCAAATAATTGGGATAGTGATGGTGACGAGCTTAGTGATGGTGATGAAGTGACTATTTGGAAAACGAATCCTTTAAATCCTGATACTGATGGTGATACTTTTTTGGATGGAGCTGAAATTAAAAATGGTTATAATCCAACGGGAGAAGGTAAGCTTTTTGAAATTCCACCAGAAGAACTATAATTATGGGTTTTTTTACTAAAAAACAAATAAAGTCTGAAACTAAACCTTTGGCAGGTGCATCTGTAATTCCAGAGGAATTTTATGGTACCAAAGATCCTGTAGTTCATTATGGTCAAGACAAAAAAAATATTAAAATGGATAGACCTATCAAAACAAATGGTGCAGGTTTTTCCGGAATATTTGGATTTTTTAAGAGTAAAATATTTTTATATATCTTGCTTGGAGTGATTTTTGTGGCGGCTATTGGTATTATTACTTGGTATTATTTGAATCAGGCTGGTTTGTTGGGGCTAAAGGAAGAAGTTGTAGAAGAAGTTGTGGTAGAGGAAATAATAATTCCAGAAGTTGAAGTTCAGCCAGAAGAAGTAATACTGGAAGTAGTAGAAGAGCCAGAAGAAGTTGAAGTTCAGCCAGAAGAAGTAATACTGGAAGTAGTAGAAGAGCCAGAAGTGGTAGAATCTCTCATCTCTTTTGAAGATAAAATTATAGAATTCCCTCGAATAATTTTGACCAATAGCGTAGATACTGATAATGATTCTTTGACAGATATTGAAGAAGAAAATTATAATACTGACACCGGGATATGGGATACAGACTCCGATGGTTATTATGATGGACAAGAACTTGGAAACCTGTACAATCCAAGTGGAGTAGCACCAGTAAAATTGATTGACTCTGGTCTGGTGCAAGAATATGTCAATCCAGTTTGGGGTTATAGACTCTATTATCCGATTGCTTGGAAAGAGGGAACCGTTGATACAGAAGCTCGGGAAGTTTTATTTAGTTCTATTACTGGAGATTATGTTGAGGTTTTGGTTTATAAAATGAATGAAGGCGAAAGTTTCACTAATTGGTTTGGGCGTAAGGCCGAAGGGCAATTTTTTACTGATTTAATTTCTTTTGAAAGTCGTTTTGCTGAACAAGGGTACAAGAGGAAAGACGGTTTGGTGGGGTATTTTATAAGGGGACAACAAATTTATACTTTGATATACCATCCGGGTGTGACTGGCTATATACCATATCGACAAACCATGGAAATGATGTTGCAAAGTTTTAGACCAAGTAAGACTTTAATAGGTATTCCAGAACAAGCTGTTTTACCAGAAGCTCCTGTCTTTGACGAGGTGGAAGAGGAGGCTGTGACTTCTACTTAAATTATATGGATTTAGTTATAAATAGCTCTGTAAAAAATAAGGAGGTGAGCTTAATTTGGGTTAAAAAAAAAGTGGAAGAGATTTTGAAAAGTTTGAAAAAAATGGATAAATCCATTAGTATTAATTTTGTAGGAGAAGACAAAATAAAGAGTTTAAACCGGATTTATAGAAAGAAGGATAAGGTGACCGATGTGTTGTCTTTTTGTGCTCAGGAAGGGCAAAAAATGCCTCACAGCAACGATTTGGGTGATATATTCATCTGTGTACCCCAAGTAAAGAGACAAGCCAAGAAATACGATTTTTCCTATAAATACGAGTTGTCCAGGATGATGGTCCATGGAATATTACATTTGATTGGTCATGATCATATTAAAAAAACAGAAGCAAATAAAATGTTCGAAATACAAGAACAAATTTTAAAAAAAGTATGCAAATAAAGAGGTTATCAAAAAGTTTTGCTGAGGCTACCAAAGGGGTGATTTATGTTTTTGTACATGAACAAAATTTTCGTTTGCAAATTTATGCTTCTGTTTTAGTATTATTTTTTGTCTGGCTATTTGAGCTTTCTCGGGCAGAAATGATCGTTATATTTTTGTTAATATTATTAGTTTTAATTTTAGAATTATTAAATAGTGCAGTTGAAAGACTTTCCGATGTGGTAAAGCCTCGTCTATCTGATCAAATTATGTTGGTAAAACATATTATGGCAGGGATGGTTTTTTTAGCATCCATAGGGGCATTGATAATAGGTCTTATAATATTCTGGCCTCATTTTATTGAGCTATATAACAAATTGTGGTAAACTAGCAACAAATATACAAAATTACAAAAAATAGAGATAGTATGGCAGGTAATAAAAATAAAGTTGAATTAATCACAGGACTCGATATTGGCTCGACGGCTATTAGGATTGCAGTAGGTCAGCAAGTTTATCATGGAAATGGAAATGGCGAATTGCAAATAATCGGTGCCGTAGAAGTCCCTACTGAGGGTGTCAGTAAAGGGGTGGTTTCTAGTATTGAAGAGTGTGTTTCTTCTGTCTCAAATGTTTTGGAAAAAGTTGAGCGTCTTATTGGTGTACCAATAGAACATGCTTGGGTGGGTATATCTGGTACTCATGTAGCTTCCCAAGAAAGCAAGGGTGTTATAGCTGTCGCCAAGTCTGACGGAGAAATATCTGGTGAAGATGTAGAGAGAGCTGTAGAAGCCGCCAGAACAATTGCTACTCCGCTTAATTATGAAATCTTACATGTCTTACCACGTACTTTTACAGTGGATGGACAAACGGGAGTAAAGGATCCTGTAGGAATGACTGGTATTCGTTTGGAAGTAGAGACTCAAATCATTCAAGGTGTAACTCAACATATAAAAAATTTGACCAAAGTAGTTTATCGCACCGGCATTGATATTGATGATCTCGTCTTATCAGCTTTGGCTGTTGGAGAAGCTGTTGTTACTTCAAGGCAAAAAGAACTTGGTGTGACAGTGGTAAATATTGGTGGGGCCACAACCAGTGTAATTGTTTACGAAGAAGGTGATATTGTGCACACTGCTGTTCTGCCAATTGGTTCTGAACATGTGACTAATGATTTGGCTATTGGTTTGCGTAGCTCAATAGATGTGGCAGAAAAAGTTAAATTGGAATATGGTCATTGTGTTTCAAAAAATATTTCTAAAAAAGAAAAAATAGATCTTTCTAGTGTCGGTGGAGAATTAGAAGAACAGGTTGAAAAAAAATATATAGCTGAAATTGTTGAAGCTAGAATGGAAGAAATTTTATCAAAAGTAAATGCCGAATTACAAACTATTGAACGTAGTGGCCTTTTGCCGGCTGGAGTTGTCTTTACTGGTGGTGGTGCAAAAATTAGCGGTTTAGTCGAGCTCACAAAAGATAGGATGCAACTACCAGCTTCATTGGGTTATCCTTTGGGTGTTAGTAGTATTACCGAAAAGGTTAATGATTTATCTTTTGTGACAGCTATTGGTTTGGTAAAGTGGGGTTCCAATTTACAACAAGGTGGTAAGTCTAAAAATAGGCATCTAAAGTCTGTTGATAAGGTTTCTGGACAAGTGCGGGGCTGGTTTAAATCTTTGATACCTTGATACCTTAAAAAAGTTTTTCAAATATATTAAAAATACTTTGTAAATAAAGTATTTTTTTATTTGTTGTAAATATTGATAGGTTTAGAAATATATTCTTATGAATTTGAGGATAAAACTTATACACATCAAAGCTTTGACGTAAGAGGCTAAAAACGATAAAATAGTAAGTGGAGAAAACCTCCGCTTATTTTATTTATAGACGTCTGAATACATTTTATACTCAAATAACATTAATAATATGCCAAAAATAAAACCAGACATCGAAACTTTCGCTAAGATAAAGGTTGTAGGTATTGGCGGCTCTGGTGGGTCAGCCACCGATAGAATGGTCAAGACTGGAATTCGCGGGGTTGATTTTGTAGTTATGAATACTGATGTACAGGCTCTCCATCACAATAGTGCTCCTCACAAGATTCATATTGGTAAGACTGTCACTCGTGGGTTGGGAGCTGGTATGGATCCAGAGCTTGGTAAACGTAGTGCAGAGGAAGCCCAAAATGAAATTCGTGAAGCTTTGGAAGGTAGTGATATGGTATTTCTAACTTGTGGTTTGGGTGGTGGTACTGGTTCTGGAGCCAGTCCTGTGGTAGCTGAAATTGCTCGTGAAGTTGGGGCACTTACAGTAGCAGTTGTGACAAAACCTTTTTCTTTTGAAGGACCACAAAGAAATAATATTGCAGAGGCTGCTTATGAAAAATTGGTAAGAAATGTGGATACTATTATCACTATTCCCAATGACAGAGTATTACAAATTATTGATAAAAAAACTAGTTTACTAGATGCTTTCAAAATTGTTGATGATGTACTCAGACAAGGTGTGCAAGGAATTTCTGAGCTCATTACTGTGCCTGGTATGATCAATGTTGACTTTGCTGATGTCAAAGCTATCATGAAAGATACTGGTTCGGCCTTGATGGGTATTGGTCAGGCCAAGGGAGATAATAGAGCGGCAGAGGCTGCCCAGATGGCAATTTCTAGTCCGCTACTCGAGCTTTCAATTGATGGTGCTCGTGGTATCCTTTTCACTGTCACTGGTGGTAAAGATTTGGCCATGCAAGAAGTGGCCGAAGCAGCCAAGGTAATTACTGCTTCTGCTGATGATAGTGCCAAAGTTATTTTTGGTGCTGTGATTGATGAAAGTCTGGGAGATGAAATGAGAATAACAGTGGTGGCAACTGGTTTTGATGATGACAACAGACATATCTCAACTGCTTCAGAAGATGAACCAAAATCATTTTTTAGCAGCGGAAAGAATTTTTATTCAGGTGGTAATTTTGCCAAGAAAAAAGTAGAGGAAGAAGAAGTTGAAGAAGTAGAAAAACCTGGTTTTAAATCAAAACCTGTTGGTATTGGTAATGGTAATATAGAAATTGGGCCACCAAAAAAAGAAGATAAAAAAGATGAGGATGATTTAGAGATCCCAGCTTTTATTCGCAAGAAGATGGGGATGTAAATATTCACTTTAGCACTTTAACACTAAAGCACAATAGCACTAAAATTAAACTCCCGATGGGGGGTTTATTTTTTAGAAAAGAATTGGTATACTGTAGGTATATGTTTGTAAAATTTTAAATAAAGTGCTTAGGTGCTTTAGTGTTAAAGTGATGTAGTGTTATGTATTGTCCAGTTTGCCATTCAAAAGAAACTAAGGTGATTGATTCACGCCTTTCTCAAGATGGGATGACGGTGCGTCGTCGTCGTGAGTGTATCAAGTGTGCATACAGATTTTCTACTTTAGAAGAGACTGAACTTTTGGATATAGTGGTTGTAAAAAGTGATGGGCGACGTGAAGCCTATTCTCGCAATAAACTAGAGGGTGGAATTTTGCGTTCATTGACAAAACGACCATACACTCAAGAAAAATTTGATCGTATGATTCACGCGATTGAACGTGATATTCAAAAAAAGAAAAAACGTGAAATTACCAGTAAAGAAGTAGGTGAAATTATTATGAAACATCTACGTAAGTTTGATAAGATTGCTTATATTCGTTTTGCTTCTATTTATCGTGCTTTTGAAGACGTAACAAAATTTCAAAAAGAAATAAGTTCTCTAGAATCCAAACGCAAGAAAAAATAATTTTAAATTTTGCATTTATGAAAAAAGAAAAAATCACGACTGACGACCAAGAACCACCAAAAGTAGAAGAAGTCAAAGGGGTTAATATCAATGTCAATCATAATACGGATTCTTTGAAAGAGTTGATAGAAAAAAATATTAAGTGGTCTCAGGTTATTTATGAACAAAATAAAAAAATAAAACGTCGTCTGGATTGGATGATTATTGTTGGCTATCTAAAATTGCTTATAATAATTGCTCCAATCATTTTGGCTTTGATTTATCTACCTCCAATTTTGAAAGATTTAATAAATCAATATTCTAATTTGGTGGGCAGTATTCCTTTTGGTGGTGGGGCTAATGGACAGGTTAATGAAGTCTTGTCCCAAGTTTCCGGTAGCCAACTAGAGGGTCTTTTGGAGAGTTTGGGGATTAAATAATGTATATTAATAAATATGTAGTAGAGATGCGATTAATTGTGTCTCTATTTTTTTGTAACATTTTTGTACTTTTCACGTCTTCTATACTAGAGAAAACTATCGAATTGTGCAGTACCTTAAGGAGAGGAGGGTTTTTTGTTATATAAATCTATGAAAAACAATACAAAAAAGACAATTCAATACTATTGGCAACATACAAAGAAATATAAAATTTCTGGGTTTTTTATGGCCGTTGGTTTGGTAGGTGCGGCTGTAAGTAATGTGGTAGTACCTCTTTATTTTAAAAAATTCTTTGATATTTTGGTAAGTGGGGAACAAACGGATATTGTAGTAAAAGCTTTGATTGGTATACTAATGATGATATTGTTAGTAGAATTTATTCAGTGGGCATTCTGGCGCTTGGCTACTTTTTTGGCAACACATTTTCAGAGTAAGATAATGGCTGATTTGGCAGTTACTTGTTTCAAATATTTACATAAACATTCATTCTCTTATTTTAATGATAATTTTGTTGGTTCTTTGGTAAAAAGAGTTAATAGATTTGTGAGATCGTTTGAAGGTCTGGCTGATAAGTTTACATGGAATCTAATTCCTTTGTTTGTAAATCTAAGCGTTATCATCTCTGTTTTGTTGTGGAAGAATCTAACTATCGGCTTGACTATTGTGGTTTGGTTAGTTGTTTTTATGTTTGTGAATTGGTTTTTTATTAGATATAAATTGAAATATGATATACAAAGAGCAGAAGCAGAGACAAAAGTGACTAGAGTTTTGGCAGATACAATAACCAATCATACCAACGTAAAACTTTTCAATGGTTTTAATCGTGAAACAAAGTTATTTACAAAAGTGAATGATAACTTAAGATATTTACAAAAGTTTACTTGGAATTTGAGTAATTATTTCGAAGCCTTACAAGGTTTTCTTATGATTGGTCTTGAGGTTGGAATTTTTTATCTAGCTATCAAGTTGTGGGAAGTGGGCAAGTTCACTGTCGGTGATTTTGTATTACTCCAGAGTTATGTACTGATAGTTTTTATGAAGATTTGGGATTTTGGTAGAGTGTTGCGTAACATCTATAGAGATTTGGCCGACGCTGAAGAAATGACAGAAATTCTTGAAACTTCGCATGGAATAGTAGATTCCAAAAGTGCTAAAGATTTGGAAGTCAAAAAAGGCAAGATTGAATTTGTCGATATGGATTTTTATTATAATAAGACTAGAAAAATTATTAAAAAATTCAACCTAATTATAAAACCAGGACAAAAAATTGCTTTGGTTGGTCCGTCTGGAGCAGGGAAGTCTACTGTAGTAAAATTACTTTTGCGTCAACATGAAACTACCAAAGGAAAGATTTTGGTGGATGGACAAAGAATAAAAAATGTCACTCAAGATAGTCTGTGGCAAAATATTAGTTTGGTACCACAAGATCCAATTCTTTTTCATAGAACTCTTATGGAAAATATCCGCTATGGCAAGCCAGAAGCAAGTGATGAAGAAGTAAAAGAAGCAGCCAAGTTAGCTCATTGTCACGAGTTTATAAAAGATTTTACTGAAGGTTATGAGACATATGTGGGTGAACGTGGGGTAAAGCTTTCTGGTGGAGAGAGACAGCGTGTGGCTATTGCTAGAGCAATCTTGCGTAATGCTCCTATTCTTGTGCTTGATGAAGCAACTTCTAGTTTAGATTCAGAATCAGAGAGTTTTATTCAAGACGCTCTCGATAATTTAATGAGAAGTAAGACTGTGATCGTGGTAGCTCATCGTTTGTCTACTATTATGAAGATGGATAGAATTTTGGTAATTGATCGGGGTAAAATTGTGGAAGATGGTACTCACAAAAGTCTTATAAAAAAACCAAGTGGTTTGTACAAGAAGCTGTGGCAGATACAGGCTGGTGGGTTTATGGAGTAAATAAGAATAGAAAGCCTCTGAAAAGGGGCTTTTTTTATTGAATATAAGATGTTATAATATCTTTATAATTTCTAGATAAATTTATGAAAAAACGTACTAAAATTGTTTGTACTCTCGGTCCATCTTCAGAGTCTATTCCAATTATTACCAAAATGGTCAAAAATGGTATGAATGTTGCTCGTCTGAATTTCTCTCATGGTACACACGAAGGACATCAGGCCTTGATAGAAAAAATTCGTGCTGTGTCTGAAAAAACTGGTGAGCCTGTTGCTATCATGCAGGATTTGCAGGGTCCTAAGATTAGGGTTGGTCTTTTACCAGATAAAGGGGTAGGGTTAAAAGAATCACAGATGATTAGATTTGATACAAGTCTAATGGATTATGAAAATGAATTTATTCCTATTGATTATGATGATCTACACCAGTATGTAAAGAAAGGGGAACGTTTGTTGTTGGATGATGGCAAGATAGAAGCTAAAATAGTCAGAATTTCTGGTACAGAGATTAGTGCCGAAGTTGTTGTTGGTGGTATTTTGACATCACACAAAGGTATTAATATTCCTGATTCAAAATTGACAGTTAGTGCTCTAACTGAAAAAGATAAACAAGATTTGCGTTTTGGAGTAGAACACGAGGTAGATTTAGTAGCTTTGTCTTTTGTTATGAATGCAAAAGATATTTTGGATGTGCGTTATTTGATAAAACAATACGAGCAAGATTTGAAAATAAAAACAAATCAGCCAATAAAAATAATTGCTAAGATAGAACGTTTTGACGCTGTTAAAAATATAAAAGAAATTTTGGAAGTGGCAGATGGAATTATGGTGGCGAGAGGGGATCTGGGGATTGAGATTCCAGCGGAAGATGTACCACTTGTACAAAAGAAACTTATTGATATGAGCTTACTTGCTGCCAAGCCTGTAATCGTGGCTACACAGATGCTAGACTCTATGCAAAATAATCCTCGTCCGACTAGAGCTGAGGTGTCAGATGTGGCCAATGCTGTGATTGACCATACTGATGCAGTTATGCTTTCCAATGAAACTGCAGCGGGAAAATATCCGGCCGAAACAGTCAAAAAAATGTCAGAAATAATTGAAAAGGCTGAGGCTTCAGTTTACGATGACCTGGTCATGCGTGAACATTTTGAAAATAGGAAAAAAGTAGATGATGTCATTAGTCGGTTGTCACGTGAGCTTGCAGAAGATGTTGGAGCCAAGGTGATATTATCAGCTTCTATATCTGGTGAGACTGGTCGGCTTATTTCTCGCAATCGTCCAGAGTTGCCAATTGTAGTGGGGACTGATAGTGAACGAGTAAGACATCAAATAAATTTAAGCTGGGGGGTAATACCGTTCAAGCTTTTACCTTGTAAAAGTATAGAGGAATTAGTAGAGCGTTCGGTGGCCCAGCTCAAAAAAATGAAAGTTGTTGTAGTAGGAGATAAAATTATTGTAGTGGCAGGGGAGCCAGTTGGTCACGCTGGGAATGTAAATTTGTTGGAAGTGCGGGAAGTCGAGTGATAAATTCTGAGGAGCCCAAAGGCGACGAAGAATCCCGTCTAAAATGCACGAACTATAAAATAATAATTAATTTTTATTCCGACATTGCGTTTAAATTTAATCCAAAATAAAATTGACAACATCGGGATCCTTCACCTCTTTTAGGGTTCAGGATTAAATAAACAAAAAATACCCCGATATTATCGGGGTATTTTTTAATTCTTCACCATCCGCTCGTATCACTCTTTACAAATTTTTATAAAGAATGGGGAAGGGGCGGAAGGTGGGGTAAAACATGAAGTCGTGGTAGGTTGGGTCGGGGGTTTTTTCTGCATCAGAGATTCATCTAGCTGAACCTCCCCAGAGAAAGATGAGGAGTCCGAGTGCGATAAGAACGAAGGCAATCATTCCGAGGGGGATCATCATCCCCCAGTTCTCTTTGGTAGGTTCTTGACACATAGGTAAGTCCCTTTCCCAAGCACCTCTCGGGTGCATCGTTATTCTGTTGGCCAGGTTCTGTCGCTCCAGGCGAATTCGAGTGGGCTACGTACTCTACGAGCACTCATGGGAGGCCGTGAACGTATATCCCTCACCACATCCGCCCAGTCTCTGTTGAACTGAGCAGGGCTGATGCGGTGGCTAAGTGAAGCTAAACCACCAGGATCTGCGACATCAGTAGCATGTTTTTTGGGATCGTTTGCTACGTAGTATGTGTTTGTAGGTCTCATGTCATAACCTTTCTGCGCCTCTCGGGTGCATCGTTGTTATTCTAACCTAGATTATTTATCTCACAAAACAGTAAAAAAATCAAGTTTTCTTTTTCCACCCCTTATTCTCATGTTTTTGAAAATTAGTCTGGAACATGCTATAATGTATAACACTTAAAAAAAGGGAATTATGGCTTCTAAAACAAAAAAGATAAATAAACAAAAAAGAGAGAATAAAAATATTCTTTGGTTTTCTGAAATCGGAATAAAAGATGTACCTTTGGTTGGTGGAAAAAACGCCAGCTTGGGTGAGATGTATTCAAAGCTCACAAAAAAAGGTATCAGTGTTCCAAATGGTTTTGCCATTTCTGCTTTTGCTTATTGGGAATTTTTAAAGTACGCAAAATTGGAAGACAAGTTGAAAAAAGAATTGAAAAATTTAGATGTTAATGATGTTAGAAAGTTGCACCAAGTTGGTAGCAAAATTAGAAAACATATTTTAGGTTCTAGTTTCCCAAAAAGTTTGGAGCGTGAAATTGTTGTTGAATATAAAAAATTATCCTCTCAAAATAAAACTAAAAATATTTCTGTGGCGGTTAGGTCTTCTGCTACTGCCGAGGATTTGCCAGATGCTAGTTTTGCTGGACAACAAGAAACTTATCTCAATGTAGTGGGGGAGAAAGACTTACTTCTTGCTGTAAAAAAATGTGTAGCTTCACTTTTTACAGATAGAGCAATTTCATACCGTGAACAAAAAGGTTTTGATCATATGCAGGTGGCCCTGTCTGTCACTATTCAGCAGATGGTGCGTTCGGATGTTGGTTCATCTGGTGTTTTGTTTACCCTTGATACCGAATCTGGTTTCAAAGGTGTTGTTCTAATTAACGCAGCTTATGGTCTAGGTGAGTATGTTGTAAAAGGAAGAGTGACACCAGATCAGTATTATGTTTTTAAAGAAGGAATGAAAAAAGGTAAAAAAGCAATTATTAGTCGGATTCTTGGAAGTAAAGAAGTAAAGCTTGTTTATGGAAAGACAAAAGGTACTAAGCAAATGAGCGTGAAGCAGGGTGATAGAAATAAGTTTGCTATTTCAGACAATGATGTGATACAGCTTTCAAAATGGGGTGTAATGATAGAAGAGCATTATGGTAAGTCTCAAGATATCGAATGGGCCAAAGATGGTAGGACCGGAAAGTTATATATTGTGCAGGCTCGTCCAGAAACAGTAAAAGCACAGGCCACACATAGTGTGATTGAGACATATATTTTAAAGAAAAAAAGTAAGGTTTTGGTTCAGGGTATATCTGTGGGACAAAAGATTGGTGCGGGCAAAGCTCGTGTAATTGAAAATCCAAGACAGATGAAAAGCTTTAAACCAGGTGAAGTTTTGGTTACACGCATTACAGATCCCGATTGGGAGCCAATTATGAGAATGGCCAGTGCGATTGTGACAGAACAGGGTGGTAAAACTAGTCATGCAGCCATTGTTTCACGCGAATTAGGCGTTCCATGTCTCGTGGGGGCTAGTGGAGCCAGAAAAGCCATAAAAACCGGTAGAAAGGTGACTGTGTCGTGTGCACAGGGCGATGAGGGTTATGTCTACAATGATATTTTGCCATTTGAGGTGAAAAAGACAGAAATAAAGCAAGTTGCCAAAACCAAGACAAAAATTATGATGAATGTGGGTGATCCTGACAATGCTTTTGCTTTGTCCTTTTTACCAAACGATGGTGTCGGTTTGGCTCGTGAGGAATTTATTTTTTCCAATTTTATCCGTATTCATCCTTTGGCACTTCTTAACTACAACAAACTAAAAGATAAAGCTGCCAAGAAAAAAATTGCCGAGATGACTCGGGGTTACAAAAAGAAAGAATTGTATTGTGTAGATAAATTGGCTGAAGGTATTGGTAGAATTGCAGCCGCTAGTTATAAAAATGATGTAATAGTACGTTTGTCAGATTTTAAAACCAATGAATATGCCACCCTGATTGGTGGAAAAGAGTTTGAACCAAAAGAAGAAAATCCTATGCTTGGTTGGCGTGGAGCTTCTCGTTATTATTCAAAAGAATATAAAAAAGCTTTCAAACTTGAATGTGATGCAATTAAAAAAGTGCGCAATGAATGGGGACTTGATAATGTAATTGTCATGGTGCCATTTTGTCGTACCCCAGAGGAAGGCAAAAAGGTTTTGGAAACTATGAAAGAATTCGGCCTTGAGCGCGGTAAAAATGGTTTGCAAGTCTATGTCATGTGCGAGATTCCTTCCAATGTCATTTTGGCAGAAGATTTTGCCAAGATTTTTGACGGGTTTTCTATTGGTTCCAATGATTTGACCCAACTTACTCTTGGTGTAGATAGAGATTCAACGTTGGTTAGCCATATTTACGATGAAAAAAATAAAGCTGTCAAAGAACTTATTCGTGGTGTGATAAAAGTAGCTCATAAACACAAACGCAAAGTTGGTATTTGTGGACAGGCGCCAAGTGACTATCCAGAATTTGCTGAGTTTTTGGTACGTGAAGGCATTGATAGCATTTCTCTCAATCCTGATACGGTTGTTTCAACTCGTCAGCGCATTGCCTATGCCGAAAAGACTTTAGGAAGGAAAGGTAAAAAGACTAGTGGAAAGTTTTTGAGTCTAGTCGTAGCTGTGGGGTTAATTGGAATTTCTTTAGTGGCTCTTGGTGCAGGTTGTACCAATCAAGCTTTGCAAGATTTGGATAAGACAAATGAAACTTTAGAAATTAGTCCAGCTCAGATTCGTGAGAGGGCAATGGAACTTAAAGATAAATTATTCAAAGCTCAAGTGGTAACTTATCATGAGATCGGCTTTGCAGATTTTATGATTGATTATCCGGTTAGTTGGATGACAGAGCATGATGATAATGTAGTTGTATTTAGAAATAAAGAGGACAACAATGAATACTTTATGATTTCAGCAGTGGGAGTAGAGGGTAGTAAAGTGATGTCTGAAGAGTCTTTGACAGAATTTGAATTGGGTGGAAAAAAAGCCGTGCGTTATGTGGATAATCCATTTGGTGAAGAGGAAGAAATTTTAGAAGCAGTTGAAATTGGTGAGGGTAGAAGTAAATTATTCGTTCGTGGTAGGGGAGATAGATTTGATGAAATTTTGCAGTCGATGGAGTTTTAGAATAAAATTAAATAATTAAAAAATCACCAGTTATGGTGATTTTTTAATTATTTAATAAGTTTTTTTATTTTTTCTATATGTTTTTCAGTTTCATCGTAGCCGTTTTTTACTAAATCTATACCTACTTTGTGAGCAAAATATTGCCTGAAGCTGTTTATGCCCAGGGTTGGGGTGTAGGGTTCTATTATAACATCAGAAGAAGAGGTAGAATATTTTGATAAATGATATCTTATAATATTTAGACTCCTGGTTGAAATTTTGGAAAGAGATTTCTGCTGTTTTTTTGTGAAAGTTTCATTTTTTATATAATTATCCAAATTTACAGAAATAACAACATCTGCCCCCATTGCTCTTACAACATCATCTGGTACAGGATTACTGATTCCACCATCTATCAAAATTTTATCTTGATGTTCTACAGGTTTGAATAAAGTTGGTACAGACATACTAGCTCTAACAGCTGGGGCTAATTTTCCTGTCGTTAAAACAACTGTGTTACCTTCATAAAGATCAGTAGCTACAATACTGATAGGAATTTTGGTGTCAGAAAAATCAGAATCTTCTAACCATTCTTCTAATAATTTTTCTATTTTTTTTCCTTTGATAACACCACCATTGATAGATGGCTCTATAAAACTAAGGAATTTTTCTTTTTGTTTTTGTACTGTCAATTCTTCTAGTTTTTCTAAGTTTTGGAATAAAGCATAATGAGCTCCAACCCAAGATCCAATGCTTGAGCCAGCAATATAATCTATGGGGATATTATTTTCTAGAAGTTTTTTTATAACTCCAATATGAGAGAAACCTCTTATAGCTCCACTACCAAGGGCTAGCCCTACTTTTTTTCTTTTTTTCATAGAACTACATTATAAAACACTTCCCTGAATTAGGGAAGTGTTTTTTTGTGTAGAGAGATGAAACTTAAACAATCTTTGTTAATATTTCACACCCACTCTCAGTAACTAAGATTGTATGTTCAAATTGAGCTGATAGTTTGTTATCTTTAGTGGTAACAGTCCAGCCGTCTTTATTAGAAGTAATAGTATCTGCTCTACCCATATTTATCATTGGTTCTATTGTAAAGCACATCCCTGGTTTTAATTTGGTATCATTCTCTTTTGTGGAAAAGTGATAGACATAAGGATCTTCATGAAAACCTTTTCCAATTCCATGTCCACAATACTCACGTACAATTGAGTAATCAAATTTTGAGATATACTTCTCGATAGCTTTTCCAATATTATTCAATGGGTCGTTAGGTTTTACAGTAGCGATTCCTTTTTCGAGGGCGGTTTTAGTTCTACTGACTAAAAGTTTAATCTCCTCGTCAACCTTTCCAACTGTATAGGTTCTTGAAGTGTCACCATGATAACCTTCTACAATAACTGTAACGTCGATATTGATAATGTCTCCATTTTTTAAGATGTATTTTTTTGATGGAATACCATGACAAACAACATTATTAATAGATGTACAAATGCTTTTGGGAAAACCATGATAATTAAGAGGTGCTGAAATTGCATTGTTATCTAAGGTGAATTTTGCACAGATATCATTAAGCTCCTGAGTTGATATACCAGCCTTAACAAATGGTTCTATATGATCTAAAACTTGGCAAGCTAGCTTACCAGCCTTTCTCATTTTATCAATTTCTACTGTTGTTTTTAAATTAATCATCTATTTTTTTAAATATATATTTTTAAATTTAATAAAATTACCCACAAGGGGTAATTTTATTTTCGCGGGATAGACTTCGTGTTTTGTGAACTTTCAGTCATTTACGCGAAAATAAAATACAGTTTTCAAGATTTGTCACACCTCTTATGAACACTAAATTTAATGTCTATAAGAAGGGTCCGATGGTGAACGTCGCGAGGACGAACACCATCGGAAGAGTTCGTCCGACCTTATGGTCGGTCATCACACCCCTTCAGTTGCCGTCAGCGACGACGTGACGC
Organism: uncultured Gammaproteobacteria bacterium; assembly: GCA_964603435.1. Taxonomy (GTDB): domain Bacteria; phylum Patescibacteriota; class Patescibacteriia; order Magasanikbacterales; family UBA922; genus CAZRUM01. Next base: position 13,112 of record CAZRUM010000008.1, on the reverse strand, counting down.
TGTGGAAGTGAGTCCCCCGAAGAGGGTGCCTACTCCGAGCAAGAAGCCGAGGTTGTACAACGCGCCGTTGTTGTGCACCTCGTAGAAGCCGACCGACTTCTCGAAGAGCGAGATAATGAAGGTGAAGCAGGAAATCATTCCGTGCCAGAGACCCAGCCAGAAGCCGGCGATACTGCCGCTCTCGCAGGGGGTGTCGACAGCCGAGTTGGGCCCGCCGGCACAACCATTCACCATGAACAGTCCGAAGACCAGTAGAACTGGGAGCCACATTCTGAAGTTCTTCAACGCTTCCTCCTTAGGGTTCTTAAAGACCCTCGCCGGTATTATGTGGACAGGATATTTGAAATCATTTATTTATTTTGCTTTCAAATATCCTGTCCACTAGGGTGTGATGAATTGTAATGGACTTTTGTTTATGGCTTTAATTAGCTAAAAATAGCCAATTACGCACGATAAACAGATAAGTATAACATAGTTTGCTGTCTTTGTCAATACATTTTATGCAAGTTATAATGTTTGGTTGTTGTACCAAAAAACTTAGCTGTGTGAAGCTAAGTTTTTCAAAGCGGACCGGACGGGACTCGAACCCGCAACTTCCGCCGTGACAGGGCGGTGCTCTAACCAGTTGAACTACCGGTCCAAATACGTCCCTACTTGGGACGAAATAATTTTATCACAAAGTGATTATTTTAGCAAGATTATTTTGTTGTCTTAGCTGCCTCAGCCTTGGCAAGTCTTTTTTGTTTCTTTTTGTCTCGTTTGATTTTGGCTTTAGCACGTTCTAATTTTGCTGTTTGATTATTTTTTTTTCGCATTCCCATATAGCAGTAGTTATAAATTAGTGGTCATATAATACATTATTTCTTTAAAAATGTCAAGTTTTGGATAAAAAAAGACCTGCTAAATGTTCAGCACAGACATTGGGTTCTAAGGAGGGGGAGAACCCGTCATGCACCGAACATTTAATAGGTCTTACTTCTAAATTGTTTTTTTATCTTAGCAAAAATAGGTATTTTTGTCAAGAGTTTTTTGTGGATTGTCGAGAAGGGGTGACGAGGTCACCTGTTGCGTGTCGAGTGCGGGTGCCTCGTGGGCTGTCGCCGTCGACGTGTGGCCGGTGTAAAAATACCGGCGATTTTGCAAACAGGTGACCTCTTGTTGTCTCCCCAGGAGTGCTCTCAAGATCGACCATGATGGTCGATTCTGAGTCGCGTGTGTTAGAGTCGCTAGACGAAAGATGTGGTGTATCCGTACATGGGGGCCTCCATGTCATAAGCTGTGGCGTCGGTGCTGAAAACATCGGCGCCGGGTTGATGGTGGGGGTTCTCGCCGGGCTGCTCGTGGCTGAGCTAGCGGGCGGCGCCCACGGTGTCGAGGTCGGTGTGGTCGGGGTCGAGCAGCGCGGCGTCGTTCTCGGTGACGCTGTTTTTCATCAATGCCAGCGACAGGCTGCGAGTCGTCGATCCACGGGTGTTCTTCATCAGCGTTCTCCTTGGCAGGCGTTGTCGGCCTGCATCCTGAGGGATCTTCATAGGCGAGATTGTTCTCGGTCAGAAGATATATCATCATATCACATATTAAGATACTTGTCAAGAGTATATTGTGGAAAATAAAAAACCGCCTTATTAAGACGATTTTTTGGAAGTTTGTTATTTTACAAATTCTACGATTTTCTTGAATACTTTTGGATGGTCGTTAGCAATTTCAGAAAGTACCTTTCGGTCTAGTTCTACGTTCTTTGCTTTCAAGTTACCAATGAATTTGCTGTAGCTTGTATCAAAAATACGAACAGCAGCGTTTATTCTTACTTGCCATAAGGCACGCATGGTTCTTTTCTTTACTTTACGATCACGATAGGCATGTGCACCAGCTTTTGTATCAGCTGTTTTAGCTTGTTTGATCAGGTTTTTTCTACCGGCGCCAAAGCCTTTTACGCGTTTCAATAGGTTGTTTCTCTTTTTTACGTGGCCTACGCCTCTTTTTACTCTTGGCATAATATTTTTTGTTAATACCGAACGAAGTGAGGTATCGCTTTATAATGCACTTATCGTCATATTAAATAAAATTTTTATTTAATGCAAATTAAGTGGCTTATAAAGGGATGTCTCACCCCTATCGGGGTTTCGAAATTAATTTATGTTAGATATTCTTAATAGCGCGAGTGATAGTCTTTCTCATAGAGTTTGACATCGTTTTGTCACCGCGTTTGTTTCTCTTGGTTTTACCACTTTCACGAGAATTAAAATGATCCTGACCGTCAGTTCTTTTGACTATTTGGATGCCAGTTTTACTTTTTTTAATTTTGAATCTCTTAGCAGTTGCTTTGTGAGTTTTTGCTTTAGGCATATTTCTAGGTTATTAGGTTTTAGGTCCTAGGTTTTAGGTACCCAGATAATGGATTTAAAAAAGTGGTATGATTATATACCAACTTTGTGAAAAAGTCAATAGCTTGTCCTGTGGGCTACTTTTTGGCGTAAATTGCCGTTACTTTGTTACCTTGTTTGGTAGGTTCTTGCTCTGTTCTCAGTTCCATTTTTTCGCTCATCTTAGCAAAGAATCTTTTCATAGTTTCAAAAGCTAGTTCTGGTTTTGCATTTTCTCTTCCTTTCAAAATTATTTCTGGTTTGATTTTATCCCCTCTATTGAGGAATTTATCAGCTTGGTTTATTCTTACATCCATATCATGGTCACTAATTCTGACAGATAGGCGAAGACCCTTTGTTTCAGTTTCGTGAGCCTGAGCTTTGTTTTTTCTAGCTTCTTTTTCTTTTTGGTATTTAAAATTAGAAAAGTTGGTAATTTTACAAACTGGAGGTTGGGCTTTTGGGTTGATTTCTACTAGATCCATTTCTTTTCCACGAGCCAGGGTAAGAGCTTCTTCCACACTCATCACACCAATATTTTCTTCAGCATCATTAATAACACGTACTTCTGGTACGCTGATTTTATCATTAAGTCTAAAATGTGCAATTAAGGCTTTTTGAGGTCTTTTTTTTCGTGATCTTCTCATAAAATAAGTTTATAAAGTTTTAAAGTTAATAAAGTTAAAAAGTGATTTATATTTCGTACTTTATAAACTTTTGACTTTTGACTTTCTACTGTCGAGTGGAGATGCCGGGAATTGAACCCGGGTCTGGGCGGGTTACCCCTACAGTCTACATGTTTAGCCACTTTGGTGTTTCACTTGTTGTTGGGAAAGTGACAAAAAGCAACAAGCTAAGATCTGTATTAATTTCAGACTAGACCTACAGACGGAAATCTAGCCTTACACTCAATGTTTTACACCGTCGATCTCATATTGAGTATCCGAGGGACGATGGCAGTTGCACTTAAGCGACTACGGATGCGAGTGTAGGAACGCTGAAAGCTTGCGCTACAGCATTCTTTGCTCGGCTGATAAAGTTTGCACTTATATCAATGCACTCCGGTTATTTACGAGGAAAGAGTGCCTCCTCGACATGCTTGTAAAAGATAACATGGGTCCACCCATCGAACCCTGTCATCCCCGCGTAAAATGGTGCAATTTATTGCAACATTTTACGCGGGCACGTGACGACCAAAGGGAGTTTTACGTGTCCTTCTCTCCATTGGCACCATCACGCGGTTAACCTTTAACTTAATTTTAAAGATCTCCTTTTATCGCTCGACGTGTTTCTCTGTCCAAATCACGTTTTTTGATAGTCTCTCGTTTGTCGTGTTTCTTTTTACCACGACCAATACCTATCTGGACTTTGATGAGACGACCACTATTATACATGGAAAGAGGTACAATTGTCAACCCTCTTTCTTGGGTTTTTCCTTTTAAATAAGCGATTTCTCTTTGTTTTAATAATAATTTTCTACTTTTGTCTGGTTCATAATCATCGTCAGCTCCAGAATATTTATATCGAGATATATGTGCATTTACTAGAAAAGCTTCGTCATTGTGAATATTAATAAAACCTCCAGTTAGTTTTACTTGACCAGCTCTGACAGCTTTTACTTCCATACCAGATAGCACAAGACCGGCCTCGAGAGTATCGAGGATTTCATAGTCAAATCTGGCCTTTTTGTGGGTTGCGTAAGATTTCATAAAATATGCGTATTTATAGTTAACATTCTAATTGCGAAATTCACCTTGTGGTACGAATTTCCGAAATTCGAAAATTCGAATCGATTCGTAATTCGAATGTATTATTTTTGCTTTGCTAACGTAAATAGTGTATAATATTTACAACAATTTTTCAAGTATCTTATCCCGACCTCGTACCTCGGTACGGGACGAGAGGGTGGTTTAAAATACCAAGATTTACCTCAAAAAGGGGATTTTACTTTACATTAGAGTTAATATCATTGGTTATGGAAGATTTAAAAATCCATATCAGTACTATGTCTGTTTTGAAGGTCCTGGCTATTTTGTTAGGTGCCTATTTAGTGTACCTATTTTCAGACATTTTACTGCTTTTATTTGTGGCTCTTATCTTGACGGCTCTGATTGATCCATTTGCCAATTGGTTTCAGAGCAAGAAAATTCCTCGGGCTTTGGCAGTGATTGTTATATATTTAATTTTATTTGGTTTAGTTGCTTTGGCTATTGTTTTACTTACACCTATCATTTCTCACGATTTGCCACAGCTGGTAGAAAAAATAGGGCAGTCATGGGTAAATTTACAAGATAATCATTTTTATCAAAAATTTTTAGAGGGTGCTCAAAATATTCAAAATACTTTGTCTGGTTATGGTGTGCCGTCGGCGGAGTCGACCCCCGCAGTTTCCGGTGGAGTAAGTAATACTTTGTCGGGTGTTTTTTCTACTATTACTGGTTTTTTTGGTGGAGTATTTTCTTTGGTGTTGGTTCTCGTTATGACATTTTATATGGTGGTGCAGGAAGATCCTTTGAAAAAAATCTTACGTTCTGTTTTACCTGATAAGTATATACCTTGGTGTTCACAGCTAATGAATAAAATTCGTAATAAGCTAGGAGCTTGGTTACGTGGACAGATACTACTTAGTTTGATTATTGGTTTATTAGTTTTTATAGGTCTTTCAATTTTAGGAATAAAATATGCAGCCGTGTTGGGGTTACTCGCTGCTTTGTTTGAATTTGTACCCTACATTGGTCCTGTCATGGCAGCTATCCCAGCTTTGTTTTTGGCGTTTGGTGCTGGTGGATTTATAAAATTAATTTTTGTTTTAATTATGTATGTGGTTATCCAGCAATTGGAAAATCATTTACTGGTACCCAAGGTGATGCAAAAAGCAGTCGGTCTCAATCCGATCATTAGCATTTTAGCTCTTTTGGCAGGTGTCAAATTGGCTGGGGTCCTTGGGGCGCTTATTGCTATTCCGGTAGCAACAGCGTTAAGTGTATTTTTACAAGATGTTTTGGACAAAAAAGAACAAAATTGATCCTATTCTAATAGTGTTTGGAATTATTGCCTTAGCAATCATTATCGCTGTGGGTTATTTGCTTATTTCTCTGTTAAATAAAGTTGAGAAGTCAGAAAATAAAAATATAAACTACAAAGTAGAAATGCAGGAAAAGATTTTGGCAGTCGGGGCAAATTATACGCGAGCCATAGAAGATATGAAGTTGGAGATAATTGATGAAGATGATATTTCCGAATTGTATACTGAAGTTGAAGATTTTTTGTTTAACGTACGTGTTCCAGAAAATAATAGAGATGTTCATCTTCAAACTTTGTTTGCTTTGGCTGATTTAAAAAATCAAAATTTGGATATAGAAGAAACAAAGATAAAAGTTCTAGAGTTGTTAAACAGTTTGTCGTTAGTTGAATAATAAAATATGCTATTAGGATTAAGACGTTATCTAGTTACTTTTCTAGCTTGTTTATCTACTTTTGTTAGTCTTGTTTTGATAATATCTTTTTCCATTTGGTGGTTGTTTTTGCTTATATTAATTTTGTGGATAGCTAGCTTGCTGTGGTTGTATTTTCGTTTTTATTCCAAGACAGAGAACTTTGTGGTGGATATTGTTATGATGATAACGACAGTTGTGTCAATTACAGGTCTAATTTTGTTGGTGGAGTGGAATTTGTTGCGCTGGCTACTGTTATTGCTTTGTGTGGCATTTATTGGTATGCTTTTTCTAAAGCTACACCGTACCAACCAGAGTCTATCATTTCAGCAAAAACCTATTCGTCGTATAAAGATGATGCTATGGGTATTTGATGTCTATGCACTTTTGACAATTTTGTTTGCTGTTTCCTTATTTTTTCCGGGGATTCCTTTTGTACTATTAGCTTTGTTTGGTAGTGTCGTCTGCGTTTTCGGAGCTATTTTTATATGGCAGATGTATTACAAAATTGAAAAACCAAAGTTAGTTTTGTGGGGAATACTTTTAGGATTAATTAGTTTTGAGTTTATTTGGGTGATACATTTGTTACCATTGGGATATCTGGTGTTGGGTTTTTTGGTGGCTTGGTTGTGGTTTATTATACAGTTGTTCGTCCGTTTTCATTTTAGCCCCAAAGGAATAATCTGGAAAAAACAACTATATTTTTTATTAACTAATTTATTTTTTAATTTTTTAATTTTATTTTTTATTGTTAGATGGATATGAATAAAGATGCACCACATTTACCAAACAAAGCCTGTCGTGTAGATACTTATTATCGTTTACAAAATATTAAGTGGATTTTATTATTTGCTGTGTTTGCTTTTGTTGCAGGAGGTACTTCGGCTGTAATGGTGTCATCTTGGCTTATGCCGAGTTTTGAGCAAGTGGATTTTACTGTGCAAGATGTCAATAATCAAAATATTTGGAATGCTAGACCAGACAGTTTGTTGAAAAAACAATTCGAACAAAGATTGCTTACTATTTATGACAGAAGAAAACAAGTAGAAGATAATATTTATAGGGAAGATGCAGTAGTGGCTCAAGCTACAATAATAAGTTCCGATGGCTGGGCAGTGATTTCTTTGCCAGATTTTATTTCTGGGGAGCAAAAATATTGGGAAATTTTAGATTATCAAAATGTTAGTTATGATTTAGAAAATTTAATCTATGATAAGTTAGCCCAAGTTTATTATTTAAAAATTGAAGCCAATGGCTTGAGAGTGGTATCTTTTGCTAATCCAAAAGATTTTGGTATCAATTCAACTGTTTGGAGTCTGAATAAAGATAAATGGTCACAAGTTGTAGTAAAAGATTTTACAGCTAGAAGTTCAGCTGTTTCGAGATACATTTATCAACCATCTTTTTCGTGGAAATTTAGTGAAGAGATTATTCCTGGTGATATATTATTGGACAATAATGGTAATCTGGTTGGATTAATGGATGAAAATAATTTAGTTGCTTTTAGTTGGTTGATTGAAAATCAGGTTTCATCTTTACTTGAGTCAGGTAAGTTGGTTTATAAAAATGTACCTTGGAATGGTTATTTTGTAAAAACTTTTGATGAAAATAATAAGGTTGTCAGTGGTTTTTATATTAATAAAATTTATACAATACAATCAAAAAATTCTGAGATTAAAGTTGGAGATATAGTTTTAAAAATAGATGGTGAAGTAGTTGATGAAAAAAATCTTTCAAGGCAAATGTGGTTGGTAGGAGATGAGTTCAAGGTTTTGGTCTGGCGTGATGGAGAGGAAATAGACTTGACAGTTAATAAAGAAAATGTTCCAATAAACTAAATCCTGAGCACTAAAAGTTGTGAAGGATCCCGTGGTTATGAATAATGAAGGTGGGTTCAGAATTACATGATAAAAATAGTTTTACTTTAAATCAAAAATAATTGAGTAGACAACGGGATTCTTCGGCTCCCTTCGTTCGCTCAGAATTAATAATATAAATATATGTTTCTCAACAATACACCTTTGGAGGTAATTAGAAGACGTTATAAATTAATTATTTTTGTCGGTATCTTAGTGGCAATGTTATCTTTGATTGTCAGTTTGTTTTTTCCTCGTGAATACCGAGCTGACGCACAGGTTTTGATTATTTCAAAATCTCGTTACGGGGTTGATCCTTATACAGTAGTAAAATCAGCCGAGCGAATAGGGGAGAACCTAGTACAAATAGTAAAAACAGATGATTTTTATAAAAAAGTCTTAGAACAACCAGGGTTTGATTTGGATAAAACCAAATTTGAAAAATTGACAGAAAGAAAAAAACGTAAAGAATGGCAAGAAGCTGTTAAGACTTCGGTCGTCTATGGTACTGGAGTTTTGAATATCTCTGCTTATCACATAGATCCAGCTCAGGCCAAAGAGTATGCTGGGGCTACAGCTAGTGCTATGGCATCTCAGGGTTGGCAGTATGTGGGTGGAGATGTGACTATAAAGGTTGTCAATGAACCGGTGGTGACAAGATTTCCTGCTAGACCAAATTTGTTCACCAATATGATTTTAGGGTTTTTAGTTGGTGGTTTGCTAATGGGTTTTGTGGTGGTGAAAAAATAAATAGATTATGCCTGTCAAAAAGCAAGATAAAAATAGACAAAAATATATTGATCTTATAAAAAGATATCAAGAAATTTTGGGTGAGATGGATAAAATAGAATCAGAAGTGGGAAAATTAAAAGGTAAGGTCTTGCAAAAAAATGACAAGAAAAAAATTAAACAAACTTTAGAAAAAATATTAAATTCATAAAATATGTCTGAAAAACATCCACAATTATTTTATCTAAGAGAATTCTTGAAATTTTCTGAGAAAAATCTGGGGGAGAAAGAGGGTGTAGAACTCAAAGAAATGTTAGCGGAAATTTCGGAGACAGTAAATAGATTACCAGATAAATTTAGAGCCCAAATTGAACCAGAAATTTCTATGTTGCAGGAAGGCGGTGTGGATATAGAAGAAATAAAAGATAAGATTGCATCAGTACTTGCTAAGATGGAAGATTTGAAGTCTGATGTGGAAAGTGTTGAAGATACCTCGGGTGTTTATGAATCTTCAAAAAAAGAAATTTTGGAAAGTGAAAAAGATTTGGTAGATGGTGTTTTGGCATCTGCAGACGAGTCAATTTTTGATTCTTTAAAGGGCGAAGGATTTAATCCAAGTAAACAGGAGTTTGCCAATAGAGAGCTTTCTACTGGTTTTTCAGATATTGTTGAGGGTGTTTTTGGTGATGAAGAATTGAAGAAATTATTAGCTGAAGATGATTTGGAAGAAGCAATTTATTATGTAAGAGAAAAAAAATCTAAAAAGGGAAAAGAATTGTTTGATGTAGAAATAAAATATAAATTTCTTTTACGTCAAGAAATAAAACAGCCTAATGAATACCCCGGAGATGAAGAAAGAGATCGTCTTTTGGCAAAATACAAGAAGGTTGTGGTTGAAAATGCTATATATAGTAAAATCCTTCAGGACATAATTGAAAAAGATAAAGAAAGAAGAGTTGAGCCAGAAATGGTTAAAGAAATAAGAGGGGAAATGGAAGGTGAAGAAGATCAAATAGCACAGAGTTTTGAAGGAAAAGCTAGGGAGTTTTTTAGTAAAATGGGAGCAGGTAGTTTTGATAATTCTTTATATAAAGATCTAAAAGAAATTAAAAAAGGGATTAATGTTCTAATTGAAAATATATTACAATATGATAGTGTAAGTGATTCCAATTATAAAACTTTGGAAAGAGGAGGTTTAGAAATTGTAAAACAAGGCTTAGAAAAAAGAAAAAAAGCTGCTGAAGATTTATTGTACGGAAGTGGAAAAAACCATGGCGAGTTTGGAGAATTGGAGCGGTCTGCTAAAAAAGGAGACTTGACCCGGCAGGGTGCCGAAGTGGTAGAAAATACTTTTAGAAGATGTGGGGAAGATCTTCTTTTAATAGAAGTTTATGATAAACTTCTTAAAATCGTAGAAGAAAAAATTCAACAGAGACAGAAAGATGGAGTTGCAGGGGAGGGTGATACGTTAGTAAGTGATGAATCAATTCCTTCTCCAGGAGAGTCGGTGGGGCCACCACAGAAACCACCAGTACCTGAAGTAGCTGTTCCAGAAGAAGTTGTGGACCCTCAAGCAGGGGAGACTCAGAATGTTGAAAAGGAAGATTCATTAGATGAGCTAGGATTTTTTGTAGCAGAATTTTCCAAATTAGAAGAACGGGTGAGTGGTTTGGATAAAATTAAACTTAAAAAAGATCTTAAAAAAGAATTGAAAAATATTTTGCAAGATGTTCAGGAATTAGCACAGGGTGACATGGAAGGTCTAGATGAAAAAGTAGGTATTTTGAAACAAATTGTAAAAGAGTTTGTGGGTAAAAATACAAAAACTGAGGATAAACTTTCTCTGGGAGATGTTATAGTTTCTTTCAAAAAGACTATGTCTGATATAAAAGAAGATTATTCTGTTTTTTTGCAGGAAGCTACTAAAAGAACAGAAATAAATAAAGAATTATTAGAGCGTATTCCTGTTTTAGCTGGTAAAGACATAAAAGTTGGTCAAAAGCTGTGGTTTAATGATCCAAAGGGAGAATCTGTGGAAGTCACATTTGATGGTATTAAGAATCCAGAAAAGGTTCCTAGTTATTATTTTGTGACGACAAGTGGTGGGTCTGTAGATGAGTATGTTATTTCTGTGTCAGACTGGGATGGTAATGGAAAAGAAAAGCAGTTTTCTTGGGAAAAACCAACTGCAAAAAAGATAGAAAAAGTACCAGATACTAGATCAGGCACAGTTGAAACAGACAAGACAGAATTGTGGGAAAAATTTAAAGTAGGTGATCACCAAGTTGGTGTAGGTGATAAATTTATCTTTGCGAAAGATTCGGAAGATCCTAGAAAATGTGAAGTGACGGGTGTAAGTGACATGTTGGGTGAAATAGTTTTGAAATTTAAATATAATGTTGGAGAAGGATTTTCAATTATGGAAAAGGACTGGGATAAAAAATTAACAAGTGGAGATTTAAAATTAAATACAGATTCTATGCCAGTAGAAAAATTAGCTGAACCTATCGCACCAGTAGAACCTCCTGTTACTGTAGGGTCAGATTCAGCACCGGCAGAGCTAGTAGGAATTGATATTCCATCAGCAGATGAAGGAGAAGGGGTTGTGGAATTCACTCGTGAATATGAAATAGCTGGACGTAAAGTAGAACAAGAGGATATATTTTTTTATGATGAAAATAAAGGTAGTGGTAAGAAAAAAGAAATTCAGCTTGTGCTGGTAGGAGAAAAACCAGTAAAAAATAAAAATGGCAAAGGCACTCACCGGGAACTTGTGTTTGAAGATGGTAGTGGCGCATTAAGACTATTATCAGAGGGTGAATTTGAAAAAGTGGGTAAGTATTTCAGATATGGTGGCAATGTCGAAGGAGATTCTGCAGATTCTTCTGTTGTAGGTGAGGAAGATAAACTAGTTGAACCTGTCGCACCAGTAGAACCCGTTGAGCCAAAACCAAAGCCAGTTGAACCTGTCGCACCAGTAGAACCCGTTGAGCCAAAACCAAAGCCAGTTGAACCTGTCGCATCAGTAGAACCAGTAGCTGAACCTGTGGTGGATAAAGAACCAGCTGTAGATAACAATGGAATTTTGAAAAATCTAAGAAATCAATGGCATGAAGCTAACAAGACTTATCTTGATAAAGAACAAGAGAAATTTGATTATCTTGCGAATTTAGAATTGAGTAAGGCTGATCAGAAGAAAGTCAAAAAATATATGAAGTCTGGTGGGGAGTGGCCTTTGGATGAAACCAAGAAAGAAAAGGAAATAAATGCTGAATTGGTAGTTTTAAATGAAAAACGTGTTACTTTAGCTCAACAAATTAGAGAGACAAAGAAGAAAATAGAGACTGAGAATAAAGTAGTGACTAGAGAAGGCAAGGTTAAGAAAGATAATTTTTATCAACAAAAAGCTGAAAGTAGTACAACGAAAAAAAATCCAAAAGTAACAACTTCAACCTCAGCTGGTTCAGCTAAAGAAAAAGCTAATTTTCGTACCAGATTGAAAGATAATGTAGCTGGTAAGGTTTCTGGTGTTGTGGATAAGATTGATAAGCCGAGAGTAGGGGTTGATCCGGGTGATAGCGAAGCTCTAGACCCTAGAACTATGAGACCTAGTTTTTATGAGGGAGAAGCAGATGATGAAAATATTGTAGATGAAGATGAAGAATCAGTTGTAGTAGATAAAGTGGAAGCAAAGAAAGCTAAGGTTGAAGCAAAAAGAAAAGAAAAAGTTAAAAAAGCTGAAGAAAAAAAGAAAAAGAAAGATGAAAAATCTGAAGCAAAGAGATTAAAGGAAGATGAAAAAGAAATGTTAAAGCCGGGTTTTCTCACTGGATTGAAAGAGAAAATAACTGGAAATAAAAAAGCTACTGCGATTGGAGCTACTGTTCTTGGTTTGGGTGGTGCGGGGGTCGGTGCTGGAGTTGCTCTGTCAGGGGAAAGCGAACCAGATGAATCAGGCTATACAGAAATAGTAGAGGATACAGAGAATGGAACACTAGAAGAGTTGGATGCGACTGTCCCGACCGAAGAAGGAATTAAGGCTTTTGAATCTGTTAAGACTACTTTAGATCTTTATTTGAAAATAATTAAAGAAACAAACACTTCTGATGAGGTTGCTGGAAAAATAAAGAAAAGCTTGGAAAATAAATTAGAAGAACTATATGAACAAACGGTATCTAATGAAGTGGGATTGTCAAAAAATTCAGAATTGATAAAATTATACGAAGCTGGGAGGTTGGCAGATTTGATAGGGGGTAATCTTGAATTGACAAAAGAAGAGCAATTGTTAATGAATTTGGGAGATGCCAAAGCCATAAATTTACCTTCTGGTGACACTGTTTTTGTTAATGGCTCTCACTTTATTACTATTAATACTGGCGATCAGAAAGATTATTTCCACCATGATGCTAAATATAAGTTTTCTAAGGAAGGTGATCAACTTATGGTTGAAGATGGGGGCAAAAGATATCCAGCCAAGATCAAAATGGAGGGGCAACATGTCCGAATAATTGGTGAAGCTAAAAAAATAGTTGGGGAATAATTATTGCTTATCAGATAATTTTTTAGGATATTAAAATTTAAAAGACTACCTTAGCTAGGTAGTCTTTTTGTCCAAAAAATGGCTTATTTAAGCCATTTTTTTTGATGTAAAAATTTTTTAGCTGTGGATAAAATCAGATATCAACAGTTATCACTTGACAAAGAGTCTAAAATATGTTATTATTATCTGT
>CAZRUM010000007.1:0-33051 GCA_964603435.1 uncultured Gammaproteobacteria bacterium | reverse complement strand
CTATATGATGCCATTGATTATCAGCAATATTTGGTCCTCTTAGATAATCTGTTTGCGAGGTGTATATTCTAGCTACTAACGTGTTATTTGAAGTGTAGAGGTTCAACAAATTATTTTTTCCGTGATCAGTGTGTAATAATCCAGCTATACCACTCTTTCCATCAGTTTTGACCCACATCTCTGTTGAAATAGTATTGATATCTTCTAGTCCTGTTTCTGATAGATGGATTCTGTCATCAACACCGTCGAAAGCATAAGCACCATTAATAATTCCATCAGGGAACCAAGTTGGCATGAAATCAACATTACCATCTCCTAGAGTTGCATTTCTATTATTTCCACTAACATCTTCCAGCGCATTTTCTTCCGCCGTTGTAATTTCTTGGTGGAAGTTGTGTATGGTAGTAGCACCTTTAGTCAAGTCAAATGGGTTTGAATTCCAGACTAGGTTTGTAAAATTTTCATCTGTAGAGACTTGAATAGAAGCGTAGCTTGCCTTACTTGTTCTAAATATATCGTGGAATTTAGAGGAGAAGAATACAGGTTTTGTAGTGTCAGTTGGATTTTCTAAATTATTAATACGTAATTCTGTAGGTAGACTAGAATATTCTTCTTGCATAGTAAAGCTTGCACTCTCGCTGGACCATGGACCTTCGCTTCCTTGTGAATCTATATGAAGCATGCGCCAGAAGTAGGTCTGTTCCATTTCTAGGTCGTTGGTGGCATTACCGTCTAGGTTATAATTAATATTTCGACAAGGATAGAAAACCAGACACATACTACCATTATGGAGTCCATTAGGAGCATTTTCATAATTGTACAAGACTTCTTCTGGTGTCAAAGTTTTATTATATAGAGCAACCTCATCAATATCACCATTCCAAGCTTTGTCATCGTAAGATGCTGGAGCAAAGTTTCCAATGTAGAGCCCATATTGAGATCCACTCATCCTATCTCCAATAGTTACCTTTTCATCTTCCAAAATTCCATCTACATACATACGAGAGTATTCTCCATCCCAGGTTAAGACTACATGGTGCCATTGACTGTCATTAATTACCGGACCAGTTAATTCATCAGTTTGTGAAGCATATATTCTAGCCTTCAATTGATTATTGGCTGTGTATAGTCTTAAGAAATTATTTGTACTGTGATCTGTATATAGTAGACCAGCTATACCGTCTTTTCCATTAGTCCTTACCCACATCTCTGTTGAGATAGTATTGATATCTTGTAGACCTGTTTCTGCAAGGTGTATTCTATCGTCAAGACCGTCGAAGGTGTAGGTTCCATCAGAAGTCGTTTCATTGGTCAAAAGTCCATCAGCTGACCAGATAGGAGCATATTCAGCAACTCCAAGACCCAAGGTAGCATTTCTATTATTGTCAGATTTATCTAAAATAGCATCAAGTTCAAGAGAGCTATTAATACTTGCAAAATCAAGCATAGTTGTGGCTCCGTTGGTTAGGTCTAAAGATGTAGAGTCCCAGACTAAATTTGTGAAAGCCTCATCTGTAGCCACTTGTATTCTTGCTTGTTTGGCGAGAGAATCATGATTAGCTGAAATAACTTCAGCTGAAAATGAAACTGGGGCATTAACACTTATCGGATTAGTTTTTTTATTTACTTCCAGATTAGAAGTGGTCAAGAAATCGTAATCCATGAGTGAAAAAGTATGGGTTTCTTCTGACCAATCTGAATACTCACCATTTTCTTTTTTGTATCGCATTTGTGTGTAATAGGTAACATCACCATCACTTAGACTGAGATTAGTATTTTCATAAGATACATCGGCACAACGATCAGAACTGTTACACAGACCAGCGACATGATTTTCACCCACCACTCTATTATAATGATCTGCTATTTCTTCTGCTGATAGAGTCTTTGTGTAAAATAATGCTTCATCTATAGCACCAACAAAATGTCTGGCTGTTTCTTCCTCTGTAGTTCCAGGGTTCATTCTACCAACAAATAAACCATTTTGAGAACCACTTAGTCTTGTCCCAACTGTTACTTTTTCATCTTCTAATACTCCATCTACATACATACGAGAATGTTCTCCATCCCAAGTCAGAATAATTTGATGCCATTCATTATCAGCAATATTTGGTCCTCTCAAATAATCTGTTTGTGAGGCATAAAAACGTGCTTGAAGAGAATTGTTATTGGTAAATAGTGATATGAAGGAATGAATACCAAGCATTGGATTTATAATTCCCATAATACCATCTTTTCCCTCTGTCTTTACCCATATTTCTGTTGAAATTGTATTAGTATTATTTAGTCCAGCTTCTCCTATCATCATGTGATTTTCACCATTGAAATGAGCTGCTGTTCCAACAATACCCTCTGTAGACCAAGTAGGAATTGTATCACCCATAGTTCCAATATAACCTAGACGGTTATTATTTGACATGTCCTCTACTAGTAGATAATCTTTTCCATAAAATTCTTCGGTTTCAGTTGGAAATTTGCTGTCATCAAAATTGTATGCCATGACTAAATCTGAAGTCAAACTAATATCTTCTGAGGTAGATATTAAATTGTTAAATTCACTATCAGTTGCAATTCTTATTTGCGCGTTAGTTGATCTAAAATTATCATCTGTATTGTAAATTGATGAGAAAACAGGAGTATTTGTTTCCAAGTCAATCGGACTAGTTTCCTGTTCTATTAATAATTCAGTTGGTAATACAACTGGAGGTGGAATAAGTTGGAAAGGTCCTACCCATGGAGCAGGTTCACTTTCTAGTCCACCGGTGTCAACTACCGTCGCTGTATAGTAGAAGTCAGTATCAGCCCAGATGTCTATGTCTGTATAGGAAGTACTTGTGACAGATGACTCAGTATCTTCTAATAGTGTAAAGTCCTCAAATGAAACAGGTTCTGTTTCTTCAGCTCTGTAAAAATTGAAATGATCAAAATCATTATCAATATTTTCGTATAGATCCCAATTTAGAGTTATCCCCCCAGTAAATTCACCAACTAAATTATTTATAGGTTGTGGTGGAATATAGTCTACATTTAAGTCAGCCTCATTGTAATACATGTGGTAGGTAAAAGAATACCAAGTTCCATAAGTTGAGAATAATTTATTGGTGATGGGGTTGTAAACCACTTCTGCCCCACTGTCATTTATGCTTTGACTACCAAGACTGTAATATTTGTAATCAGTCCAATTTCCGTTTTTGTAAGTTGACCAAGCCGCTTGATATCTGCTTCCTGGTGTGGTGTGTCTCCAAAAAAGATGAGGATCATTATTATTGTCTACAACTAGTCTGGGTCTTTCAGAGTGGTGATCTTCTATTATTGGAGTAGTTTCTACTGCAGTGGACCAAATATTATCTTTATACGAGCTATACATTATTCTAGCCCTACTTGAACCAGTTTCTGGATCGGTATACCATTGTCTAAAGGCGAAATGCAGGGAGTTATCCGAGCCTATGGCTAAATCATTATAATCATTACTTCCAATAAACAGAGCTGTCTGCTCTGACCAGCTACCACTATCGCGGTAAGTATGGTAAACACCTTTATCATCCCCACCTCTATAAAATACTACGTGTAGTGTGTTATCACTACCCTGGGCTATCTGTGCCCAACTAGCAGTTGAATCTGTAGGAATTATTTCAGTATTTTGCCAAGTTCCATTTACCTTTTCTTTGTGATGAAGCTGCCCGTACCCAGTTGAACTACATTCAGAATCATATGTTACACCATCTGACCAAATGGTTTGAACAGTATTTCCAGATATAAACATATCTGGTGATCTGGAGTATGTCACAGTATTAGAAAGATTTTCTATATCTGACCAAGCGCTACCATCATAATGAATGTAGAATATCTGAGAATCGTTGAAGGTTTCACAACCACCGCTTAGACTTTTTTGCCAGAGAACATGATAATTATCATTTTCATCAATTAAGAATTTAAGGTCTTGAATTCTATAATAACCATTCAAGCTTGCGTCAGTATTTATTATATTTTCATATAATTTTTCCAACTCACTCCAAGTTCCATCTGTCTGTAAAAATCTATGGTAAAATTGTTGGGTAATTATACGTTGAGAATCCACGGTCGTATCGTGATTGTAATAGTACAAAACATGAACATTTCCTTGACTATCCACTGCTGGTATCAAATCATTTAGATTGCCACCAGGTAAATCAAATATATCGTCCTTTGTTAAATTGGTAGGTTCCCCCCAAGGTTTTTCGGGTAGAGACGAGTTGTCTAGGATAGACAAGAAATCATCACTTAGATCTTCAGACCATTGGTTGCTAACACTATCCCCTGCTCTCACTTCTATTTTTACTTGGTCACTTATATAATTTGAGATGAGAGGAATAGACCATTCATATTCTCCTGTATTTGGAATATTTGAAACAATTCTACTGTCTCTGTTCGGATAGATATAATTAATATAAATACTCCCAACCCCATAAAAAGAATCAGCTTCCCATTGAATAGTACCTGTAGTACCTAGATACCACTCCTCACCTCCATTTGGTGAAAAGTACTTCTACTTCTGGGGGTATGCCATTTATAACTTCAAAAGGACCCCACTCAACAGGTTCGGAAGCATTTCCACGATAGTCATAAGAAATAGCCCTTACTTTATAATCAGTACCTAGAGGTAAGTCACTGGGGATATACCATTCCAAAGTTTTAGTGTCGCCATAAGTTGCATCATTACCTAGGTACTCCCAATATTCTTCTTGTGGGTGCCAGAGATAAAAATCTGCATCCTTAACCTTAACATTATCACTAGAAGCAGCAAATAAGGTGTATTCTCCCTCTGTACGAGCCACCATGTTATTTAGCCAGCGTAGTTCAAAGAAACCTATTTCTGGTGCCTCATTATCTTCTTTGAGATGTGTAAAGATTCTAATATTCTCCGTAGTTTGTCCCTCTATAACAGTAAATGTTGTTCTTATTTCATCATAATATTCTTCTTCTACCCAAGTAGCTAGTCTTCCATTAGCCCCACCACTCCTATTAAACTCTCCATTTTCGTCTGTACTACCAGAAAGACCCGATTGCATTGTTATATATTCATCAGGAAAGTTTTCATTGTCTAGTGTCAATCTCCCTCTAACTGAACCAGTATACAATTCATCGTCAGCACTGAGATGAATGCTGGTATAGTCTGTAAAGTAGGTAATCTGTGTCATCTCTGCATTCCAAACACCTACTCTGAAATCGTAATAACCACCTTCTGGGAAATAACCAATAATATAAAGATTAGGATCGTAATTTGTATAACCCCATTGACTATTGCTAGATTCTTTATACAATAGAGCATAGGCACCTCTATTTGGATCATCTTTTCTTAGTGCTGGTAAAGTTACAATTACTGCGGGGTTATTATTCAATTCATACTTAAAAGCTGCATAATACATTGGTAAGGCTGGAGTACCATCGCTAGCTGCTACAAAATTGAAATCTTCTTGTATCCAATTATTATCATAATTTAAATCCTCACTATTTTCATAATACAATTTGAAATTTACATCTTGGGTAAGTCTATTAGTTTCAGAAATATTAATACCAAGATTGACGGTTTGATTTGGTTCTACTGTAAAGGCAGACGGATCAAGCTCTAGTCTGGTTCCAGTGTCACAGTTGTCTGTAAAGAGGTATATAGTCCCGCCTACACTAGGTGCATGCCCCCTATTTTCAATTGTCAATTCAAAATTTGCAGCCTGTCTACTTTCTAGATTCCCTGTGCTTACAAAATTTGTTAAAACTAAGTCTGGTTTTTGTAAAGCTTTTACAGAATAAGTAGTGGCCCTTGTGCTGTTATCAAAGCTACCGTTTACATATTGATCTTCTATCAATTTTTCTTCTAAAATTTCCTGATAATTATTTTCTACACCGTACATCTGCCAAGTTCTAAATGTCATTATTTCATCAATTGTATCGTCTGTACCCAAAAGTTTTTCGTTTTCCAAATCAAATTGTGATGACAAATAACCTAACAAATTATCAATTTTATCTTGTACAGAAATATCAACACCTTCGTCATTAGCAATATTCATTGACCTAAAAGGTTGTAAATATTGAGCTATTTTATTTATTAGATAATAACTAGGTAGTGAATTTGGTGTGTATCTTAAAGCGCCGTCTTCTGGTATATTGTTCAACACATAATAAAGTGCCAAAGGCATTTCACCTTGTATGGAATAGTTACCAGTATACATAGCCAAGACAGTTTCCATACTAGTTAGGATATCACTTTGATAGCCACTGTGTAATGGATATCCGTGGTTATCATTTTTGTCAACTACCAGTTCATTTAGATATGATTCGTATGGTAAGCCTAACCCCACCATTAGTCTTGCTTTTATAGCTTTTTCTCTATTGTTTTTTGGTTCCTCTGCAATTAAATAATTTAGTGCATCATTAAATTGGGTGTTGTCAGTTCTTCTAATATCTCCCAGCATAAGAGCAACTTCAGCTGTCTCTTCGTATTTTGTTATATTTCCAAAAGTACCATCATCATTTTGTATTAATGATAAATAGTAGAGTGCATTATCAAGTGTGTTCGCTTCTATACCGTTATAATATTCAATTATAGGTGTCACATCCTCTGCAACTACTTCTTCTATACCAAATAATTTACCAAAATAGCTTAATATTTTTTTACCTAAGGTTTTTTCTTCATTTGTTTTTACAGAAACAGATAGAGATAATCCTCTAGTTTTCACTTTCTTCTCTATACCTCTTATGGTTACATCCTCTAGTCTGTGCCTTTTAACTTTTTCAAATTTTGATTTTATTTCTACTTTTATTTCAGGTTTTTCTTTACCAGAAAAGGGTTTTAGTTCTACCCCCTTCATTTTTTTACCTTGTGTGCTTATATCAACAAAATGATCCATTTCATTAACTTTTTTCTCCATCTTGGGTACTTCTGGTGTTGCAGATTTTATGTATGCCCCCAGTATTTTTTTAGCATTTTTTTCATCTTTTATTTTTTGGAACATACCGGTCTTTTCACGGTATTCTTTAACAATTTCTGACACTTTTGAAGGCACAGACAATTCTTCAAGAGCTTCATCACTAGACATGGTGTGTCTTTCTGGTTTAAGGTTCTTAGCTTGTGTGCCGTCGCCTTTTTCTAAAAGTAAATCTATCTTTTCTTTATATTTATCTAAATCTGACAAAAGGACAGTCTTTTCATCCCAATCCACTTTTGACCAATCTGTCTGAGCTACATTTACAATATCTTTTCTAGGCTTTTCAGCAACTACCTCTTCTTTATCTACTACTATCTCTGGTTCCTCGTTTTGAATTGTTACCTTGTCTGATTCTGTAGGTGTAAAAGGAACAGTCAAAGAGTTGCCCCCTCCCCCATTACCACTACCAAGATTGTAAGTTCTTTTTTCTTTCTTTTTTACAACATCTTTTTTTTGTTCTGAGGTGTCAGATAAAGTTATTTTTGTTGGTTGATTTTTATTGCCAGCTTTTTGAGTGTCTGGATAAAAATTAATCTGAGCTTCATTTATGAGCACTATATCTTCCCATTCATAATCTGAATCAAGAAAAGTTTCTTCATCTGGTATCCATTCTTTTTTTCCATCTGTTATAGCGTAGACTTTGCTATCTATCTTAGATTTTATCAGCCCTGTGTTTGGGATTGAAACCATTTCTTTTTCAGGAATAATCTCTATATCACCCCAACTATATCCACCAGCCTCAAAGACTTCTTCATTTGGAATATGAATACGTCTATCATTTTTTACCAGATAAACCATCGGGTTATCACCTGTTTTGATAAGACGATAATCTTTGTTTACAGCCTGGGCCACTGGTATAGTGCCTACTGTTGAAGTAAACAGAAAAGCGACCACCAGGAAGATATATGTCAGTTTTTTCATATGAATAGATTATTAATTATTAAATTTATTTATTATTTTTTAAAACATTCTCAGTCCACACCACCAGGTTTGATGGTGTGAGTGATGGTGTTTTTTATTTTTTGTAATTCCTAATTTTTATTTTTTTTATATCTTTTATTTTTCCTTCGTGTTTTGTTTTGCAGCCGAATTTTCTTTTCAATTTATCAAAAAGTTTTTTCTGTTCCTCATAATTTTTCTGCTGTAATCTATCTAGATAGATTACAGCATGAATTCTACCTGCTATGTCTATGACAATATATTTTATAGTAATACCAGTGTCCTCAATATTGATACCTTTGTCAACTTCTTTTGTTTTAATATTTTGTTGATCAAGATAATTTTTTATATCTATTATTGAGTATTTTTCAAAATCGTATGTTTTTGATGGCATATGGTTAATTAGTTAAAGTAATAAAATCTATCCCGCTTTCTTTTAGTAAGCTCTCTAGCGAACCAGCAGGCCCCTTATCTACGAAAACCCAAACAGGTCTGTAATTATCACGATTATTCATCAACCACACGTCTTTATCTATTTCCCCAACTATATCTCCACTTGACTTTTTGACTTTGCTGGCATAATTTTTTACTTCGTAAGCAGTACCAGTTTTAGAATCATACAAATCTACCCTACGATTTCCAAGATTTATGTCATCTATATCAAAAGGAAATTCTTCATCCCAATCAGAACCACCAAATCTTTTCCAAAAACTTGCTCCTTCTGGTCCTTTTTGTGCTTGCGAGACAGTTTTTATCCTATTCCATTCTGTAATATCATCTGCTTTACTCAATTTAAATTTTCTACCAAATTTTCCTATCTTAGAAATTAATTTTAAGTTTGGAAAAGCTAATTCTATTCTTGCCAACACTTTTACTTTTGTAAGTGCCTTTAATTTGGTCGCGGGTACTATTAGTAAAGCAACTTCACCTATAATTCTTCCTTCTACATAAGCTTTTCTTGCGGGGCAGCCACTCGATCCATAAGAGGCATCATATTCTTCTTTTAAATCCTCTATCACAGCATTCGTTGCGTTTCCTATGCCATTTATAATTTTATTGATACTAAGATTTTTGATCGTTTCGGTAATTGCTTCTACTGTGTCAGTTATATTCCAAATACTTTTTAGGAGGCCATAGGCTAGAGAACCAATGTCGTCTACAGTATTTAATACAGTATCTAACACCCCGTGTGTTTCGTAGTAATTTATTTCCCAATCATATTCCGATACGTCACCATATACTTCACATCTGTATTTTCTATAATCAATTATATCTGTTTGGCCCGTAGTTGTGTTCCATTCAATTTCCTTATCGTTTTCAAAGAGTTGATAAATTAGGCCGTCCAATCCTGTTTGAGGATCTTTTACTGGAAAACCTAGATAGCTGCCAGAACCACCTGCTTGATTGTGTGTATCTGTAATTTCTCCATAGGTGTATTGGGCCCATGTAAGCTTCCAAGATTCATATTCATACACTTGTCCATTGCTAAAGTTTTGATATCTACCTCCATCAACCTCATCACTGTCTGTAGCCCACATTTCATCACTTGTTGGCCAGCCTACTTTTTTAATTGCAAATTTACTGTCATCAGCTAATTTATCCAATATATGTGCTCTAGCACGAAATACATCCCCACCTGTTCCAGAGGGCACATAATACAATGTAGCGTGATCTCCACAATTTCCTACGTAAGTATTTCCACGCTCTCCTTTTTCTTCACACATGCTCTGTAAGAATGTTCCTAATATAGTAGAGTAAAAGAAGGTAAATCTTTTACCATTATAAATACGATTTAAATCCGAAAATGGTAAGGATTTTTGTTCATCTACATAATCCCCCATTTCACGAACTATCTCTGATACATACCTCCAATTATGACTGGAGTACCTTATCCCATTAGTTGTCAATAATCTTTGTCCACCCACACCTTCTGCACTTGGTGTTTTAGCTAAACAAGGTGCTCCTATAAAATCTCTAGCTGCTTGATTGGAAAAATCCGAGTTAATTATCCCTTGTACCACTTCTTTATTAGCTCTGCTCATTTTACATAATATGCTTTGTTGTTCTTCCCAATCTTGATACGCAACAAAATCGGAGGTGGAGTCCGTGTTAGAAATAGTATAATATGTAATGTTTGAAATACCATTACTTGCAATTTGAACATCAAAATCATCTGTTGTGAAACCTCCATTGCTTTGTGTTTGTTCCCCTATTGCATAGGTTCCAGTCCATTCTGGATCAAGAGATACATAGAAAATCCCACTCCAATTGCCTGCATTAACAAATTTATTAGGAGTAAGAATTGTATTTCCTTCTTGTACATCTGTGTGCATGTTTGTTTTTGTGTTTTCAGATAAAACCAAACTATCAATAACACCTTCATTACTAGAATTAATGATATGAACTGTATATTCTCCAGGATTGGCATAGGCGTGTTGCAGTCCTTTTACCGTAGAAATACTTTCTATTCCTGCTATGTTTTCGAAAATCTGCCCTTCTTGATAAGAAGATTCCAGTCCCCACAAAAGACGAGCATCTTTTCTATTATCTTTATAATTACCCCTGTTTGACCAATCATTTATGTATGTTCCTGCATCTATTGTTAGGCCTTTGAAATCAAATGTGGTGGGCGTCCCCTCAACTGTATTTAAAATACGATTTTGAGTAACAACTGCTCTAGCAAAATTTATATTATAGTTGTAGTCCAAACTTTTTTCTAAAAGTTTTCCAGCTTCTTGAATCGTTAATAGATATTCACGTGCTATGCCAGTATTACCTTCCAAAAGAATTTTTGAGTCTGTATCTAGGTATATATCTTCTTGGACTGTAGATAATACGATATAAATGCCTTCTTGGTTTCCCGCTGTAGAGAATTTTTCACTGTCATGTTCCAATTCGCCATTAATATAATATTCAAAACGTAAAGTTAGAGATTCACCAATACTTATATCTTCTATACCATCAAAACGAGCATAATCTTCCATTAAAAATGCTCTTATATCTACTAACTCTGCTGGAGTAGCATGAATTCCACCATAGCTTTCTATTACAGTCTTGTCAGTTTCTGTGGTTCCTTCGTAGTATAAATTTAGCCCAACATTATTTATTTCACTACCAAAAAAGGTGTGTTCTAATACGATTTGGTCGTTGCTAGATTTTAGAAGTTGTATTTTTACTTCTTGTTTTCTTTCGTCGGGTAATATTGACCAGGCTTCTGGTAAAATTTCATAGCCATCTGCATCCACACCAGAACCTAGCATGTATGGCAAGGTTGGGGGTAATATATCAAATGGCTCATCACTAGGTTCATTGTAAGAATGATACGTTGAAGTAGTTATGTCTTTACCTGTGGCAGACTGTAAATCTGCAACATATTTTTCAAGAGGAGATTGGTTTCCTTGATATTGATAGAAACCATACCAAAAACTCTCTGTATCAAAACTAGCTGTATCTGCCACTATTTCATTTTCTGTTCTAGTGTAGTTTTTGAAAATAACATCAAGAGGAATCCATTGTTTCTTGTATTCTTCTACTAGTAAAGATTGCAAGTCTTCAGTTGTGCTGGCTGTGCTTAAATCCAAAATATTATCAATATTTCCTCCACGCTCATCATAATCATAATAAATTTCTGGAAAAACCCATTCTAGGGCAAAATGATTTTCTCCAGTAAAATCTGCGTCATCGAGATGTTCTCCCAAGGTGGGATTGTCTGTAATACTGTAAACAGGGATATCATTATAACCGAATATCCCATAAACTGTTCTACGTCCTTCAATAGTTTTGTCTATCCCTAACATGTCTTGCAATTTATCTACAGAGATTACCACTATGCTTTTTTTGTAGTGGGCAGGGATACCAGCAGCACGTAAGAGTGATATCGTTAGTGAAGCAGAGTCTACATCATTACAGAGTTTTTCTTCCAGACAACCCATGGTACCTTTTTTTGCTCCGTAGTACGGTTCGTAGCTTATATTTTTGCGTACAAAATTATAGATTTCTACTGGGTTGTTGTATAAATCTCCAGCCAAATTTGTGATAGTTGAATTTAGAACAATTTCACTGCCATCACTACCTAGATCTTCTATAGTTGGTAGATCACCAATATCAGCGCTTGCTTCCTCTATGCTAATAAAAGCACTCACAGTTTGTTGCAATCTTTGATTCATGGTTGCTTCTAGATTTTCTAGTTTATTTACTGTTGGTACTTCTTTATTAAATCCAAAACTAGCTGGATTTTCTGGGATCAAGATATCATTAGAATCTTCTTCTGTTTCTTCGTCAAAGATTAACTTCTTTGGTTCTAAGCCAAAAAATGTTTTAACTTTATCAATACTTTTGTTTAAACCTGTCAATTCTTTTTTATCAAGACTTTTAATCTGACCCTCTAGGCGATCTAGATATTTACTTTTTTTCTTATTTGATATGTCCAAACTATCCAGCCTTTCTTTTTCTGTATTTAAAAATGATGCAAAGTCGCTAGTTACTTTTGCTGTCTTATCTGCCATTTTATTGACACGCACATCTTTTAAGTCTCGCATCAAATTTGTATAACTTATCTTTTTAACTTTCTTTTCAACAACTTCCTCTACTACAGGTTCTTCCACTATCTCTGGTGCAATGACGGGAACCTCGGTAATATCGTTTTTCACAATAGTTTCTTCTGGGGGTATGATTTCTGTTTGTGGAACAACATCAGGTGTTTCTTCTTCTGCAGGCTCTTTTGATTCTAATGTAGGAGTTTCTTCTAGAGTCTCATCCTTGATAATAGGAGATTCTTCTACAATTTCTTCGTCAAGTTCCTCTGGGACGATGTCAGGAGTTTGGTTATCGTTTTCTATCACAATTTCCTCTTGCACTTCTACATTATCAGGGATGATAACTGGCTCCTCTATTAGAATTGGTATGGCTTCTTGTATAGGCTCTACTACTTCCTGTACAGGTTCAATTAGTTGCTCTTGTGCTGCTTGAGCAAATACAGGAGACAGTGGCATTAAAATACCAAATTGCAAAGTAACTATTATGGCCACAATGCTTTGTAATGTCTTATTTTTTTTGTACATATAAATAATGTTATTTTAAATTATTTAAAAGTAAGGTTCAAAAAAACCCAGTAAGACTGGGTTCAATTTAAAAAATATTTTTTTGTGACAAGTCCAAGATTTATTTGTTCAACATTGTAATCCATATTTTTGGTAGAAAACAAGAAGTTAAATTTAAACTTGAGTTTTATTCTAACTAAATCTAGATTATCATACAGAGAAAAATATGTCAAGGGTTTTTATAAAAAACCTGGATAAACTGTGTTTTTGGCTTATTTTAGCTAAATTTACTTAACACTAGTAATCTTAAATTCTTTTTCTCCTGCAGGGAGTTTCACTATTACTTTGTCCCCTTTTTTCTTGCCTACAAAAGCACTACCCAAAGGTGATTCATTTGAAATTTTACCAGCTACCGGATCAGCTTCTTGAGCACCAACAATAGTATATTCTTTTTCTCCGGTGGAACTTTTTATTTTAATGATGGAGCCTACATTTATGGTGCCTTTATTGTCAGTCGCATCAGAAATAATTTCAGAATTATCCAAAATATATACAATTTGTTTCACTCTACTTTGTGCCCAAGCCATTTCTTCGCGAGCACTGTGATATTCAGCATTCTCAGATAGATCCCCCATCTGCCTGGCATCATCTATGCGTTTGGCAAGTTTGGGGATAGTTTCTTCCTTAATCTTTTTCATTTCAACCTCTAGTTGTTCTTGTTTGTCAGTACTTAGATACTGTATTTGTTCTTCTGTCATAATTTTAGTAATCAATTCCCGATTTTATCAGGATTAAACAAAATATCGCGCTTGAATAGCGGATAAAGCTAGTATAGCAGAGTTATTTTTAATAGCAATAAAGTTGTCCACAATGTATCAGAAAGGGTACATTGCAAACAAGTTAGATTATCTTTGTATTGTTTATTTCGTGTTTAGTGTGTATATCCCCACCACCAATTATAAAAATCAAAAGCAATTGGTCCAGCCAATTCACTACCTCCCCCACCTTCTTCTACTAGAATGGTCACGGTAATTTTTGGATTATCAAATGGGGCAAAAGAAGTAAACCAAGAATGATTTTCTTTATTACTGCTCCACTGAGCCGTACCAGTTTTTCCGGCTACTGAAAATGGTAAGAGTGATAATCTACGACAAGAGCCATAATCCACACAATCTTTCATACCCAGGCGAACAATGTTGATATAGCTTTTGTCTATAAAATTTTCATTTAAAATTTCTGGTTCAATATTTTGTTCCTCTTTTGAAATTGGATCTATAATTGATTTTACAATGTGTGGTTTGTAAAGTGTACCTCCGTTTGCCAAGACCGCGGTATAATTGGCAATTTGTAATGGCGTGACTAGTAAATCACCTTGCCCAATTGATAGATTGTAGGTGTCACCCACATACCAGCGTTCTTGTTTGACCTCTTTCTTCCATTCTTTTGAAGGTAAAAAACCAACACCTTCACCAGGTAAATCTACACCTGTTTGTTTGGAAAAACCAAATTCACGCAGATAATCAGTTATTCTGGCTACACCCAAGCCGACATAGTCTTCAAAACCTCCACCAATATAATAATAAAAAGTATTTACAGACCAGGCCAAAGAAAATCTGACATTAGTCCGACCATGGCCACCAGCTTTCCAATCAGGGAAAAACCAGGAGCTAACTGCTAAACCACCAGTGCTTAAAAAATTAGTAGAAGCATTAATTATACCTTCCTGTAGAGCAGCTAAGGCAATGGCTGGTTTTATAATGGAACCAGAAGGATAAGTACCAGAGAGAGAGCGATTAAAGAGCGGGTTGTCTTCATTTTCAAGATAACCTTTGTATTGCTCTCGACTAATACCACCAGAAAAATCATTATTATCAAAAGCCGGTAAACTAACTAAAGCTAAGACCTCGCCAGTCTGAGGATTCATTACAATACCAGAGGCACGTTTTTTTCCACTAGCTTTTAGATTTTTATTAAGTATCCTTTCTAAATTTTCTTGTATTTTAACGTCAATAGCAAGTTTTAAATGAAAGCCGGGTTTTGGTTCTTCTTCTGCCAAGACGGACTGCTCTTTGCCAACAGCATTAACTTCAATTCTTTTTTTACCATAAGTACCACGTAAAAAAGATTCATAGCTTTTTTCCACACCGCTTTTTCCAATACTATCAGAAGGTAAATAACCTTGTGAATATAGTTTATCAAGTTCTTCTCGATTTAATTTTCCAGTATAACCTAGGACGTGGGAAAGAGAGTGAGGTTCAGTTTCTTCATATTGTTTTGTATCTAAAAAATCATTGAGATAGAGACGTTTGCTAGCCCGCTGTATTTGAATACCAGGTAAGTCGGCTGAGGCAAGTAAGATTGATAAAGCATGATCATAATCAATATCCTCTGCAATTACAATTGATTCATAACTGTAGGATCCATATTCTTCTAAAATTTGCGCAACCTTTTCTGGGCTTTTGTTTGTCATTTCTGCTAATTTTGTAATTATTTTTCCTCTATCTGCTTTTTTTCTAGGTAAATCCTGAGGAACCAGAGCCAAAGCAAAATTAGGAATATTTTTTGTGAGCTGTATGTCATTTCTATCGTAGATGAGACCTCTTTCAGAGACAATAGGAAGTACTCTTTGTCGATTGTTTTCAGCAGAGGCACGGTAGTCCCCTCCTTGTATAATTTGTAAATAGACTATTCTAGTGCCTAAGAAAAAAAAAGTACAAATTAAAAAAATAAAAAAATAAAAAATTTTCTTTTTATTTAAACTAGAGCCCATGTGGTCTTTTTCGCCAATCATAGCAACCTGTCTGCCAGCTTTTTTTTCCCAGTACATAGATTCTTCTGTCCAAGCATTGCGATAGCGTCCACCCAAAGCATTGTCTGCTGGGGTGCGGGCTTCAGGGGCAAAGATATCGATATTTTTATCCTTCATAAATCATTTTTATACTTTGAAAGTATATGATTCAATAATTGCAGAACTAAATCTTCTGGAAAATTTAGTCAAAATTAGATAAACAATTAAAACAAATATGGTTGTAAAAAATAGCTCCCACCAAATAGTGGTGAAAACTAAAACCCAAGAAACGTTTTCGATGATATTTAGGTTTGATAGTAGCCACAATAAAATAATATAAAATAATCTAAATATAGAAATAGTTAAAAGTGAAACTAAAATTGAAACATACCAAGAACGATTGGTAAAAAAATTTTGGTAAAGCCAAAAAATTATTAGACTAGTCATGGTGGCAGAAAACAAAACTACACCAAAAGGTGTGGTCATAAAAAATTCTAAAATTAAATGTGTAAAAAAAGTTAGCCAGACGATGGTGCCAGAACCTCTCCAAAATAAAATTAAAATTATAATAGCAAAAATTATATTTATTTTTGAATATGGAAATGGTAGTAGATAAGATAAACCAATATTTAATCCAGTAATAAAAATTAGCCCTATAAATATACTAAAAATTTTTATTAAGCGTTCCATATCAGTAAGGGTGTTATGAAGGAATAATCACAGAAATTAGTATTAGTTTTTCCAAATTTACGGCCGGGTGTAAGATTGCCTGCTGAAATGGCTGATAGGCTTCTTTTTCAACTGCCTCAATCGTGCCAATTACCAAACCTTTGGGAATATTTTCTTCGAGACCAGAAGTCACAATCGTATCTCCTACTGTTATCATTTCGTTTTGAGGAATAAAATTCATACGTACCGAAATACCATAACCACCTTCAACTAACCCTATACTCTTCTCTCCATTCATGATGGTGGCCGCCACTTTACTTTGATTATCATTGATTAATCTTATAACAGACATTTTGTTTTCTACTTTAATTACTTTGCCTATTAGAACTCCAGGTCCAGCAATTACAGGATAATTTATATTTATGCTATCATCCTTCCCTCTATTTATAATAATGGTGTTACCAAGTGGGTCAATATTTTTACCAATTACTTGTCCTCCCACAGTATCATATTTTTTTTCTTGTAAAAAATTTAATTGTTTGCGCAATTCTTCATTCTCTTGTTTTAAAATACCTAAAGTTGAGACGTCAATACTTTCTTGAAGTCTTTCATTTTTTAAATTTTGATAAGCAGTTTCTAGATCCTCTATAGAATCAAATTTTTCTTCTTTCTCATCAATGTTAATATTCAAGGAATACACTGCTTGGCTAGCAGGACTAATAAGTCTATGAAAAAAAATTTCGATTGGCGAAAGCCAACCGATAAAGTGAAGAATGATTGTTAAAACTATAACCAGTGTAACACTGAATAAAGTTTTTAATTTTTTGGTCATATTTTTGTTTATTTTCTACTATCTCTAGCCGAAGGTAGAGCTACTTCTTTCAATAACGCTTCGTCATCGAGTAAAATACCTGTACCACGCACAACTGATGTAAGAGGGTCACCGTCTACTCTGACTGGGATATCGGCCATTTGAGAAATTATTTTATCGATTCCTTTCAACATTGAACCTCCTCCAGTCAAGAGCAGCCCTCTCTCGTGAATATCTGCTGTTAGTTCTGGTGGTGTGACCTCCAATGCCATTTTTATATGTTCCACAATAGTTGAGACACAACGTTCCAAAGCTTCGCGTATGTGTTCGTTTGTTACCATAACTTCACGAGGTAAACCTGTCATAACATCACGACCGCGCATAGGAAATTCTATTATTTCATCTTCTGGCATGGCCGAACCTATTTTTATTTTTATTTGTTCTGCGTGACTTTCACCAATAAATAAATTGAAAACTTCTTTGGCATACTGTATTATGCTTTTGTTCATTTCGTCTCCTGCCACAGGAGTTGATTTCCAATTTACAACTCCAGACAAAGAAATTACAGCCACTTCTGTATTACCACCACCAATATCTACTATCATGTTTCCAATAGGATCTTGGATTGGCATATGAGAACCAATCGCGGCTGCCATTGGTTCTTGGATAATAAAAACTTCTTTGGCGCCAGCAGAGATAGTAGCATCTTCTACTGCTTTTCTTTCTACCTCAGTGACTTCCAATGGTACACAAATAACAACTCTAGGGCGAGAAACGATCGCAAATCTATCTTCATTAATTTTATCAATAAAATATTTGAGCATTTTCTCTGTCACTTCATAATCAGAAATAATACCATGAGACAAAGGTCTGGTAACTTCAATGTGTGGTGGAGTTTTTCCAAGCATTGATTTTGCTTCATTGCCTACAGCCAAAATCTGCTCTGTACGAGTGTTTACAGCCACCACTGAAGGCTCATCTATTACAATCCCTTTTTGTTTGATATAAACAAGAGTGTTGGCTGTTCCCAAATCAATTCCGACTTCAGTAGTAAATTTTTGAAAAACGTTTTTAAACATAAAAGTGTATAATATTTAAATTACATTCAAATTACGAATTTGTACGAATTTTCGAATTTCGAATATTCGTACCACGAAGTGGTTTTCGTAATTAGAATGTTATAAGTCCTCCATTGTTACTTCTCCAGTTTTTCTGTTTTTTACTTCAATCTCATTATTTGCCAAAGTTTTTGGGCTGACAATATATCTGGTTGGAATACCAATCAAATCTGACTCTGCAAACTTTTGTCCAGGGTTTGCTTCTCTATCATCATATAAAACTTCTTTACCTTCAGCTATCAATTTTTCATACAGTTCGTCGGCTTGTTTTATCTGCACCCCATCTCTACAAAGAGAAATAAGATGAATCTGATATGGGGCCACTTCCTCTGGCCAGATAATACCGTTTTCGTCATTGTGTGTTTCTACGATTGTGCCCATTACACGTCCAGGTCCGATACCATAGCTACCCATAAATACAGTCTGCTGTTTGCCTTCTTTATCGATATATTTGAGTCCAAGTGGTTCTGAAAATCTAGTACCTAAACCAAAAATATTTCCAACTTCAATGGCTTTTTCTTCTACTAAATCCTCTCTTTTTACATCTAGTTCTGCTAAAACCTCATCATTCAAAACTTCTTTGTTGACAGCAATTTTCTTTTCTTTGTGAACATAAATTGTATCTTCTCCTGCGTCTGATAAAGTCTGGAATTCATGAGAGTATTTACTAAAAACACCACCAGAAGCAAAGGTAATATAGGTTATATCGCCTAGACCACAACGTTCAAATATTTTGTCGTAGGCAATTTTACTTTTTTCATAAAATTCATCGTGCTCCTCTTGGTTTTTAGAAAAAGAATATAAATCTTTCATTAAAAATTCACGACAACGCATGATACCACTTTTGGAGCGAAGTTCATTTCTAAATTTTGTTTGAATTTGATAAGGATAGACTGGTAAATCTTTATAAGAATTAAGATGAGATTTCATTAGAAGAGTCAAAGGTTCTTCGTGTGTAAAACCAAGACCAAGTTCTGTATCATTTTTTAATTTTGTTTTGAACCAATTGTCTACAATTTCATCAGACCATCGATCTGTTTTTTTCCAGATTTCTGGATTTTGTAGACTAGTCAAAAATAATTCTTGCCCACCAATAGTATTCATCTCTTCACGGATGATATTGTTAATTTTATTTAAAACACGTAGGCCTAGTGGTAAGTAGTCGTAAGCTCCGGCCATTTCTTTATGAATAAAACCGGCCCGAATTAGAAGTTGGGCGTTTTTTGAGACCTCATCTTTTGGGGCGTCCTTTATTGTTTTTGTAAATAATTTCGATTGTCGCATATTTTTATTCTATTGTTTTTATTTCTTTTTTAGTAGACCAGATAAATGATAAATATAATATTAAACCTCCTACTAGGACTCCCCCGTTCCACCAACGAAGATAATTTTCACCTTGTAAGTATAGTAGTAAAATCAGTAGGACACCAAAAAATAATGAATCGCGAAAACTTTTTTGGACATAGCGGTACATGGGGAGATCAACTCGGCTAAATAATTTACGCAAGAGCAATGAAAAAATAGACACAGTGCCTATTAGACCAAAGAATAAACTGACATAAAAAAAGGCAAAACCTATTCCAGAATCAGAAAATGGATCAATGTTTATTAGTACCATACCCCAAGCTATCCAGCATAGTAGGGTGCCTAAAATCATGATTGTTAGGTATTGTTTTAGGGTCATATTTATTTGTTGTCAGAGTTTATAAAATAGCCCATTTGAGGCTATTCTATTGTAGTATATTTAGAGTTTTTTATCAATACCAGTTTTATAGAAGATATCGTACTCTATCCACCTCTTTTGTGCCTAGTTTTTCATTCATTTTGATAACTATTTTGTCTTGTTTTTCCCTTACTTCACCGGCAATTTCCGAATTAGCACAAGATAGCGTCAAAGTGCGATTTTTTAGGAAAAGTGGTCTGATTTTTTCAGCAACTTCTGGTTTAAAAATTTCATTCAGACAAGTTTCTGCAACACCAAGAAATTTCTCGTCTTTTTTGAGTGTGGATTGTTTTGAATTGTCTAGGGGGGAAAAAGTCATACTTTTATTAATACCGAGTGAAGCGAGGTATCTCTTTCTAATGCACAATGAGTTATGTCAAATAAAATTTATTTTAATGCGTCGTTCATGACTTGTAAAGGGATTTCTCACCTCTTTCAGGATTCGGAATGAGGTACTTGGTACAGATATATCTTACCACTTTTCTCACTATATTGCCAATTGGGGAATTTGAAACCATGTGAGACTATTCTACTTCCCGGCTTCATTTCAGATAGTATTTTTTTATGAAGTTTATCCATCTTACCAGCAATAAAGAAAAGTGTGAGAATATTAACACTGGACAAATCAGTTTTCCAGAGATTTTTGCGTCTGATTTCTACATTTTTTAGTCTTTTTAGTTTAGTTGTGAGTCTGCTCCAGTGATAAAGGATGGGGTTTATTTCTATACCAATACATTTGCAGCCAGATTTTGCAGCCAGGTGTAATATTCTACCGTCACCAGAACCAAGATCAAACAAAGTTTCATTTGCTTGTGGTTTTACCATATCTATCATTATTTTTACATTTTTCTTAGATGTTGGCACAAAAGGAGCTGCCACTATCATACCGTAGAAAGTATAGAGAAGGTAGATAGCTAAGAGAATATAAACGATGAGTAATATTGTATAAATTGCTATGATCATATATATTTTAAATTATTAAAGTTGTCTAAATTCACAAATCTCTTTGAAATCACAATAAGCACAAATATGTTTATTTGGTTTGGCTTTGAAATTTCCTTTTCTTATTTCTTCTATGGTTTTAATTAATTTTTCTTGGAGTTTTTCTATGTCTTTATCTTTGCCTACGAAAGAATTTCTGAGATCATTATTTACATAGTAAAATGTTAGTTTGCTGACCTCACCAACATTTCTGTATTCTGGTAGGGTCTTGGCAGCAATCTGGTAAATTAGAAGTTGTTGTCTGTCGTCAGTAGAAAGTTTTTCTTTGGCTTTGCCAGTTTTATAATCAATAATTTCTAGACTGCCATCTTCTAGCTGATCAATTCTATCAATTCGTCCGTTTATTAAATAATCTCCAACTTTAATCTTGAAAAAACCTTCAAGTGAAACTGGGATAGTCCAATTGTCTTCTTGTGAGGAATAAAAAACTTTTAATAAATCTTTGCCTTTGGCAAAATAGCTTTCTCGTTGTTTCTGGCTTTTGTACCAATCTGTTATCCATTTACTTTCATAGATTTTGAGTAGTTTTTCTAATGTAGGTACTAACACTTTCCCTTCTTTTTTTTCTATCTTTGTTGGAGTGCTAAATAAAGATTCTTGTTTGGCATTATTTAGCTCTTGTACGTTTTCATAAAATTTTTGCAAAGTATTGTGAATGGTATTTCCAAAACTAAAACTAGCACTACCTTTCATCGGGATTTTCAAAACATGCATTAATTTGTATTGGTAAGGACAGCGTTGATAAGCATTAATCTGTGAAAAAGAAAATTTTGTTGGTGGGGTGTATTCAATTTCACCTTCCGCTAATTCTTTTGTCTGTGATTTACTAGGGAGTGTGTCAGTCTTACTTCCCTCTTTTTTACTGACAGAGTCTGTTTTAAAATCTAGCTCAGCCAAAAATCTAGACAGTTTCTTTTTTCTAGAACCACCGTAGTTTTCTGCACTAGTCAGGAATAATTTTTCTTTAGCACGGGTCACAGCTACATAAAATAGTCGTCTTTCCTCTTGATAATGAAAATCTCCTTCTGGAAGTTTTTCTTTTATAAGCTCACTAGGAATTTCTATACCAGCACTCTTTTTTCTAGTTGGTAGTCTTTCCTCTACACAATTTACTACAAAAACATATTTATATTCCAAACCTTTGGCAGAGTGAACTGTGATAATATTTACTGAGTCAGGTGTGTCTGTTGGTTGGTACATTTTTCCACCGTCACCTGATTCTATAATATAGTTGTAATGTTCTACAAAACCAGTCACATGTGCACCCGGAATGGCTTCTTCATATTGTTTTATCAAATCAAAAAATTGTTTCAAATGATAAATTTGCCTTACTACTTCTCTGTTCCCCTGCCCTTCTTCACGAGTTAGGTATTCTAGGTAGCCACTGTTTTCCAAAAAATCATACAAAATGGCAGTTGGTTTTTCATAGCGAGAAGATTTCATTCCAGCATGAATTAGACCAATTATTTTCTCTGCAATTTGGATTCCTGCAGGTGACAAGTAAAATTCACGAGCACGTTTTAGAGCTTCATAATATGGAATAGATTTTTTCTTGGCACTGGCAGTTAGTTTTTGTAGATCGTTTTCTTTGAAATCAAGAAAAGGCATTCGTAGTAGTCTGTAAACAGCACGATCATTGTGAATGTGTTCTAAAATGTTTAAAAAGCTGACTGCGTCTATGACAACTGGTTGTCTGTATAGCCCAGAAGAAGCCAGATATTCATAAGGAATACCATAATTTTCCAGGGCATTTACAAAAGGCTCTACATGGCTGTTGGCGCGAACAAGAATAGCAAAATCATCCCAGCTGGCGTCTTCACTTTTTTTAATTTCAGCAATTTTTTTCATTACTCCACTTACTTCATTATCTAGTGTATCGTAGTGCAAGTGATTTATTACCCCATCCTGAGCGGAGGACGAACGCAGTGAGTTCGCAGTCGAAGGATCCCGTTGTTTTCTATCCGAGCTACGGGATCCTTCACTGTGTTCAGGATTATATTTTGCTTTCAATCTTTTGTCTATATTAAGTTTTACTTCTAATCTATCAGGATTATTGTTTTGAATTGAGCTATAAGCTAAATCAAGAATTTCTTTTGCAGAGCGGTAGTTTTCTGTCAGGACAATTTCTTTGGCTTTTTTAAAATCTTCTTTGAAACGCATGATAATACTGACATTGCTACCACGAAAACTATAGATACTCTGGTCATCATCCCCTACCACTGTTAGTTGTATCCCATTCTGAGCCGTAGGCGAAGAATCCCGTTGTTCGTGCACTAAAGCACGGGATCCTTCGACTCCTTTCGTCTTATCAGACTCACTTCGCTCAGGATTGGTGGACAATAATTTAATCAATTCATATTGTGACCAGTTTACATCTTGAAACTCATCTACTAGAATAAATTTGAAACGTTCTTGAATACTCTTTAAAATATTTGGCCTGTCTTGTAAAAGTTTTACAGTGTAAAAAATAAGATCACCAAAGTCCAGTGCGTCATTTTTTAGAAGTAGTTGATTGTAAGTGTGATAAGCATTGGCAAGCTCTACCAGTCTGTTTTTTTCTTTTAGTTCAGCCTCGTCTTTATCAAGAATTAAACCTTCTACATAATCAAGATATTCTTGTGTAGTTATAAGCTCGTCTTTGCATTTGGAAAAATGTGATAGCAGATTATGAATTTGGCTAGTCGGATTTCCTAATGGTCTATAATAATCTAGATTGAAATCATAAATATTTTCACGTAGTAAAAGCCAAGCATCAGTCTGTGACAAAAGTTTGAATCTATTTGGTAAACCAATCTCATGTCCGTAGTCTTCTAATATTCTTTGGCAAAACTTATGAAAAGTAGATATTTGTAGATCAACATAACCAGTTTCAAGCATTTCGTCCACCCGTTCTTCCATTTCGCCCGCAGCCTTGTCTGTAAAAGTAAGTGCCAGGATTTCTTCTGGGGTAGCTTTTTTATTTTCAATCAGACTGTTTATTTTTTGAGTAATCACAGTTGTCTTACCAGTACCAGCTCCTGCCACAATCAAAAGAGGTCCGTCGATATATTCAACGGCTTCTTTTTGGGATTTATTAAGGTTATATTTTGGCATATTTGAATATATTCTAGCACTATTTATCCAAAAAGAAAACAGGCTTTTACAGAGCTCTGTTTTCTTTCCGTGAAAACATGTTATGTGTGATGAAGATCCCTCCTACTGCGGTATTTAGCCGCATCCCCCACCACAACAGGAACAAGTATGTTTTGTTCTCAACATATGTTTCTAGTTAAGAATAAAACTTAACTATATAATACCTATTTTGTATGATATAAGTCAAGTGTGGATAAGATAATAGTCTTGATTTCCTATATCAAATATGGTAGGATTCGTCTGAACTATAACCACAGTGCCCACAAGGAGGTAGGCATGCTGATTCTCACAAGACGTGTTGGACAAAGGATCCGAATCGGTGATGATATCATCATCGATGTGCGCGAAGTACGTGGTGGACAGGTCAAGATAGGTATTCAGGCTCCCAGGGAGTTGTCTGTACATCGCGAAGAGCTTTATGACACTCTCCAGGCTCAAAGGGTGGAAGAGGAATCCAGAAATCTGGGGGCGGCGATTAGCGGTCTCGCTTTTCAAACTCCACCCCCAGAAAATGGTTCTTGTGGTGGGAAGAAACACAAGTAGAACCTTGAATAAACGAAGTCGCGTGGGAGGCGCGCCTGTCGAAAATAAAAGCCGGGACCCACATGGGTACCCGGCTTCATTCTTTTTGTAGAATTAGATTACTTTCCACAACCACAATCTTTGCATTCGTCATTACAATCATCTTCTTTGCAGTCTGGTTTACAAGCCTTACAACAAGTGCCACCCTCACAACAAAGATTTTTTTCGTTGAGTTCTACTCCACATTTTTCACATTCCATAGTATTTTGTTTAAAAATTAAATTAGTTTATTAGCCGATAAGTAGTATAGCAACTTATTTGATAAAATAAAACCCTAGGAGTATACTGAAGTTAAACAAGATTGCTCCTTTCATAAGGAGGAAAGGGATATATCGATGAAGGTCTCCAAAAACACGGCCCCGAAGTTTGTGTCGGAAACATCACTAGATCCACTGGCCAAACAAGGTGTCGAACTTACGCTTGATCAGGCATCCTCCCAATTGCGATTTGAACGTCATCTTCAGATGACTCGGCAACTCGTAGGAAAGGCACTTGCTGAACTTAACAATTGGCGTTCCAGACTCTCACCTTGGCCTTCACATTATTATGATCCTGTTGGCTCCACCTTCAACCCCACAGGTGTACCACTAGACCTCCACGAAGATCCCTAGCGCAGAACTCTCTGCGCAATTCCCAATGTTTATTTATGTAGATATTGGGTTTTTTGTTATAAATTAATAAACTCAATTTCAGTATCACTTTTCATATCAGCTAGAACAAATTTTACTTCTAGACCAGGAATCTGTTCATTAATAATTTCTTTGGCTTTATTCATGTGATCTAGGTAGATTTTCTTTTCTGTTTCTAGATCAGTAAAAGCACTGTGACCACCATAAGACCCACAATCTGTGTGATGAATGAGATAAAGTGTTTTACTTTCGTGCAAATCATGAGAAATTTTTATCTGACTTAGAATGTATTTAGCGTCTTCGCTGTTAGAATCTAGAGCAATGGCTTTGGAAATGCCAGCGACAGAAATAATATCACAGCCATCCATTAGATTGTTTTCTTCCAGCCATTTATTTATAGAGGAAGTAAGGCGAAAGTCTATACAACGGACTAGGATCGAACTGCAGGTAGGGGGCATAAAGTTTATGTTATTAAGTAAATTAGATATTGGACTGTAGAAAAAATTATATCATTTTGATAAACAAAAAACCATCTTTTTCAAGATAGTTTTTTGGAATTGGGTGAGGTGTTCACCCGTAGTGAGGAAAGAGCGGTGAGTGTGACTCAGCGACCAGCATCAAGTCGACGGGCTTCGCGGTGAATGGAGATCATCTCTCGAGCTGCTGCGATCTTTTTCGGATCCTGCATGGCTGTGCGACGGGCTTCTTCTAGTTCACGATCCCATTCTTGGATCTCGAGAAGAGCTCCAAGCGGAATTGAAACGTTCACGATTTCCTCTTCAGGAAGCCAGGGTTGGAAGGAAGCATGCCTCCTCTGTAGGAGTCACCACGTTGTTGACGCGCGAACTGAAGTGCGGGACAATCTGCCATTGCGCGACGAAGTTCGGTGTCGATGTTAGGTGGTGGGCGTTTCTCAATAGCTCAGAGTCGAGCACTACGGGTTTCGAGAGAGGTGACGTCGAGTTGGACTCGTCTAGCCATCGACGTTCTTCTCTTCCGCTGAGGTGTGGGTGTGTGAGAGCGGCCATGGTTCAGGCTGGGAGTTGTCGAACGGTTTCGAAAGGTCTCTCGCGATGATATCTGCCGCCTGGGAACGAACCTTTCTCAGAGTCTCCTCCGAAGGCTCTTCCTTGCCGACATGCATCAGCCCTCGCACTACAACTTGGCTAGTCTCGGACATGATGTATCCCTCCTCGTGATGCTCCAAAGAGCGTGAATGTACCTTATTTAATATATAACAAAAATAATTTATTGGCAAACAAAAAACCACTTCGTAAAGAAATGGTTTATTGGATTTTAATATAATTTATTTTTCTACTTCAGTTGTTTCAATTTTGTCTACCATTCTGTCCATTACGAATTTTATAAAATTATCTATATATTTTATCATTCTACTCTTTCCTTCATCATCAAGGTTATCTTGCTCTGATATTTGTTCTTTAATATCATCCATACCTTTCATAATTTTTAAAAATTTTTCTTTTGAATTCATTACTCCAATTTCCTCAGAAAGTGAGGTCCAAGATTCATAACCATAACGATTACTACCTTTCTGGAAACCACCAGCCAACATATCAGTATCAAATTTAGTACAAAGACTATCTAAGTGAAATGAATCCACTGTTTGAAAGTTTTCTGTATCAAAAGCTTCTAAAATCATTTGATATTTTGCTTCCAAAGTAATGGCTTCCCCCAAATTATTAAGTCCCTCACTCTTTTTATTCTCGGCTGTGGCTCGTGCCAAATCTTCTCCAAATCTTGAATCTCCCCCAGGTCTTAAATCTCCCATATTTTTTTAATTAAAGATAAATATATAATAATTGTAACAATGTTAATTAAAAAATACAACCCCTTGCAAGGCTGTATTTTATTACGTGTATTTTGTATATTGAACTAGATCGCTTCTCCAAGTGGTTTTGGTTTTACTCCGGTATCTTTCATTACAGCTTTTTCAAATAGAATAGCACCAACTACAGTAACCATAATTACACCTAGCAAAGCGGCGGCGGCAACTTCTTCTGATAGTACATTATTAGAAATTGCTACAGCTACAAATACTAGTCCAACTTCTCCACGAATAGACATAGCAAGACCAACTTGGTGACCTTCATTTCTATCTTTGAATAAATATTTAACAACATATTTACCAGCCAGACCAAGAATAGTGAAAACTATTGCCCACATCCAAGCTTTTGGATTCATCAATGCTTCACGAGTAAGCATAGTACCAATTGATACCAAGAAACCACCAACAAAGATATGAATATAGCCTTCAATTTTGTTCCAAACTTCGTGTTTGATTTTGTTATCAACTTTGGACATTACAACACCAATACCAAAAGCACCAAGGACTGGTTCTAGGCCAACTACAGCGGCTAGAGCACCACCAAGGATGACCGCTCCAAAGAAAAATCTTGTATATGGACCAGTACTTGTTTCTGTATAATGTTTATCAAGATATTGAGCAATTTTATCAGCTAGACCCATACTCCACATAAGGTAAGTACCAGCAAAGAAAACGAGTACTGATATACCTAGCCAAACTAGGCTCATAGCCTCTAAATGGCCTTGTGACAGCTTTGAAAGTACAGTTAGGATAAGTACTCCTAAAATATCGTCAATCACAGCAGCACCAACAATTCTGTTACCCATGTTGGTACTTAATTTTCCTGCTGCTTTTAGAGCTTCTACTGATAAGCCAACGGAAGTAGCAGTAAATACACCACCAAGGAAAATAGCTGCCATTAGTGGCAAATGCATGATATAAAAACCAAGAGCTGTAAAAGTGACAAGTGGAACAAGTACACCACCGATAGCTACTAGAGTAGCAATACCGATATTCTTTTTCAAAAGTTCCATGTCAAAATGAAGACCAGCTTCAAATAAGATAAATAGTACACCAGCTAGACGAGCAATCTCTACACCACTAGCATACGGATCAATAACACCAACTAAAGCTGGACCAACCACAATACCTAGTAAAATTTTACCAGCCATTGGGGCGATACCAAACACAGTCGCAAGACGTCCACCAAAACTTGCAAAGACAGCAAGGAAAGCGATGTCAATTAAAATAGGCAAGATCGTATTGATCTCGTGGTGGTGGTTGTGTAGTAGTGCTTCGCGCAAATAGTGCAAAGCCAAACAAGCCACGGCTGTTTCTATTGCAACGAGCAATAGTGTGCTGATCTTCTTCATCATATTTTTTCTTTAATAATGATATTAATAAAAACCGTCTCAATTTGAGACGGCAATAGTATACTTGTTTTTGTTATTTTTTTCAATAGTTTGTGGGGATAATTTACTTATTGTCCCCAGGCAAATCTGATTTTAACAATCTTTCAATCTCATCTTTTCTTGAGTGA
Source organism: uncultured Gammaproteobacteria bacterium (assembly GCA_964603435.1). Taxonomy (GTDB): domain Bacteria; phylum Patescibacteriota; class Patescibacteriia; order Magasanikbacterales; family UBA922; genus CAZRUM01. Next base: position 4,292 of record CAZRUM010000007.1, on the reverse strand, counting down.
AGTCGAGTTTCTCTGTCTTGAGGGGTTATAGGGGTTTTTAATTTTTCTAAGATGGACGTTAATTCTACCATTAAAGATTCTTTTGTCGGAGGTCTTTCTGTTTCCATATTTTAAATATTATAAATTTATATAATAATCATAACAGAATATCTAAAAAACAACAATAAAAAACACACACCAATTGGTGTGTGTTGAAAAGTATTTAATTTGTTTTATTTCACATCCTTATATTTTTCCCCCACTCTCACTCTATTCATTTCTCTATCAATCATAGCTTGAAGTTTGGCAAAGTCTACGTTTTCTTCTGATTTTGCTTTTTCCATTTCATCTTCTGCTCTAGCACGGGCTTTTTCAGCAGCTTCAACATCTATATCCCCCGCTCTCTCAGCATGATCTACCAAAATCACAATTTCATTATTACCTTTGATTTCTAAAAAACCACCGGCAATAGCAATAGGGTGTTCGCCGTCTTTATCTACGATTTTCAACTCCCCTGCTTTTATAACTGAAACAAGTGGAATATGATTTGGTAAAACAGTAATCTCACCAGACATGGTAGGAATACTGACTTGACGAATCTCATCTTCGTAAACAACTTTTTCTGGAGTAGCGATTTTAAATTTTAACATAAAAGCTTGAAATGATAGAAAAGCTTGAAATGCCTGAAAGGCTACTTTTCTAGTGACTTTATTAATTTGTAAAGTAGAAAGCCTACTTCACCTCGTTTATTTTCTATATAATCAAATTGTTCTTGATTAATTATTTCTAATTCTTTGACTAGTTCGAAATAACACTGACATTCATTTAGAGATCCTTTTGAGATATATAGAAATCTCACAAAATCTTTATCAGTATTTTTTCCTCTACCTTCTACTATATTTGCCATCACTGATACTGCAGATCTCCTCAATTGACTAGTTAGACCATATACTTCATCTTTTGGAAAAAGTTTTGTTAGTTTATAAACCAACTTAACAAATTCCAACGATCTTTTCCAAACTAGTAGATTATGATAATCTTGCATATTCCTCCTTTTAAGCCTCTCTGGCCTTTAAAGCTTTTTAGGCCTTTACTTAACGTCTTCAATTCCACCCTTCATGTAGAACGCTTGTTCTGGTTTATCATCGTGTTTACCAGCCAAGATTTCACCAAAAGCTTTGACAGTATCCTCTACTTTTACATAAGTACCAGGACTGCCTGTAAAAATTTCTGCTACATGGAAAGGTTGTGAAAGGAATTTTTGAATCTTACGAGCACGAGATACTGTAGTTTTGTCTTCGTCAGATAGTTCTTCCATACCAAGGATAGCAATAATATCTTGCAAGTCTTTGTATTTCTGTAGAACTTGTTGTACTTCACGAGCCACACGATAATGTTCTTCTCCAACTACGTTTGGATCAAGAATTGTTGAACTAGAATCAAGTGGGTCAACAGCAGGATAAATACCAAGCTCAGCTAGTGAACGATTCAACACAACTGTAGAATCAAGATGAGCAAAAGTAGTAGCAGGAGCAGGATCTGTAAGATCATCCGCTGGTACATAAACAGCTTGCACTGAAGTAATAGAACCTTTGTCAGTAGAAGTAATACGTTCTTGCAATTTACCCATCTCTGTTGCCAAAGTTGGTTGATAACCTACAGCACTAGGCATACGACCAAGCAATGCAGAAACCTCTGAACCAGCTTGAGTGAAACGGAAAATATTATCAACGAAAAGTAGTAAATCTTTTCCTTCTTCATCACGGAAATATTCAGCCATAGCAAGAGCAGTCAGGGCAACACGAGCACGAGCACCAGGGGGTTCATTCATTTGCCCGAAAACTAAAGCAGTTTTATCAAGTACACCAGACTCTTCCATTTCACGGTAAAGGTCGTTACCCTCACGAGTACGTTCTCCTACACCTGCAAACATAGAATATCCACCATGCTCAGAAGCAATGTTTCTAATCAATTCTTGGATAATAACAGTTTTACCTACGCCAGCACCACCAAATAGACCAATTTTTCCACCTTTCAAGAAGGGGCAAAACAAGTCAATAACTTTGATACCAGTTTCTAGAACTTCTGTCTTGGTTGATTGCTCTTTAAAAGTTGGAGCAGATCTGTGAATTGGATATTTCTTTTTAGTCTTTGATGGGCCTTTCATATCAATAGTGTTTCCCACTACGTCGTACATGCGACCAAGAGTTTCTGGTCCAACTGGGACAGAAATTGGTGCACCAGTATCAACTACTTCGGCTCCACGTGATAGCCCGTTAGTTGTACTCATGGCAATAGTACGTACCATGTTTGAACCAAGATGTTGTTGGACTTCCAAAACCAAAGTTTCTCCATCAGGCATCTTGACCTCCAAAGCACTAAGTAATTCCGGTAGATTTTCCGGGAAATGCACATCAGCTACTACACCGATGATCTGTGATATTGTTCCAACATTTTTTGACATATTTTTCGTTAATTCCGAGTGAAACGAGGAATCCCTTTGCAAGTCCCGAACACTCTATTTATAATATTTAATTGTTTGTAAAATTATTTAATGAAATTATTTCGTAAATCAATTTAATTTTCTTGAAAAGGGATCCTTCACCCCTATCGGGGATTCAGGATGACAACCTCCTACTCAAGAGCTGCCGCCCCACCAGCAATTTCAGCAATTTCTTGTGTAATAGCTGCTTGACGTGCTTTGTTGAATGTTAGGTTTAATTCTTTTATCATATCTTCAGCTGCATCACTAGCGTTTCTCATAGCCATCATACGAGCACTGTGTTCAGAAGCACTACTTTCCAAAACTGCTTGGAAGATCTGTGTTTCTACTAATCTTGGTAAAATAGTTTGTAAAACTTCTGTTGTGTTTGGTTCAAAAAGATAATCTGCAGTTTCAGTAGTTTTGTTTTCTGTGTCATCTTTATCAGAACCAAGTTCACCAATCATTTTTTCTAGATCAGTCTCACTAATTGGTAGAACTTGTCTTAGTTTGGCAACCTGAGCAATAGCTGACTTAAAGTCTGTGTAAGCTACCACTACTTTGTCATAATTTTTTTGTTCGTATTCTGAAATTAATAATTTTGAAATAGGCATGAGGTCTTCCAAAGAAGGAGTATCTGAAAATTCACTGTATGAGGCAATCAAGTTATAATTTTGTTTTTTGGCAAAGTCAGAACCTTTCTTACCAATACCAATCACATCAATCTCAACTTCTTCGCTTGGTAAAACTTCAACACCCTCTACACGCTGAGTACTAATATTTTTTGGATCTTTTAATTGTTCGGCTGTTTTTCTAATAATATTAGTGTTAAAACTTCCACACAAACCTCTATTTGAAGTAACTAAAATTACCAAAAGTTTTTTTACTTGTCTGGTTTCGAGCAAGGGCAATGTTTCCTTCTGTCTTTTGGAAAGATTTACCAACAAATCCCAAGCCATGGTCGCATAGGTGCGAGTATTAACAGCAGCTTCAGTTGCCTTTCTCATTTTGGCAGCTGCTACCATTTCCATAGCCTTGGTAATTTTTTTAGTATTACCAACACTTCGGATTCTACTTTTAATTGCTTTTGTGTTAACGCCCATATTTATTGTTTGTTGAATTCTTCACAAGCACTCTTCAATTCTGCCTCAATCTTGTCATCCCATTCACCTTTGGCTAGTTTATCGAGTAGTGCACGTTTTGTTTTGTTCATGAAGTCAATTAATTTCTTTTCAGTCTCACCTACATCTTTTACTTCTACCTTGTCAAACACACCATTGTTTACTGCAAAGATTACCACAACCTGATTTTCTACTGCCATTGGGGTATATTGAGGTTGTTTCATCAGTTCGGTAATTCTATAACCTAATTCAATTTGTTTTCTAGTATCTTCGTCAAGGTCAGAAGCAAACTGAGCAAAAGCTTCTAGTTCACGAAACTGAGCCATAGCTAGTTTGATTTTACCAGCAACTTTTTTCATAGGTTTGATCTGAGCCGCACCACCTACACGTGACACTGAAAGACCAACACTAATAGCTGGACGAACACCTTTGTAGAATAAATCAGTTTCTAGGAAAATCTGACCATCAGTAATAGAAATTACATTTGTTGGGATATAAGCTGTAAGATCACCAGCCTGAGTTTCAATAATAGGCAGAGCTGTAATAGACCCACCACCCTCAGCTTCACTAAGCTTACAGGCACGTTCAAGCAAACGTGAATGAAGATAGAAAACATCCCCAGGATAAGCTTCACGACCCGGTGGACGACGAAGTAATAGTGAAATTTCACGATAAGCCCAAGCTTGTTTTGTAAGATCATCATAAACTAT